>NZ_KB905265.1 GCF_000378745.1 Prevotella amnii DSM 23384 = JCM 14753
AGGCATTCGCTATCAATGCCCATTGCCTCGCTTACTATGGAAAGCGATACTATTTCAAGGTCGCTAAATCTCGGAACGACGCCTGGGCGTGGAATATTACCTTGCTCATTTACTAAATCTTTTGAGAATAGCTTGCATATATCAAGGATTTTTACGAAATTTGTATATAAGTTGTGCATACTGATTTTATAACTTAATGTATTGAGCAATACTAAGTTACAAATAAATTCTTGTATGTACAACTTTTCTTTCATATAAATTTATCTATTATTTTAATTCCGCCAACGGGTAAACTTAGTTGCATTTTTTTTATAGAATCTTCCTAAACACTTTCTAAAGTTTAATTAACCTTGAACCATCGTCCTCTTCTTCTATAACAACTTTTATAACATTATCTGGTAAAAGATCTTCTATAAGCTCCGGCCACTCTAAGAAACAAAGATTACCACTATCAAAATAATCAGAATATCCCATATCATAAACCTCTTCAAGCTTCTTTATTCTATAAAAATCGAAATGATATATAGGTAATCCCTTCCCATCAGTATATTCATTAACTATCGCAAAAGTGGGCGATGTTATAACATCTTTTACCCCAAGTTCTTCACAAACAGCTTTAATAAAGGTAGTCTTTCCTGCCCCCATTCTACCATAAAAAGCAAAAACATTATTGCTGCCAATAGTATTAATAAATTTCTTTGCAGCTTCATTAATCTCTTCTAAACTATTAACTTTTATTTCCATTTTCTTATCTATAATTTATTACATTTTCTTACTATGAATAGTGATATTCCATACAGATTAATTAACCCATAACCTCACTGCTTTTACATTATACTAATTATATATATATTATTACTTTAATCATTCATCAATAAGTGCTATAAGCTCATCTTTTATTTGATCTGGCACATTAATACCCCGTATCATTAAGCTCCTACTCCACCCCTTAACCTCATAAGGCTTCATTGTATATAAGACATAAGCAAACTCATCTGCCTCATCAGAGGTATAACTGTCAGAAGACCTCCCTATAAACCTGTCCAGCTCTTCATCGTCATAATATTCAGCCTCATTTATAGCAGCCTTCATGACGCATACTTGTTCACAACTACCATCTGTAACCATACATGTAGAGCAGTCATTTGGAATATTACGTATAACTTTATGCTCACTACCATACTTATTAGCAATACGTGTAAATATACCAGCTATTAAGCCCAATACTATTAAAGACACTATACCTATTATTACTATATTCATCTTAACATCTTTCTTCTACTTTAAAACCCGCTTCTTTAAGATCTTTCCAAAACAACGGATATGACTTCGTAACAACATTAGGATCGCTTATGATTATTCTTCCTAACCTCAAGGCTAATGGTGCAAAAGCCATAGCAATACGATGATCTCCATAAGTGTTTATTATAGGCTCAGATTCTATATCACAGCGTTTACCGTCCCATCGCAATTCATCATCGTTATTATTATATAAAACATATCCTAATTTTCGCATTTCACACTTCATAGCCTCTATACGATCAGTCTCTTTTATCTTTAAGCTCGCTAAACCTGTAAAATGAAAGGACATATTCAGCAATGGGCACAAGGCTATAAAAGTAGGAGCAATATCTGGCTGATTTATAAAATTATAGTCTAAATGCTTTAACATACAGGTATGTTTAGACAATTTTACTACAGGAAGTGAATCATTTTTCTTTCTTTCAAAAAAAGTCTTAACTCCTAATAACGAAAAAATATAACGTAATGCAGAATCGCCCTGCCGCGAACAATCCATCAGACCTGGCAATAATAGCTCTACATTGTTACTTTTATGCAAAGCAATCATCTCATACCAATAGCTTGATGCGCTCCAATCATTTTCCACATAATAATGTCGTGCCTTATACTTCTGAACTGGGACTGTTATAGTATCGACATCTGTCCACTCTGCCTTAACACCATATTCATGCATAACATGTAATGTTAAGTCTATATAAGGTCTGGATATGATATTATTTTTTAAATGCAACTCCAACCCTTCTTCAAAAACTGGAGCCACCATTAACAAAGCAGATATATATTGTGAACTTATATTCCCTGCCATTTCAATGTGTCCTCCTTTTAATTTTTTACCTATTATACGAAGTGGAGGAAATCCTTCTTCTTCTTCATAAGTAATATTAGCTCCAATACTTCTCAAAGCATCTACAAGAACTCCTATTGGTCTATGTTTCATTCTCTCATTTCCAGTTATAACATGTTCCCCTTCAGTAACACTTAATAAAGCCGTCATAAAGCGCATAGCTGTACCTGCAGCATCTACATTTATCTGATATGGCATATTTTTTAAAGCATCAATTATAACCTTTGTGTCATCACAATCAGAAAGATTGTCTGGAATTATTATGCTTTTTGATAATGCATTGATAATAAGAGAACGATTACTTACACTCTTAGATGCTGGCAAATAAATGCAAGCATTTATAGGATTTGCTGGAGAAGTGATAGTATATAGCATTATTATATCTTACTTTTTAAAAGTTTTTTACTTATCCTATAATATTATAAAATCATATTAAACGTCCTCTTTATAGAGGTATACAAAAGTAATATTTATATTTGAGCCTAAGTAAAAACGAAACAAAAAAATTTGCTAATCTCACCTTTTATCTTTAATTTTGTAACGTAAAATAATCAACGGGATGTAGTTCAGTAGGTTTAGAATGCTGGTCTGGGGGACCAGTGGTCGCAAGTTCGAGTCTTGTCATCCCGACAAAAACAAAGCTAAGCAATTGATTATTTGACACTTCCGCATGGTCGGGGCTGTTGAGGTCGGCGAAAAGTCGGTGAAGCTTGATTTTAGTTTAATACTAATTGTTCAATGGGGCATTTCAAACAAAGTTTAGAAATGCCTAAAAAAAGTTTTTCTTATCAGAGCGGAGCAACAGCTACCAATGAGATAATTGGATGGAAAACTCCGAAGTTTCATCAGGCTTCGGAGTGTTATGTTTCTCTTTCTGCCTTTGACCCTGCAAGGGGTAAGTTTCATATTAAGAAGTTTATGCTTGGTCATATTAAAGGTAAGCGTAACCAACGGGTATATGGAGAGGCACTTATCAAGAGGCTCACGGAGAAGCTGATGCAGGGATGGAATCCTTGGGTGGAGATAGAACAACCTTTAGCATATTCTTCTTTCGATGATGTATGTAGGAAATATGAGGAATATTTATGGAAACTATTGAAAGAGCATAATATGAGAGAAGAGTCAGTGGTATCTTATATGAGTAGACTGAGGGTATTGAAGGAGTGGAAGGAAAAAGAGAAAGTAAACCTATTTTATTCTTATCAGTTTGACCATCGAATGGTGGGTCAGTTTTTGGATTATGTTTTTATAGATAGGAATAATACACTTCGTACGAGGAATAATTATTTATCTTGGTTAAAGACGTTTTGTAAGTATTTGGTGGAGCGTGGTTATGTTCCGAATGACCCTACTAAGAGTTATTCCGTGGTAAAGCGTAGGGGACAGGTAAAGAATCGTGATGTAATTCCTGATGAAGTGTTAACCATAATGCACTCTTGGTTATGGGAGCATAATAGGCATTATTTGTTGGCTTGTTATATGTTACATTATCTTTTTATTCGTCCTCGTGAGATGAGTTATATAAAGGTGGAGGACTTTAGTGTTAAACGGAAGACTTTGTTTTTACATGGTAACATTACAAAAAATCATCACGATGCAGTGCTTACAGTTCCTGATCATGTGTTACGACTGATGAATGATTTGAGAGTGTTTAATAATCCAGGAAGTTATTATTTATTTGGTGATGATTTTATGCCTGGTGCGGAGCGTAGAAACGAGAAGTGTTTTAGAGATTATTGGACTCGAGTGCTGCGTAAGGAGTTAAATCTTAGCGACCGTTATAAGTTCTATTCACTCAAAGATACTGGTATAACGAATATGCTTCGTGCGAACACGGATATTTTGACTGTGCGTGATCAGGCGCGTCATTCTTCGATATTAATAACTGACATTTATACGCCAAAGGATATTAAGGAGGCTAATAAGCTGTTGTTAAATTATAAAGGAGTGCTGTAACCTTTTAATATAAAAAATAAAATGGCATATATTACCATCCTACTGTCCATCTTTCCTACAAATTATTAAACAGAGGAATACAGTGAGAGGGATATGGGGGGCATTTTAGTTTTGCCACCCCCAGTACCAATAATGATTTTCAGCATCATAGACAAACTGATGAATATAAGCTCCCTCTAATTTCCTATCCGTATCTCCTCTACTATAACTTAATCTATCCCCGTCAGCAGTATGAATTGTTACTGTACGAGATCTGCTTGGTACAATATAGAAAGATTGCCCATCTTCACAATCAGAAGGTAGATACCAATCAGCGGAATCTGCTCTATTTACTAAGAATGTGTCCATCTTGTCGATATAATATGTTTCTTTATTAACACGCTTTACATTTAAGCGGAAGCCCTTTATATTTCCTCTCTTTATGTATAGCGCATTACAAATCTCGGTTTTACGGAAGCCATCAATTTCAACGGAAATATAAATACCTATTTTCCTATAAAGGAGGGTACTTCTTGTTATTGGAAAAGAATCTTCTAGCCTACACAGAGTTATCTCATAGTCTTCATCACTAACATTATTACCTATACTTACAATCCTGTTACTATCCCTATCTTTCTTCCCGAAAGTCATTTTGGCACTTGTTGTAATTGTTGCGTCATTAATTAACGAACCACCTTGTATATCAAACCCTCCAATTTTCCCCGTTTTAGCCTTAACACCACCCTCTATATTAACATTTTTAAAAGTTGCGTCTTTCGCATCAATGACTTGTGCCTTAACACCCTCTGCAACAATCTTCTTGGCATCAATTAAATTGGCATTAAGCTTACCATTCTCAAAAAGAGATGCTTCTTTATCGTTATTGGTAACTTTTACCTTGTTACCCATTAAATTAACGCTATCAGATGTTATCTCTATCCCAGCTCTCTTTAATCCGTCTGTAACAAACAACTTAATTTTATCCGATAACATCTTAAACATAGAGTAAACCTTACTTAGCAACGAGCCATCCTCTTTTATAGCTGTATCCGATACTACCGCTTCTATGGCTTTTTCTTGCGCTTCAAACTTAGCTTCGTACACGTGGTTAGCGTTCACATTGAAAGCTACACTGCCTACCCTTGTCTTGCCCTTGTAAATAGCCGTAATATCTACTCTACCGCTATATGCGCCCTTGGTAACGCTTGTAATAGTCAGCACACCATTAGCAAATGTAGCTGTACAATTCACAGGCGTAACATTGTACTTCTCGGCTGTTACCTCTGTCTGTCCGTCATACAAGCCCACCTTAGCCGTGTTCGCTGATAACACCTTTGTAAGAATTGCTCCGCCCTCATCGGTATCAAAGATTAGCTGACTAGGAATGACAGCTAAGGTAAGGGCGGGCGCACCGTCCTTACCGTGAATATTCTTTCTAACCGAGAATGTCTTTTGTGCTAATACCATACGCTAATCCTCCCCTCGGTTAGTTTAGTTCCACCGTGAAAGCCTGCGTACCGCTCAACAAGTCAGCGTATGCAATTGTTAGCTCATAGCGTGCTTCCTCTGCGTTGAGTGTACACTCTTTTTTACCTTGTGTTCCCCACGTGGTATCCATAGCGTTGTTGGTTGCAAATCGCCACACAAACATCTTATGCGCCTGAAGAAAATCAGCGTTCGTAACATAGGTAGCACCCTGACGGATTTTAAACCAATGTGCCAATGTGCCGCCTGTGTCCACGCTGTCGCCATTTGGCTGAAATACATCTATCTCGTAAGGGTCGCTACCGTCGTAGAGCGTGCCAATAGCAAACACTTCCTTTTGTGCTGTGGCACTACCCTCATCGGCATCTTTGATGACACACTTAAAGATACCCACATTCGTAACTGCCGAAGCAGGTACGGTGATTTCGTTAGTCGTAAAATTGGTGATGCCTTCTGCCGTGCTTGCATCCAGTTCCACCCACGAGCCATCTCTCAACATCATCCACTTGTAGGTAACATCTGTATTATCAATATCGCCACCACGCATAAGATCGCAGTGCAGCTTCAATGATGCTGTCGAATTGTCGAACGTGTCGCCTTGTGGCATATACATACTTGCAAGAATGTTCATACCCGCATTCTCCACCTTGGTAATATCAATAGAGGCGGTAATAGGTGCTGTTATCTTACTTGTTGGATCGGTATAAGTCGCTTCACAAGTGATTTTCAAACCTGTACAATCGATAAGGTTGGTAGCCAACTTCTTAGCCGAACTACTCTCAATATCCACTAACTTTGTAGCCGATGCCGTGCCGTCCTGCTTTACTACGCTCCACTTAAACCCGCTAACATTAGCGATTTGATCACCCGTAAGTCCACTTACCAGCAACATCGGTGTAATGGTAAGGTTCTGCTTTGTGTAGTCGGGCGCAAAACTCTTTGTGTCACGCGAATAAATCTGTGTTAAAGCCTTATCCACCTTTAGCGTAAAGGTGAGTGTCTTACCATTGATAATCTTTTTGACCGTAAAGGTCTTTTGTGCTAATACATTTGCCATTGTTTCTATTTTTAAAAAATTAAAAAGTTCTACTTGCTAATACATCATTGCCGTCGGCACTCAAAAACGCACAGATAAACGAGGTATCCCCCTTTAAGTCATCATAAGTTACCGATAGCGTATTACCTATATTCTCGTGCGCTCCATTCCAAGCCGTATCACCAGCCGAATACTCGCTTACCCTCGTCCAGCGAAAGCGAGTAGTGGGCAGCGTGTCTGTCGTCTCAATATCATTCTCCCATACGTGCAGCTCAAAGGTAGCCCTCCAATCCGTCTGTCCCTCCGTAAAAGCAGCACTACCAGCCGAGGAGAAACCCTCCACCCTTAGCCCACTGCCACCCTTAGCAGCATAGATACCCCATGCCGCAGATTGATCGTTAGGTTCATCAGTTGTATCCATGAGACATATCCTTGTACTTCCGTTATAGGTATAAGTCTCATATCGGTGTGCTTTCGTTCCAGGCTTCCAATCGCCCATATATAGCACATTAGGCACTTCCGCACCACTCTCGCTAATCCATTTCAAGCTATTAGAGCGTAATAACACTTGCCCCGCACTTAGATAAAATACGGCATTATCGGCAATGGAGTAATTGAAACTATAGATAGCCCTATATCCCGCATTGACGGGAGAACCACCGCTAATGGTCTGCATAATCACATTCATACGATTGGCAGTAGTAGCCGTATCTATGCCGTGTGCAAGATCCCATGCTGCATTATGTCCGAACTGCACCACGCTATCGCCAGCTTGTGGCGCATCTGTGCGCTTGTCGTCATAGTAAGGTGTTTCGTTAGAAAGAATAATATAAGCTTCTTCGCTGTCGGTCTTATCCTTAACATCGGCTACCACACGCCAATAAGTGCGATTAGCAGCATCTTTCGTCAATCCTTGACGAAGATTAGAAGTTTTGCAGAAAGCCTGATCACCGGCAGCCCAAGTGTTGAATATCTGTGTAGTGCCGTCATCTGTTTTGAGGTGGCACTTCCACGCTACCACCTTACCTTCAGTAAGTATTGGGATAGCATCTATCAATACGCTAGCAGCATTGCTCTGCATCTGATCGCCACTAATACCAATCATACGCCTAACTTCCAACTCGTGAAAAGCAGCTCTCACCATTGCTTCAAAGAAATCTACTTGTAAATGGCTTTTGCCCATGTGGTCTAACCACAACCTCCAACCAGCCCCACCTATACCTTCAGAGAAAGCATTACTCCCAAGACTGCCATGAACGGTAAGATTTCCTCCAATGGTAAGGTCGTGGCTAGTAGAGTCGTTGCGGTCTTTTCTCAGGATAGCATCCCAATCGGTGCTTTTCGGAGCAAGGTTGTTAGCTATCGTAGCCTTATCCGCCATTCCCGCTGCTATTTTCTCCGTTCCTAAAAGAAGATATTTTCCAAACCTATTCAGCGCATCAAGCACAGAGATGTTGGTATGCGTATGACCAAAAGCTCCATCTCCCTTATATGCCGCAGTTATAGTTTCTTTGAGAAATGCAATAATAGCATCTGCGGTTGTTACCCCCCATGACTCAGCATAAGGGTTCTGCACGGGGAAGAGTGCCCCACCACTCAGTTGTAGCTTTTGGAACTCAACTAAGCGTGGGGCGATGGTAAAAGACCCTACATCGGGTACTTTAATATTAAGTTCAGAGAGTGTTTCAGAGAGCGGAGTGCGTGGTAGGTTGAGATAAGGTCTGGCATCAGCATACTTATAAGTGAAGCTATAGCTAGACGGCAGTTTCTTCACTTCATAATTGACATTGCTCTCCGTTACTACAATGCGCCGTATATACGCATTAACATAGATATACTTGCCCAGCGACGGAAAGAAATCAAGTAACCACTGCCGTTCCTGCTTAGATAGTAATCCTGTATTTTTCTTAAATTCCCTCGCAGTATCAACACGATATTCCAGCGTATCGTTCTCTATCTCAGCAATATTATGCGTATGCTTTGCCGTATTTTCAGCATCGCCATAAGCACGGAACGTATCAACACCCCCGAGCGAGTTTTCAAACAAGATCCACTGTTCCTGTTCGCTCTTGATGTCAGAAGCATAGTACCGCTGCTTATAGGTGAGCCTGACACCCATGGTACTTTCTATCCAAACATCATAAAACGATGGCATCTTTTTAATTTTCTCCGCAATGATAGCATACTGTACGGGAATTGTCCATACACTGTCTTTAGGAATATTAGCCAATAGCAAGTCGGTAGTACCGTACTGCCCATTGTTGTCAACAAAGGCTTGACACTTAGCCACCACATCTTCGGTGGCATAATAAGTTAAAAATTCTGGTGTATAATAAGTAACGGGTTTTATGGATGGTTGCCATGTAAGAAAGTTCTCTTTCAGGAAATTGGTAGGCGAGTCAGCCAAATGGTCGACCCCTGCCCTCATAACTCTAAATGTATAAACGAATTTATTCTCCTCGTCATCCTTTTCCGCTATTTCTACTTTAAACGAACGTGCTATGAGTTCCTGCTTATATGGTTCTTTTTCCTCTTTAAGTATGAAAGTTAATAGCGGAGCAACAATTTTTTCGACATCAATATCCACCATATTCTTCTTATTGGGCGTATAAGCGTGCTGCACGACTATAGAGTCGCCCTGCTCAAGCCTTAATACAAAGGAAATTTCTTTATTCGCCGCAATAACGAAGTGATTGATGTTGCCAGTGAATGACAAGCTATCAGGTCTTAATATAATATCCATAAACGAAGATATGTGAAAGTATTAAGTACAAAAATAATTATAAGCACATAGAAAAGAAAGGACATACTCCCTTATTATTGCAACGATACTCTGTCGCAATTAGGCACACACTCCAACCATACTGTGGTGCGTGTAAACTCCCATTCCGAGTGATTCCAAAAAGAGCTATCCCTAAGCATTTTCGAGGTGAAGGAGGTTTGCAACCCATATTTTTTCCCCACAAACTCCTTAGACGGTAATGGGGGATAAATTGTAACGAAGGTGCGATCCTTATCTTTCCCCGAAGTCTCGTAAGCCTCTCTTGATACCTGCTCCTGCGTTACTTTAGGCACCCACTTGTATTCAGCCACCATATTAACAAGAATATCCTGTATTTTTGGAGCTTCGACAATGGGTTCCATTAATGATATGGTCTTAAACTCCGACTCAAAGGGTTCATTCTTCCCACCGAGTGTAAACTTTAGCTTATTAAAAAAGAACGGTGTACCTCTGATAACTACCTTAGCTACAGCGGGTAAGTTTTGCTTCTGCGATAGCGACAGTAACAATTTCACCTTCATGTCGTGTAACGAATTGCGAAGCATAAGATCGTAAGGACGATAAAACTTCTCGTAGATGCCATCAGAACCGTTATAATAGAGTGCGTAATCGAATAATTTAACATGATTACTATCATTAACCACCCGATAGGGCGAAATGGTAGCTCTTGTTTGGTCAATATCATAATAAGTGAAAGCCAGCATTGTATTTTGCTTCACTGGCTTTTCGGATGTCTCCTTCTTATCGCTACCTGTAACTATCATTTTCGAGTTAACCGCAATGTAATTACCCACATACAAGAATTTTCCCAATTCGGTAGTACGCTTCTCCCCCTTTGGCTTAACCGTTAACATTCTAAACTCAGGGATGAGTTCTGGTACCTTTATTTCCTTTAACGCTAAATGTTCACCTGTATTATAGTCTTGTGCCGCTTCCCCTATTTTGGTGATGACCTTATACGCACCCGAGAAGCCCACCTTATAGAAAGTGCCCTCTACGGGATTAAACAATGCGCCAGGGTTAGCATAATACATACTCTTTAGATCATCGTAAGAATCAGTAGACTCGGCATCGATCTTATTAGCAGCTCGCAGAATAATTCTTTGATAATCCTTTTCCGACTTATAGATAACTGTAGGTTCTTCCGTAATACAGTCCGTAAGATCCTCTGAAGGCACGTTCTGGAGTATCTCCCTTAAAAATACTACCTTTACCTCACGGCTTCCCTCATCGGCAGAGAACTCACAGCAGAACTTCTTGCGAAAGACCTCTAAAAAATCGGTACAAGTTACATCAGGTACAAGGTCAGCCACTTTTATTTTACCATTGACCAAAACATCGATAACATTATTAAGTACTGCCATTTTATCAAAAGGCTCGGTAATAGAAAAGAAATTATCTTGCAACGTGTATCCAAAATACTTGAAGATACGTTGTAGCAGATAATTAGCACGGATAAAGGGCGATATGTAGTAACCAGGCTTTAACCTAATGGGGATATTGTCGACATATTCCGTACGCTCTACAGCATTATAGAAGTCGCAAAGCTCTCCACCCACATCAGGAATAAAAGCAGAAACAGGGGCTCCCTTTTCCTCTTTTTTAAAAAAACCATTGGTTAGCACAAATTGCGGCTTGTACTGTAAAGGTGCTTCCCATCCAAAAGCATTAATAATTTTGTAATTATAAGCGTTAGCATCTCCAGAGTCGTCGGTAACGAGGATGGGGAAAATGGTAAACTTATCGTTAGTGTTATCGCGGAGCTTACGACAGAACTCTATGCCCTGCTCCACGGTATTAACACCAGGTATAAACTCACCTTTGAATACCTCCTTGAGCTTAATGTTTTTTATCTTCGAGTAAAAAGAACCATCGTTGATGTAAAAAGACGTAGCAATATCGCCTTTATATTGTGCCGATAGTACCATTTGTCGACATTGTGCAAAGTATTCCCCATCTTGGATAGTTACATCAATGAGTTGTGCTTTTCGCCTTTGTGCCAACATATCGGGAAAATTGAGCAATCGTCTGTTGTGATCAGAGGCAGGAAGCTCCAGCGGAGTTGATTGCTCGCCATAGTTATTGAAGAACGGATTGGTACGTTCAATTTGTATTTGGGTATCGGGCTTGAGGTTGTAGTCTTCACCCTTTTCGAGATTTGTTACTCTCATGATTTACTTCCGTATTTACGCGCTTTATCGCGCAGTTGTTGTTTCTGTTCAAGCTCGTTTAGTGCCACGCTAGCAGCAATGCCGTTGGTGGAGATACTATCGAGGACATCGGTAAGGCGTTTGATGAGCGAGTTCTGAAGGGGATCCTGGGCAATGCCACGCACATCACTGGTGGTGGGGATAATGTGTCCCCCTGAGGCACGCCCCGAGGCTTGCTGTATGAGGAACTTATTCATATCGAGGGTGCGTATCTTACCTGCACGCTGGGCACGGTCGATAATGTCGATGATAGGGGCTACGGTAGGATTCTCAACAGCTGCATTCGATGCCACCCACTCCTTGCTATGGCCATAGCCTCCCTCTCCGACGATGACCGTAGGTTTGTTGATAAACCCTCGACGGTTAGGGTCGTAGGCTGCGTGGAAGAGCTTGCCATCCTGCTCTCGCTCAATGTCTATGCTACCGCCCGACTCCAAACCAGTGGCGACACGTGCGCCCGAAGCGGAGGCTGAACCGCTCGCTCCGCTTAGGGTCATTCGCTTAACCTTCTGACGCTCGGCGTAGGCTAAGGCGAGCTGTGCTGTACCAGTGATACTCATCAGAATTGCTGCTGGGATACCTGCCGGATATCCAAGCTCAGCGAAAGTTTTAGCAACAGCTGATGCAGTAGAGGCAATAATCTGTGCAGCTTGAATTGCAAAGTTCACATCGGCATACTTCTTCTGTATATTCAGCTTCTCCTCGGCTTTCTTCTTCTCGATGTCAGTAGTGTCCTTACCTGCGTTTCGTGCAGCCTCTATCTCGGCATCGTACTTGGCGTCGACATTCGCAATCTCGGCATCTTGAAGAGCCTTGACCGCACCACTGGCAAGATTAGCGTAGTAGTCGAAAGCCTCCTTTGCCTTCTGTATCTTGAGATTCTTGACGGCTTCCTCGTATTCCTGCTGTGAGATTTCCTTGTTCTGCAAATGGAGTTGGAGCATCTCAAGCTCGGCGTTATAGAGTTCCTGCTGGGTAGCAAGTCCGTACTGCTGGCGTATCTGTAGGCGATGTTCTTCAGACTGCTGATCAAGATTGGTTAGTGCCTGTTGGTGTTGCTGCTCGGTGAGTACCCCTTTGGCGAAATCCTCGTCTATCTTCTTGCGACGTGCCGCAAGCTGGTCTTCAAAGGAGTCAAGTCCGTACTCCTGACGAGCCTGTGCCTTTTGCTGTTCAAACTCTTTTATCTTAGCAAGCTGCTTATCATTATATTCGGATAGGATATTGAGGCGAGCTTGCTTGTAGGCAGCATCAACGGCAGACTCGTCCTTGCCGCTTTGCTGCGCCAGCTGTAAAGCCGTGTCATAGTAGCCACGGAGGACTTCGAGTTTGGCATCGCGTTCCTGTTCCAGGGTTAAGGTTTGCTGAACCTTGCCCTGGTCTATGAGCTGTGTCATTACGCCTTGATACTTCTCTTCGGCAGCGATGCGTGCCTCTTCAAGTTTTTGCTTGGCTTGGGCAACGTTCTTACTCTGCCCCGTTTCGAGTTCCTTCTTCTTGGCAGCATCCTTGAAAGCCATCTGCGTGGACTTGGTGTAATAGTTCTGCTCAATAGTAAGGAGGTCGGTGGCGTGCTGCGTGTTGAGCGCAGAGGTATAGATGTCGTATTGCTCCTGTGAGATTTTCTTCTGGGCAAGCGACATATTGAGGTTGTTTACATCCTTTTGATAAGCGGCATTGGCTGCATCGAGCGAACTTTGTCGAGAACTTGAGAAATTACGAGACGCAATGCTATCAGGATCTACACCTTTAGATTTAGAAGACGCCTTTCCCTCCTTACCGCCTTTACCCCCACCAGATGAATATTCCAGCTGAGATTTTCTTTTTTCTAACTGTGCAATCTGAGCATCAATAGCTTTAAGTTCCTTTGTGTCACCAACCTTAATAGTAAGCCTTTTTGCTTTTAAAGCTTCTATCTTTTGATTAATTAAATCAAGGGTAGCTCCGACCGTCCCGACATTAGCACCACCACCACTATTGTATGTCGAAAAGAGTTTTTCACCAAACTCCTTACCAATAGCATCAAGAGAAGTGTCTATTACTTTAATTTTCTCAACCGTGTCCTTCAATTGACGTGAGATAGTAGAAACTTCAGCAGAATAACCAGACGCTGCATATACCTGCCCTGGAGCAACATTACCTTGCGAAGTCTGCGGACGACCTGCATTGTTTTTGGTAAAGTTCGCCTGTTCTTGCTTCATCTTTTTCAGGTCTTTTTCCTGCTGACGCTGTTTGATAAGCAACTCAGCCTTTTGCTTTCCTAACTCCTTAATAGCGGACTGTGCGCCTTCTAATAAGGCTTTTTCTTTTAAAGCATTGAGATAGCGAGTTAAGGCACGAGTATTCTCGTCGTAAACCTGTCCTTCACGAGAAAGCTTAGCTGTGTAATTAGGAACGATTTTCTGTAGAGCTACTATCGCATCTTGACGTTCTTTAAGAGAGAGCGAATGATCGTGAATGCGTTTGGTAAGCATTTCTATTTTAATACGTTCTTCCTCTGTCTTACGGCTGGCTTCTGACTGAATGTCATTAAGGTGTTTCTGTGCCACAGTGGCAGCGTCAGCACGCTTATTGAACATCAATAATGCCCCGACAACGAGCGTGATTGCTCCGAAAACGAGTCCCCAAGGGCTGAGTTTAAGAACAATATTAAAAGCCTTCTGCAAGGCAATAGAAGTTGTCATGGTCTTATTGAGCACTGCATGACGTAATACAGACAATTGCAGCATTGCATTCTCAACCGCAGCTGCGGCAGCCTTAAGTTTACTCACAGCAACAGCACGTAAACTCCATAGATAAGACAGTTTTTGCCCTGCCGTATAAGCAGCATAAGTAGCAGTAAGAAGTATAACAGCCTTTGTAAGAAGAACAAGCGTCTCACGATGGTCAACGAGGTATTTAATAGCCTTAATAGTCCCGACTTGAATCTGACCATAAATGTCAGAGAATTCCTCCTTAATAGGAAGTAAAGCCTTACCAAGTGCGAGTTGTGCATTCTGAAGGTCAACGGTACGCTGAGTTGCTCGGTCAGCAGCAGAGATATAAGTTTTTCCTGCTTGTGCAAGATTTTTTTCGACAATATTTGCGACACCTTTCATAAAATCGCCAGTCTCTTTTGTTTGTTCCTTAATCTCAGCAGCAGACAATCCCAAGTTGTCAAGTATCTGTGGCGACTGACGACCAAGACCAGTAACGATTGAGTCTACCATGTAGTCGAGTTCCTGACCAGTCTGCTGGGCTTTAAGCTGAGCAAAAGATAAGTATTTACCAAGGTCCTCAAGAGGGATGCGGAAGTCTTTTGCTTTAACCGCTGCCTTCATCAGTTCAATATCTGACACGGTGTTTTTTGTAGCAGAACGAAGTTCTTGCAAATAGTCTGCTGTGCCAATCTTCTCGAAGGCATGAGTTATACCATCGGCTGACTCGGCAAGTTCAATGCTTTTATCAATAGTATCTGAAAGTGTACCAAGAAGTTTCTTTCCCCAGCCAACAGCAACCTCAATACCTTTGACGGCAACTTGCCCTAAAAAGAATTCATTATATCCGTCGGAGCTCGCAAGTTCCTTGAAGTTTTTTGCATTTTGTCTTAGCTCAGCCATACGAGCATTAACTGTTTTCAGACGACTTTCAAGAGCTTCATATTGAGTAGGGTTGAGTGATTTAGACACATTGTCCAGTTCTTGTTGTAAGGACTTTGACTGCTTACGAAGCTGAGACATCGTCATAGCATTTGTATCCAAGGAACGTGTTTGTTCTTGGATACGTGAAGATAATTCTTTAATCTGTTTGCCTGCATCTCTATAGGAGGCTGAGAGTTTTTTGTACTGATCAGTTTCTTTCTTGCCTGAAGCTTCAAGCTTAATCATCTGCTGAAGTCGCTGCTTATTCTCATTACGAAGACTGGCAGACTGAGTTTCCAACTTGTGAATCTCTTGCTGTGCCTTTGCAGTCCTCACGTCAATGGTGTACTGAATTTCGTCTTCTGAAAGGTGTTTATTAGCCATACACTTATGGGTTTAATGAATGTTGTAATTGATCATGAATAGTTTTACGCACTTCGTCCGTGAATCCGAAACGAAGTTGTGGGAATGTTTCATGGTAGAGCACACCCCAAACAACACGATTATAAAGAGCAAGGTTACGTCGCTTGGATTTAGCGATGCGGTCACTGCGCTGACGATATGCCATATCCAAAAAACGGAGATAAGGCAAAATTCGAACAAAGATAGTATAAGACTCGCCTGTAATAGTGGAACTGGAAGAATGCTTGGAGAGAGAAGTTAGAAGACGCCCAGATTGAAGCTGATAATTACTACGCACAACTGACTCTTGCGTAGCATAAATTTTAGAGATACCCTGCTGAAGGGTATCACGAACGAATTTCTTACGAACGAGACTGTCTGTTACCATATTTGTCTTTTTATTTGCAAATATAATAACAGACAGCAGACGAATAAAGGACAGTTTATTCCTCTAAGAAGACATATTATTTCGTTAGATGTCGGTAAAGGGGTATTCCTATTATTGGAGTAAGAAAGCCACAAATACCGATGTATAATAATTTTAATGACCAAGAGTGTCCATGAGTAACAAACGGCATAAGTATGAGTGCTATTATTAAAGATAAGCCTTGTATCAGTTCCATAATATAATGTTTATTTTAATGCAAATATAAAATTAAATTTGGAATAAAAAAAGTTATTCTTCAAATTCTTTATAAAAACATATCTTGTATAAAACGTAGCTATATTTCCCTGAACATCCATTTAAACTCTAAGCTGTGCGCCCCGGGGCGGTTGCAGAAATTGAAACCTGCATCGATAAGTGCGGAAAACACTTGCTCGGGGCTTACCTTAGCAGAGGGGTCGATGCCACGGATGGCATCGACAACCTCGACGGTAGAGAAGAAATGGGTGGCTTCGGCTGGTGCGGAAGCAGGGCGGTAGGTAGTGAAGAGAGCTGCCACATAGATGCTGATGTCGGTAATGGTCTGCTCAGGGGTTTCTTTCTTATTACTCATTGTCTGAAGGGTTTTATTATTCGGTTTTGACGGGGAGATCATTGTAGCGGATGTCGATGGCTGCTATGTCGGCAATGCGCTCCTTAGTGAGAAGGAGGTCGGAGAGGGTTTCGAGACACTGCTGTGGCGTGTATTCGCGCGGGTTGCCCTGTCCGAACTCGATGAAGAGAGTATTGAGTTCGTCTATCATCTTGAGGATTATGCCTGACACTTCTTTTGCCTGTGCTATGGCACGCATCGCATCAGATGTGAGAGACAGCTTGTAGTTGTCAACGGAAACGATAGTTGTTGACTGGGTGGTGGCGTTATTGGTTTTCATTGTCGAGATCCTTTCTATAGTTAAGTTCTTGAATAAGTGCATCGGCAAAGGCTACTGCGAGCCTGGCTGCCTTTTCGGGCGTAATGGTACGAGGCGTGCCAGCGTCCCAGATGCGCTGGTTGGCGATGGCTGGCAGGACACGCTGTGCGGTGGTGATGCGAAGACGGCGGAGGGAAGCTTCTGTTATGTTCATTGTGCGCCTCCTTCCTCTTTTAGCTGGAGCTTCCATAAAGGCTGCCACGTATTATAACTCTCATCGTCTTGGAGCATAGTTACCTCAAGGGCTGCCTTGCCATCTTTGTAGGCAATGATGGGCGAGACTATTCGGCAAGGCTTGCTAAGCTGGTCGATGATTTTTCCATTAACCGAGCGTTCCACTACCATCGCCTCGCTTCCAACCTGTATGCGCTGGTGAAGTTTCTTGGCAACCCGACTAAAGATATAGCCGGCAAAGACGCCGTCTACCTTTACGTTGAGCAGCAGACAGTCGTTCTCCTCTGACATACGTTGCCCTTCGTTAAGAGCTTTCTTAACATCGCCATCAACTCGGCAACCACCCACATTATAGTCGCCTCCGTAAGCCATAGCTATCTCCATCTCTGTAAAATCATTATCGTGCATCACGTCCTCCTTTCTTTTGAAAACGATAAACCAAATAGCCAGCCGACAGCGTAGAGCATAGGGCTACCACTGGCGATTGCTCCGCAGCTATGGCTGATAGCATGAGGCACAAAGATACGGCATTTACGCGAAATACCAAACGACGGGTTACGGGAAACTCGGCGATACGGCTGTAAAACTCGCTCTTTGAGTCGAGCCAAAGGTTAATGGACTTGATTTTGCGCTGTATCGTAGCACGTACGTTGATAGCTGGGCGAGTAGTTTGCGCCTGAGCATCAAAATTGATTGTCTGTTGCATATTACGCTTTGTTTTGACATTTCCCAGAACCGCTGGGTACGGATACGAAAAAAGCGGATGCTCTTCCCGTTCGTCAAAACAAAGCGATTTCGCACCGAAGGGCAATTTCACTGGGAGGCATCCGCCATATCTTCTTTACAGCGAGGCTGTAATATGGGCATAAAAATAAGCCCATCGAAGTTTAATAAGTTCGGGGCTTGAAGTTCTTCTCGCCCTTCTGTTGCGTATTACTACGCTTTGTTTTGACAATTGCAAAGATAAGAAGTCTTTTTGTAACCGCCAAATAAAAATGCGATTATTTTTGCATGGCGAAAAGAAAAACAAGGAGAATATAGACAGAAAGGTTAAAAGTATTAAAACGAATACTTTTTATCAACTAAAAGTTCGGATAATAGTATTATTATTACTACCTTTGTGTTGTCAAACAATAACAATATACAACAAATGAAAAGGTACAAAGTAAAGGAAGTCATCAAGATGCTGGAAGCCGATGCTTGGGTGTGTATCACGACAAAAGGCGACCACAGACAGTTCAAACATCCCGACGAAGCCTGGAAAGGTAACGATAAGGGGTCACATGAACGAGGATTTAAGTCAGTTTTTACTGAACAGCATTTGGAAACAGGCAGGGTGGAAATAACCACCCTCCATTCCAACAAAACATAAGACAACTAATAACAAACACTATGGAGCAGATAAAAGTATTTATAGAATGGTGCGACCATAACTTTGGCGCAACCTTCGGCGACAATGTACCCGGAGCAGTGGTACTCACGGCAAAGACTTACGACGTGCTGATGAAGGAAATCCCTGAGACCTTGCAATTCCATGTGGAAGGCATGGTAGCCGATGGTGACGAGGTGCCAGAGTGGCTGCGCAATGGGGAATACGAGTTTGACTACGAGCTTGACACGGCAGCCCTTATTCGTTCGTGTGAGCAATATGCAAGCCTTGCCGCCATATCGCGTGCATCGGGCGTCAACGAAAGGCTGCTGAGTCACTATGCCAACGGCATAAAGAAACCTCGCCCGCAACAGCGTAAGCGCATTGTGGAAGGGTTGCATGAGATAGGCAGGAAACTAATAGCCGTTGTATAGTTATTGTTTGACAGCAGACTTCCAATGGCAGGTCGGGGCAGCAATGCTCCGGCTTTTTTCGTGCGCTCTGGAAGAAGTTTTGTAACTGCCAAGGAAAAGCGCAATTATTTTTGCGTGGCGGAAAAATTAAAAGCTGACATCATCAGTCCATGTTCCGTGCAGGTCTTCATCTAAGTCTGTAGCTCCAACACGCATCAATTGCAATCGACTCCACTCCCAATTAGAGATAGCGGTCCACTCTCCTCCCTTGTAATGCAGCCGTAGGTCAAACTTATGTTCCTCTCCATCAATTGTGTAATGTCCCAATACATTGTATGCATTATTTCCAATAGAAAAAGCGTCTTCGTCAGAGAAATCAATATCAGAAGATGTGTGCAAATTGACTCTTACGATTTGCTCGGCTATCGTTATAGCTTTTGTCCGCATAGGGTCCTGAGAGGTAACTTGTTCTGTTGAAGAAGGATCTACTGAATCAGTATCACCATCACATGTTTTTACTGCAAAAATGAAAAGAAAACCCATTAATAGTATCATTAAGCATCCCATAGAGCAGCTTTTGAAAGAAGATTCATTTTGTTTCATAAAAAGTTTTTAGTTAATATCCGTTGCAAAGGTACAAAAAAGAAAAAACATCAAAGTTTTTATCTCAACTTTCAAGAGTTTAATAAAAAACTTGCAAGCGAGAGGTTGCATCTTTCGTGGAAAAAAGAGATTATCTATGAAAGAGATATTTAGCAACGATGATGAATATGCCAATTACATTGGCTGTAGTAGTGGTGAGAAGTACATTGATAACAGTATTGTCGAGTAAAAGCCAGCAGAACCCTTTAGAAACTACAATGCAGAGTACCACTGCGAGATACACGCACATAAGTATAAAAATGCGACCAGCAAAGTTTCCACGCTGGCGTCGGTCTTGCCGTTTGCCTTCGAGGTCTTCGCGCAGATTTGCTAACTCAATGTCATCTTTGGTTGCAATTTGCTCTTCTTCCTTTCGTGTATTCTGCCCTTTCAGGGAAGACAGTCTTTCGAGTTCCTTAAAAAAATCACTGTCTTTCATTGTCTGCAATGGATAGAAGATGAGTTACCAATCGAGTGTAGTAACGTTGTGTGAGGAACTCTGGAATAGAATTATTCTTGCCTTCCTCATAGACAAAGGCCCATGGTGTACCCTTTCCATGAAGAAGCTTTACAAGCTCGGAGTCGGAATAATCATTGTATCGTTTCCATATATAATCACACAATGCTTTAGCGTCGGTATCAGAAAGTTGTGGTTCTACGAAAGTTATACGGCCTTTCTCATCACTATCCATTACAACAGTCTTAGCTGTAACGGGGGCATTTTTATAACTTTTAAAAGAATGATAAACGGAAGGAATAACTGGTCCATACTTCCATGCTTCTACCTTGTCAAAGCGAGGGTCTATGAGCGACCGATTAAGCATTGCCAACCCATAACCATAAGCTATATATACAAGTTTCATTAACTTTAGCGGGCGAACTTTCTTATTGTATTCTCCCGCCTTGTCGATGAAATAATTGGCTATTGATAAGGCATTGGTCTTCATTGTTATAATGGTTGATTTTATTTATCAGATGATGTTCGATACAAAAGTAGGGATAATCAACGAGATAAGCGACACTTAACGCAATTATTTTTGCGTGGCGAAAAAATTACCATTCGTCTTTTGTTTCAACCTCTCGCTTATCTACAAATTTCTCAAGGCTGGTAGAAAGCTCTTCAAAGGCACTTTCACAGAGAGGTTTACCTTTTTTAAAGAAATATTTATATCCAGCCTTTCTGTTTGCGCCTTCTATGCCTATCTCTTTTAAATCCTTTGGAAGGGAATCTACAAGAACTCCAAGGTGATTATTATACAGTGCCTCACGAATAGGGTCATGACGGAAGTCACTTAAAGTAAGTTTCAATCTTCCATCTTTGAATTGAACATCTATTAGATACTTGATGTGACCTTCAATACTTGAGAATATCATATTTGTCTTGAATGGAATGTTTCCATTACCTGTCAATTCTTTACCTGAGTTCTCATATTTCAATACAGCTCGTGAGTCAACATAGGTACGTACAAACCAGTTCTTGGTTGCATCGTACAACTGCTGAGCTGTAAAACCATCCTTCTGAATTACCTTTGTAAAAGTCAAAGGCTTCTGTGCGAAACACATGATCGTACTAACAAGTAAGATACATGTAAAAAATAATTTTTTCATATATTTAATAGTTCTCAGTTAATATTAGTTGCAAAGATACAAAAAGCGAATAGAAACGCAATGAAAAGCAAAAGAAAAAGCCTCCGATGTATCACACACCAGAGGCTTCGGCTCTTTTTTATGAAGTACGTCGCCTTTAGAACGAGGCGGCCTGTAATTCCGTTCTTATTTGTGAGATACAAGCGGAGAGCTTCTTATAGGTAGCTTCTCCTGCTGTCTTGACACCACTCGTGTACTGGCGCATGAGTGAAGGATTGATGCCGGCACGTTTGGCTATCTCGGTAACGTTGAGAAAGCTGAAATAATTGAAGAA
Source organism: Prevotella amnii DSM 23384 = JCM 14753 (assembly GCF_000378745.1). Classification (GTDB taxonomy): domain Bacteria; phylum Bacteroidota; class Bacteroidia; order Bacteroidales; family Bacteroidaceae; genus Prevotella; species Prevotella amnii. Next base: position 21,492 of record NZ_KB905265.1, read on the forward strand.
TGAACGGAGGTCATATTTATACTCGAAAGTAAGTCCTGTGTAGCGTGCATCTTCAGGATATGCCTGACGGCATTCTTCGACAGCTTTCAGAAAGTCGGCCTTAGCCTCACTGGCGGTTGCTCCGTCGCCATCAATGAGGGCGTATTCGCCAATGGGTTGTTCACTGTAGCAAGAATAAGTCCCATCGTCGCCGAACTCGATTGTTACCAAAATTTTGTGTGCCATATTTCTGTTGTTTATAATATACTTGAAAGAAAAGAGCCCCTCCTTATTATTTCAGCAAACCAACTCTTGAAAAAGGGGCGGTACGCCCGGACGATTAACGTCCGAGCAATACCTTGTAGATTTTCTTCAACAGTCCCGTTTTGACTTCATGGCTGCCATGCCTTGGAATCCTGATTTTCGCCCCAGTTGCAGGGTTTGTCCATTCATCGTGCTCGGCACCATGTTGAGTGAGTAAGCATCCTGCTTTCCTCAACTCCTTGTAAAGTTGATTGTACTTCATAATTTAAAAGAGCTCTTTTTGTCTTAATGACAATGCAAAGGTAGCAATTTCGCTACAAACCTCCAAATATTTTGGTAACTTTTTTGCTACCAAGTAAGATTTTTAACATTTGAAGCAAAAAAGCCCCCTTGCTTGGTGCAAGAGGGCTGGGGTGCGCCCATAGACCAAGGGCGACTTGTGTCTTAATATGGTCAACAGAAGACCAGGTCTAAATACTTTCAGCAGCTCGACGGATACGGTCGGAGAGGTCGAAAAGCGATCCACGGAGTTGCTCTACCTCTTCTTCAGTAAATCCACCTATGCCACCATTGCCGTCAATTCCTTTCATTTTATGGTAGAACCATGATGATGACTTGTGGAAGTATTTGTTAGCAAAATCCATCCACGATACAGAGAGGTTTATGTCTGCCAAACGCTGTTTCATATCGCTGACTACAACCTGTTTTCTGATAACTGTTTCCATTGTTGATTTCCTTTCTATTAGTTTTAAGCCCTCTCTCGGAGGAGAGGGCGAGAGGGTTTTATTAATTAGGCTGTCTTAGCATTGAGTAGAAATTCTCAATAATAATTTCGAGTAGCCTTGGATAACCGTCTGGATAGGAGCGATTATAATTTCTTATTTGCTCAATCAAATCTCTTTCCTCAGATGTGACCCTCATCATTTCTGTTTCTTGTTTCATATTTTGTTGTTTTATTAAGACACTACAAAGATACTACATTATTTCGTATTAACCAAATATCTACTACACTTTTTTATAGTAAAATATAATTTTAACATTTGAAGCAAAAAAGCCCCCTTGCTTGGTGCAAGAGGGCTAAGATGCGCCACCAGCCCACGTGGCGACTTGGTGTTCAAATCGGCTATATAGTAGCAGCCGGGGCTGGAATATTATCGGCAGCTCGACGAATACGGTCGCTAAGGTCTACGAGCGCACCACGAAGTTGCTGTGCTTCTTCAGGTGTGAAACCTCCCACACCACCGTTGCCGTCAATGCCATACATCTTATGCTGAAACCAAGGCACAGACTTCTCGAAGTAAGTGCGTGAGATTTCACGCCATGACACACTAAGATATATATCACGCATACGGTTCTTCATATCGGTGATTTTGTCTGCTTTCTGTACTGCTATTTCCATAATCTTGTAATTTTAGTTTTATCTTTTAAGTGGTTCTCCCCGTAGGGAGAACCTTTTGTTTTACTCTTTTGGCATATCCGTTAGTCGGTCGAAGATGTCCTGTGCATAAATAAGGAGCTGTGGATAACCGTTTGGATAACTGTCGCAATAATTTCTGATTGCCTGAATGAGGTCTTGTTCTTCGGAGGTAACCTCCATTTTGATTTTTTCTTGTTTCATACCATATATTTATTTGAACAATACAAAGGTACTACTTTTTTGGATAGTAATCAAATTTTTTACTATCTTTTTTGATAGTAAATTATGTTTTTAACATTTGAAGCAAAAAGCCCCCTTGCTTGGTGCAAGAGGGCTAAGATGCGCCACCAGCCCACGTGGCGACTTGGTGTTCAAATCGGTCAATATAGAAACCGAGGCTTAGTGTATGCCGTCAGCGGCTCGGCGGATGCGGTCGGCAAGGTCGGTAAGCGCACCACGAAGTATTAACTTCTCTGCCTCGCTAAACTCTGTGGGCTTCTTGTTACCGTCGATGCCGTCAAGTTTGTGGTAGAGCCAAGAACCTGATTTGCCGAAATAACGCTTTGCGAGATCTGACCATGAGATGGAAATCAGCAAGTCGCTCATTTGGGCTTTCATTGTGTCCGCCTGTGTTCTCTTTAATGTCATTGTTGCCATAGTTGTATCCTTTCTTTAATAACCCCTCCTCCGAAGAGGAGAGGCATGTTTGTTTTAATCTTCGTTGCCTTCGAGCCATTCTACAAAGAGACGTTCAAGATAGTATCTTAACTCGGGGTCTCCGTTTGGATAACTCTTGCGGTAGTTACGCCCTGACTCAATTATATCGAACTCGATTTCTGTGAGTGCTAATTTTTTTGTCTTCATATTCTATATTTATTTTATTGAACAATACAAAGGTAATACTTTTATCCGTACTACGCAAATATTTCAGTACTTTTATTTGTACTGAAATAAAATTTTAACATTTGAAGCAAAAATCCGTAGCAGTTTGAGGGCTGCTACGGCTACAAAGAACGAGCGGTGGGTGGGATTATTCTGCTACGACAAAACCGTGAGTTATGAGGTCGTCAAAGAAAATCTCGGGGATTATCTAAGGATAAAAACGATAATCGGGTAGGAGGTAAATGTTATTCATAAAAGGCAGTTACCTCCTACTTTCACATTTACCGACCTCCCACACCACCGTACGTGCCGTTCGGCATACGGCGGTTTCGTACTTTTACACCTCACGGTGTGTGGCAAGTTGTTTTCAGCTATCCCTTTGAGTAACGTCACTTCTATCCTATTGTCGGATTCCGTCCTATCGTCTTGGATAGAGAGCTCCTTTCGGACATCTGACGAAGAAATTCGCAGGGTAACATTCATTTACTATTGCACTGCACGATTCGGTCCTTCCCTGTAGGCACACGTACCTTGGGTACTATGACCTCTGCTGACTTCTCACGGCAAGCTTTACTCCGCTTCTTTCGTAAAAGCAACTATTTGAAACGTCCGTGAGACCTCCTCGGATAAGAACATTATCTTTCCATCTTATACCTACTTCATTTTTTCGCTAAGCTCAAGGAAACTCCACCGACCATTCCGAATAGCTATGGGACTTTGATTTGTCTGGCAATCTTATCCATGGTCATATGCCTTATATGAAGTTTCTGTTCGTTAGGCCAGATGTTTGCCACCGGCTTCCTTCAGATTTCACCTCACGATGAACACCCTTGCCTTTGGCTATGTAATTCCCGCTATTAGGGCTTACTCGGGACTTCCACCCATTAGATAATGCTCATGCCGAGCGTACCAAAAAGGGGCTTGCGCATCGCTGCGGAAGCCCCATCATCCTAAAAAATCTTCTAACCTAAAAACTAAACCTTATAAAAACATTTATTTGATTAACTGAAAATATCGTGCATAAGTGAGCCGTGTGTGTGGATTACGACTAATGATGTCCATGCGTACCTGCTTACAGCCAAAGCGAAAGAAAAGGAAACGCTTGGGAATGCGGTGGACGATGATGTCGAGGGTATCGGTGGAAGTTACCGACCCTCGGAATATACTGTCGGACACGCAGCCTGATAACGACAACCAAGAATCGTGCCAAGAGAAGCATACCAGGCTATCGGGACGATGCAAACTATCGGTAGATACTGTGGCGGTGTCGGTGGTGTGCCAAACTGGTGTGGTAATGTCGGCAGCGGTGGTAGTGGCAGCGGTGGCAGCCTCGGAGATACGTGAGGGCTTGATACCTATCTGACGGGCTACCTTTGTCAAGGTGTCTCCGCTTTCCTTAAACTCGGAAGTGCGAAGCGTGAGGGCTGGAGCAGAAGCATGGCTGTTGCCAGTGTTGGTCTCGCTAACCTCTACCATGCCGTTATGAAGCAGAAGGCTTTGGTTCTGCTTAATGCGGTTGCGGTCAGCTGCCGTATCGAGATAGAGCTGCACGAATAAGGCAAGAGCAACGATGAGTATCAGGAACGCACCGCAAATAGCATAGATAATCGCAATTCTCTTTTCCATAGTCTATTGACACATTTTACGAACAGAGACTATAAGCGAGAGCATCTGACGAAGGTAGTCGGGAGAGGTGGCATACTTGCTGCCACGATTATCGCAGATGCGACGGGCGAACTCTTCGGCATCGTGGCGGTATGGCCACGCATCGGCAAAGCCTGGCTTCTGCAATAGCCGTGAATGCTCGGCAAGGCAGTCGGCAAGGGAGTCGAAGTCCTTAAAGAGACGATAGACGGTGTAATACCAGCGATTTCCACCTTTGCACTTGCATATTGACACGACACGCTCGGGAGCGACGAAGGTGCGGTTGGGGGTATTGAAGTACTCGTGTGTCTTTACTAGAACGGTCTTGCCCGTCCATCGGCTGCCCTTAGTGATGCCGAAGAGGTTGTACTTGCCTACACGGGCTTTGCCCCAGCCACTCTCAAGAATAGCCTGTGCGGTAACGAACTCGGGGGCGATGTCGGTGGCTTTCTGAGCTGCCACATATATGTTGCGTGCGAAATCACGCTGTGCTATTGTTGCCATAATCAGTCTTTTTTGATGTATTCGCCCTTATCGTTGAAGTCTTTCAGACGGCGGACGAATGAGGTTGGAAATATGGGATAGATGGCTTGGATATTCTCTACGCAAGAGAAACACTCGCGTACCATCATAAATACGCAAAGATAGGTTCCTATCCACTGGGTAGCACCGACCACGCTGCCATTCACCTTGAAATTGGCAAGTACGTTGGAGAGGATGAGTAGAAGAATGTAAATGGCAATCTTCTTGCTGAACTTACCGAAAAAAGCCTCGCTGGAGGCGTCTTTGTGAAGAAAGTGCTTCCACACGCTGAGAATAGTGTCGATGATGATGGCGACGCCTATCCACTTGGCAAATTCCCAGTCCTGATAGAGATACTGCGAGAAGTCGGCCACTATGGTGAGTGGCAGAGAGACGATAGATATCATTGGTAGTTTTGTCATTGTTATCAGACTTTAATTTTGGTACAAAATTACGTTACTGCATCCGCTTGGCAAAGGACCGACTGAGGTGGTGGGTGCCGAGCGCATCGGGGCTGATGCAGGAGAGCATAAGCGTCCATCCGACAGAGGAGAGTTCCGTGGCGACAAAGGGAATTATCTCCGCCTTATCGAGTTCACCACGTGAGAGCCACTCGATATTGCCCTGCTCCGCATCGGCAAGCATCCAGGCGTGAACCCTTGAGAGTAGACGAAGTGTAGCATCGGAGGCAAGCATATATTCGGCAGCATCGGCACGGTTGGTCATCTTGTTGGCTACGGTGATGGCTATGCGCTGAGTAATCTGATAGGAGTTGCGCCCATCGGCAAGCATATTCAGTTCACCGTAATCAACGAAGAGGAACGAACCTGCCAGCTTATCGATGCGCTGCTTCAGTTCGTCAAACGACTGACCGTAGACATAGTTGGCAATCTCGGGGATGCGCGACATATCGGGAAGATTGTCGAGAACTTCGGTAAGCTCGTTATAACCAGGGAAGTCGCTCGACCCATTAGTAAGTATGGCACGGATACCCTCCTTGGAGGGGTACTGTGCGAAATAGAGAAACTGGTCTTTAATCATAATATATTGTCGATTACGGAAATGGGCAAGCCCACCTCCTCACTGATTTTCAACTTATCCCACCCAAAACCCTTCATATCGTGGACGGCATCGATAGTCTTCTTGCGCAGCACCTTCAGATAGGTAAGCACGTTCATCTGCTCTATCTGACGAGCATCGCCAAGCCCCTCTTTGGAGAGGTCGTAGAGCGCATCGGAGGCATCGGTAGTGATGGGATGTTTGGGCTTTTTGACGAACTTCGATAAAAGAGAGAATGAAGTATTACTAAAGAGATAGTTGTTAAAAGCCTGAAAATTAAATGATATAGCCGTAAGTAATTCGAGCGGTAGTTTAGCGAACTCTTTAGCCTTTTCGTGGACAAGCTCGGAATGGTACTCCTTTTCGGGATAGTAGAGAATGGCAGCGAGTAGTGGAAGTGACTCGTCGCCCTGCTCGATGAGTTCCTGTGCCTCGATATACTGAAGGGCTGTGAGCGAGCAGGTGAGCATTCCGTAGCCTGTCTCAATCTTGTAGCCTTGATAACGATGCTCGCCAATTCGGACGGCAGGGATGAGCTGCGCACAGAAGCACAGGTCCACCACATACTGATAGTCGAGCCGGCGCAGTACACGAGCAAGGGGAATATGCAGACGGTAGGGATCAATGCGACGGCATAACTGGTAAGTTTCGTCGTCCACGCCGTCCAGTACGGCGTTGTTGTCGGGATAGTTGATTTGAAACATAAACGTGAGCTGCTCGGAGATTGCAACGAGATTGGCTATCTGTTCCTCGGAGCGAAACTTATGCTTATCCCAACCCATAATGTCGCACAGCCAGTTGATGCGCACCTCTCCAGCAGAGAGTTTACCAGCAGCCATACGAAGCAAGTCGGCCACAAGGTGAACGTACTGGCGGTCGGTCATACCGTCCCAACAGTTCGGGATGCGGTGTATTTCCCCTTTGTAGACGAGTTCTATATCCTTTATCATGGCAGTATAATGATTTTGTCATCAGGGCGGTTATACGCAGAATTAGAGCAGAAGTCCACAGATGCGTCCGTTGCGAGCAAGGTATCGGCATTGGCGGTAAGTTCCTCGGCTTCGAGGTCAAGACGGTCGGCGAGGTCGATGGCTGCATCGTGTTCGTCCTTGCCCGAGCGAGAGACGTGGCTGTCGTCAAAGAGGTTGCGGATGGTTGGAGGGAACTCTAAGATGTCGAACCGACGGAGCGACTTGGCTACGGTCTTTTTAACCAGTGCAAGGGTCAATATCGGCTCTATTCGCTCACGATTGTCATCAGTGAGGCGGTCGTAGTATGCCGAAAGACGCTCGTCGAGGGTCTCCTTCTGAAGGGGAAGAATGCGGAAGAAAAAGAAGTAAGACAGGTCTATTGGATAGATAGAGTCGAATTCATCCGCAGTTCTGATTTTGCAGCTATCAATAATCTTGTAGTATCGGGATTTACGCCATAGGGCAGCAGGAGAACAGGTGTCCCCACTATTGACCTCTGCCGACATAAGCTGCTGGATAATGGTATCCATAGCGTTGTAGTAGTTGTCCATATAGGAACGCTTCATTCCCTCAATCTCGTACTTATAGACATCCACGTGGTTCTTACGACGGTTGATACTGTCAAATATCAGCTGCGAAGCCATTGTCATATTGGCCACAGCAGAACGCAGGGACTCTATCAGTGCATCGTCGGGATTAAGGGCGATGGCATTGAACACCTCGGCGGTGATGATGGTTTCCACACGCTTTCGGGCTGTTACGCCTGACGAGAGGAGGTCGTTTAAGTCCATATTCGTCTCGACACCGGGAGCATACTTGCTGAAGGTGCCGAAGTCTTTAAAGATATCAACTAATATATTCTTCATGCCTGTTGCTGATTAAGTCTGTCCTTGGGTGCTACATCTTCCTGTCGCTGCGGAACCTCACGATAGAAGCCTATGCGATAGCCCTGCTGCCAAAGGTCGGGGAAATTGAGGCGGAGCGCATAATTGAAAGGCTCGCAGCAAATCTCGTCCTCTGGTGTAAGCGACATTATATATATAAGGTAGTTATAGTAAGAGTCGGAACCCGACTTGCTGATAACCCCGTCTTTGTCCACTGCCGTTATGGAGGCATCGAGTCCGACACTTGAAAGCAAGGCTTGTTCGGTGCGTTTGTCGTAAGCTATCAAAGCCTCGATATATTCCTTGTATTTAAGGTCGATAGTCTCTATCTTCCATTGCTGCTCGTTACCTGAGCTGTCCATAAACGAGATGGAGGAATAAGCCTTTCCCTGGTTGCCAGAACCGCTTAGATAATCGCCAATCTTGCGTAGCTCCAATCGCATATACTCCACAAGTAACGACTCCCTATATTCCGTGCCGATACCGATACCGTTATATTTTACCAACTCCTGCTTCTTCGATTTACGGATTTTATTCTCCTCGCACAACTTCATCAGTTGGTTGCGCTTGCTCGATACCCACGCATTGGGGATAATGATGTGTATCTTGGCAGCTAACGAGTTGCGCAGGAAGGAGTTAATGTAGGTAGCAGTCTTGTTGCTACCCTGGATATAGGGGCGTGCGCCTTGGTGAGTTTCGTTCACGCCGTAGAACTCATCGACCGATTTCTCCCGATGGTGAGAAATGGCAGCATACTGGTAGTTGTCTACTTCTGATAAATTGAACTTAGGATATATCTTGTAGCTACTTGCACAATAGGTCCACCTGCCCACCGCTATATGGCGGAAGTCGCTGTAACTCATCATCTCGTAGGCTACATCCTGCCGTGTGGTGGCAAGACGGCAGTGCTTATTCTCCATCGCTTCCAGCCCAGCCACAGGCTGCATCCCCAATCGCTTACCACGGGTAAAACGCCACTTCACGAAGAAGTCGCCAAAGTAGTAGAAGTTCTTAATGCAGGTCTTGGCGAAAGCCTGTGCCGATGTTTCCATCCCACGCTCACACCACGTATTGATCCACTCATCCCACTGGGGCAGCGCAAGGTACTCACGCTTCATCTTGCCACCCTCTATCGTCTGCATATAGGCACATGGACCATGACCGTAGAGCATCTTAATCTCCTTGCTGTATAAGCGTGGCAGCAGACGGTTCTCCTTGATTTCCGCCGTTACTTCGTCGCAGAGTGCGTTGTTCACGCCACGCATACATACTTGATACCCATTGAAACTGAGCCACTGGTGTTCGTGCATGACTAACTGTCTGCCCTGCGGTACGAGCAGTCCAGGTGTTTGGAACACCTGCTTACCCTCGCCTATCTGAAAGGATAGTACGTTGCCGTCCATGATATATGTACCAGCATTGCCGTATAGTTCTATACTGTCTGTCATAACCAATTTATCTTGTGTAGTTTATATCCATCTTGCGGGAAGCCCATATACCTAATGAGTATGCGGTAGCACATCTTAGGTTCTCCATACTCGTCCTCGAACAGAAAGTAGTTCTCCGAGTTCACTGCAAACCTATCCTGTGGTAGTTGGGTGCGGTACTTGCAATGTGGTTTCACTATGAGCTTATCCCCTGCCACGCCCTGCGACCTCGAATAAGGGAAGAAGCACAGCGTGAAGTCGCCACCAGGGAGCTTGCTAATCTCCCTTGCCCACTGCATCGCATTGATGCCATCCATTTCGATTGCCTTCTTCATCACTTGCGAAATTACGCAATTCCCCTATGGGAGCAAAGGACGGCAAATGGTGGCTGGCGTCATATTTCCGTGCTTTTGAGAGGTTGCACCTCAATATCCAAAATCAGCGGTGCGTGCTGACAAACGCCGTTTGTTTATTTTCGTTTTTGATTTTCAGAACGCAAACCATTGATTTTCAACAAAGTAATTTTTTGATCTATGTAAATAGCCCTCGTTATTGCCTGTTTTTGCCAACTTTTTATGTTGCTTTTGCTACATTATTGGGGCTTAAATGGCTATGTTTTCGGGCAAATCATCGGGATAACTGCTTAATTCTTTCTTGATAAGGTCGGAATAAAGACCATAAAGCAGATAAATCATTGCACTGGGGAGCTGCGTCGTTAGCCCTGGTCGCCGTTTCAGTTCCTCCTTCTTCTCCGAGGCTTTGTCAAGCTCTATTTTGCCGTTGGTTTTCTTCAGCGGACTGATAAGAATGGCACTGCACAGGTTAGGGCACTCGTTCTCATCGATACGCACCTTTGGGAGCAAGGGAAGTTTCTCACCAAAGAGCAACTGACATAGGCGGAACTGCTGCCAGTGGTAGATGGTGGGCGCACCGTTGTTGTAAAGGATAACCGAGAAGCCGTAACTCTCCAAGGCAGCCTTCATCGTGAGCGAGTCGGTGGTTATCTGCTCCAGTTCCTCACGTGTCTTGTTGCCTGCACGGTCAGGGTAGAGGTGGATAACCTTGTTCACGGCATCCGTGCCGAAGAACGAGTACACCTGCTGTGCAAGCTGCTGCTGGTCGTCGGGAATGTATGCCCAAAACTCCTTGATGATGTCGAAACGGTTACCATAGTCCTTCTTCTGTCCCACGATGAGCGACTGGAAGTTGCCTGGGTCGTAGCCTATGTAGAGAGGTTCTCGCTTATCGTAATGGCGCAGGTAGCGTGCCGTGAGCAGGAACTGGTCCTTGAGGTCAAATTTCAGTATCTGGTCGTAGATATAGCTATCCTTGAACTGATGTCGCTCGTGATCGTAGGTTGTGAAAAACTTGTTGGTTACCTCCTTATGGCGAATGGCGCAGATAGCCGTGAGAAACTCGTCCATATCAAGCGTGTCGAGCTGTGTCTTGAAGAATTTAGGACCGAGAATGTCCTTGTTGCAGAATGATGATGCACGGATATAGTAGATGGCGTTACGGCGCATATCGGCAAGGCGAGGCTTCCAGCGTGCCACAAAGGCATTGAGCCGCTCGTTTTCCAGTCGTATCTTCTCCATCACGACGGGGTTCTTGGTGTTTCGCAGCTCCTGCTGAAGGGTGAACTGCTTGTACAGCGACTGGTTGATGGAGAGCGACACCGAGGCTATCTCCTCGATGAGCTGGCGGTCCATCTTGTTCTCGTATTCCTCAAACCAATCGTCCTCACCCAAATCGACACGCGCCGTATCGCTCACTCCCGTAACACCCTCGTAGTAGGCCGACCGTCTAATCTCTGCCGAGCCACCGCGGAGCGATGGGAACAGGCGCGACTTCAGCTTCTCGCCGCTGTTGTGCTTCATCTCCTCCACGAAGGCGTGTACGGCGTTACGACCTGCCACACTCTCGGGCTGGTCGGAAGACACGAGCTGCAAGTGTGCTCCGTTGCGGAAGATAATGGAGTGCTTGGCGTAGGCTATGGGGTAACGGGGACGGCGGAAGTGGGAAGGCAGCTTTGCTTCGCCCACCACATAGTCGATGCCATACTCCAGCATTGCCCTCTGCTTACCGTTTACCATGACGGGACGAGAGAACGATGCCTGAATATTCGGCCATACGTTGGTCATCAGGGCAACGTAGGTCTTGTGCACCAGGAACGACAGCTCGCCCGGCATATCGTTCGCCACACGGATGAGCCGTGGCACAATCACACCCTCGGTCTTACCCGTGGCACGCGCCCACTCGGCATAGAGCATATTGGGGTCGATGATGTTCGCCAATAGCTGCACGTGGTTCATATAATAATGCTCGAAGTCGAGCGTAGGGTTCTCGGTTGGTTGCATATCAGTCATTGGACAGTTCCTCCACTATTTCGGCATCCTGAATATCGGCATCACGCAGCAGACGCTTCTTCTCCTTGTTCTCGATGGGCAGGGAGTCGATGAGTGTAACATAAAATCCTTGGTTGTGCTTGGCTGCAATCTCCTTGAGGTTCTTCTTCGAGAAGCCAAGTTCCTCGGGGGTTAGTTCAGGAGAAATTAAGAAGAGAACTCCTAAATCCCTGTCTGCCTCTGCTATCTCTGAAGACCTACGACGACATTCCAAGGCAGCGTCATAGCATGACTTCATACCCTTGTAGTCGCGATTGAGGGCACAGAGTTTAGCAATATCCTCATACTTGTTGGCAAAGTTGCTTTCCCAAACTTTAATGGGGACATTACAATCCACCTGAAAGTAGTTGATAGCCTGATAGATTCTCGCCATACAGGTGCGTTCCTCTATCTTTAGCCGTTGCTCTGCATTGATACGGAGCTTCAGCTTTTTTGCAGCTCTTGTAATGTTACGCTCATGCTCGAATATCTCCGCAGACCATTGTAGTTGCTGTAAGAACAACTTTATTTCCTGTGGAATACCCTCGCAGTCCCCATTCGTCAAGAATGCGGATATAAGGTCAGGGTGTATGGAGTCTAACTTCTCAATTTCACTTTTCATATTCCAAAGAGTTTCATACGCAGGTCTTTCTCAGCACGCTCATTCTTGCGTTCCTCAAGCAAAGTAATAGAGTCATTATCCCCTTTCTCTGCTTTTTTAGCAAGCTCTGCGTCAATGTTATATTCGCCAAGCGCAAGTCCTTGCTGGTATGCCTCGCAATACACATCCCCAGGAATGGTGATACGATACAGCAAGGCTATACGCTTAGTTTTCCTCAGACCGAGTAGCTGGCAGATACGTTCGGGGGTATAATTCAATGCTCCGAACGTTCTGACTTGATAGATATACTCATCTGAGAGAATTTCATTCTGTACTAATTCCGACATAGAATTATCTTTTTGGTGTAATCCTCTGATAAGACATTGCCATCCCTCTCCAACAGAACTGGCTGTTGGGGAAACATTGCCATGTATCTTCGTACAGTAGCAGACACGTATTTAGGGTCTATTTCCATTCCATAGCCGATACGGTCGGTCTGTTGGCACGCCATAATTGTAGAACCTGAACCAGAGAACACATCAACAACAATATCGCCATTCTTGGCACTGTTGGTAATTGGGTATGCCATCAGCGCAATAGGCTTCATTGTTGGATGAATTCTATTGGCTTTTGGCTTATCGAAATTCCAAATGGTTGTCTGCTTCCTATCTGAGTTCCAAAAATGTGCAGCCCCAGGCTTCCAACCGTATAAACACGGTTCGTGCTGCCATTGATAGTCCTGACGTCCCATTACAAGGGAATCCTTGACCCAAACGCAGCATTGCGCAATCTTGAACCCTGCTTCTCGAATGGCTCTACGAAAGTTCTCGCCTTCAGAGTCTGCGTGGAAAACATAGAAGGAACCTCCAGCTTTAACAATGGAAAACATCACGTTGAATACAGACTGTAAGAAGCGGAGGAACAAATCATTCTCCATTGAGTCGTTCTGAATGGTAAGTTTACTATCTCCGCCACCTTCATAATTTACATTATAAGGAGGGTCTGTGAGAATCATATCAGCAACTTGTCCATTCATCAACATAACAATATCCTTTTTTGAACGACAGTCTCCACACATCAGTCTATTATTGCCAAGTCGGAAAACATCACCAGGACGGGCAAAGACATCACTGTCCTCTTGTGGAAGGGTATCAACGGCATCTTCTTGTATCTCTGCTGTATCATTCTCTGTGGCAAATAACTTATCTGTTCCGACAGAGAAATCGTTTTGCTTAACTTCATAGCCAAGATTGAATTTGGCAAGATCATCGCCGCTAATATTATATTTCGTGAATAAAAGGGTATCGGGATTCTTCTGCGCAAACTCTGAATTATATGCAGCGATTTCCTCTACTGCTTCTTTCTTGTTCGAAGCCTGTATTTCCTCATAGGGAATATCGGGAATCTTGAAACCATAGGAGCGAAGCCCGAGAAGAGCCTTCCTTCTTTGGTGCGCATCGATAATCCACAGCTTACCGTCAGGGTCTTTCCAAACTTTGAATGAATACTTGAAGCCACGAGTGATTATGAGCATCTGCAACTTCGATAATTTGTCTGCATCAGGCTTTTTGAAATCTTCCTGAAGTTCGATAAAAGAGTCCAGCGGGGCAGTAGGAAGACCACCCAAATTAAAAACTTTTATGCTATTTTCCATTGTCATTATTTATTTTGTTGTTCAAGAACCATTTTGAAAAGTCGCTCCCTTTCCTGATGCCTTTCGAGGTTCTTTCGGTCGGCGGTGCGCTTATCTTTTCTATCGCTTCGCTTGAGATAGGAGCGATAACGCTTGATATTGTCGAACACGTTCTTATGCTGACGGAGGAACTCGGCAGGGTCGGAGCGAAGCAACTTGATGAGCTGGGCAATCTCTGAGCGTCCGAAGAGTATGGGGTGCTTACAGAGAAACTTGCCCGTATCATTGAATGATTGCAACTCGGCAAAGGCTTGATTATTTCTTATCCTTAGCTCTGCCATATCAGTTACGGTGTGGGCTGTGGGGTGAGTATCAAGCACTTCGTCGAGCTGCTTCATCTGTCGCCAAGTGTTGATGCGGTCGTTGTAGATAACGGTTGCCATCTGCACGTCGGCATCGAGAAGATTAGTCCAGTCTACTTTTGGGTACTCTTCTTCTTTGGTGAGGTACTTTTTTTTTCAGTTGCTGGTTGCTCGCCTTCTTCTGCTGCCTCTGTGGCTGCTTCCTCTTTGGGCTGTTCCACCTCTTCAGCTTCAGCTTTAGGAGCTTCTTCAAGAACTGTTACCTGCTCTGTTTCCTCGGTCGTTTCTGTGGGAATCTCCTCTTTGGGCTGTTCCACTTCCTCGGCTTTAGGCGCAGGAGTTTCGTCGGTAGGCTTCTCATTAGCAGGATTATCGTTATCCTTTGGGGTTTCGTCCTCTTGCTTCTCGCCTTCGACAACAGACTTCTCTTTCTTCTCTTCATCAGGATTTGGATTATCATCACCATTAGGGGTGTTGTTTGTTTCTGCCTCGGCTTTCTGGGTTGCAAGGTATTCACGGCGGTTACGAACAACCTCGTCATGCGTAACAACATCCAGCAAATCGAACAGAATATCCTCGGCGTTCTTGGTTGGAGCAAGACCGTAGCGAATGAGATTGCTGTTGCCTGGAGACTTATCCTTCAATAGCGCAAGGTCGGCCTCGGCAACTGAGTGGTTTGACAGCTGGCGAAAATGATTGAGTTTCTCTTTTACACTATACATAATTAAAGGAATTAAAGGAGTTAGAGAAGTTACCCTCTCTAACCCCTAAAGATTATACTTCGGTACGAGATACTTCGATTAAGGTCGTTGTATCAAGGATGCGGAGTGTAAGGGTTGCCCCTTCCTTCGCCGTCCATGTAGCACCATTCTCCAACACGAAGGTTGTACCATCGGTAACGGTGGCTGGCTTATCAGTTCCTGCGCCAACAAGGGTGATGTAGCGACCCTTATCGGTGGCAGTAAGACCTGAAACGGTTGTGATAACCGCTGCCGAGCCTGTGCCGTTGGCAATCTTATAGGTGTTGGAAGATGCCGTGATGGCAATCTCGGTAGCACCTGCTGACACCTCCGTCGATGCGTTCATTGCAGGGTTGCCAGTGTAAATCAGCGGTAAGTCTACTGAAGAACGCTTGAAGGTAAAGGTGGTGTAACGGCCGTCCTTATCGTCCTTAGTCTCTGTGTTCGAGAGAATGATAGGGCGTTCCAGCTCGCCGATGATATACCATTCCTTCGACTTGATGTGTTTGAAGAAGATAATGAACTTGCCACCACCATATTCTTCGATGAAGTTGTAGAGCTGAACTCGTGCGCCACCCATGATGATAACAAACTGGTTTTCGCCAGTGGTAGTGATGTCGCCCTTCTCGGTTGTTCCTGTGAATGTAGGAATGTCGTGTGCCTCGAAGTAGTGCGGTATCTCTCCCTTCTTTAACGGAATGGGTGCCACCTCACGCTGTGCGTTGGGCTGTGGAAACTCCTTAGTACGGTCAATCTGGTTAATAGCAACGAGGTAGACTATATAGGATATGTCGCTACCGTGGGTATCACGATCGGACACATCATCGATATGCCCTAACATAGCCATAGAAGCAAGCGAAAGTCCTGAAGCAGAAGCCATTCCCAGAGAGTGGTCGAGCAACGCTCCGAGCAATAAGATAACACCGAAAGCCGCAAACGTAACCATGAACATATTGCGAGCCTGACGGTTGGCGTAATTAAATCCCTTCAAGGGATTGTACGCACGGTGTCGTTTTTGAATTTTATTTCTAATCATTGTTCTTTTTGTTTTGTAGGGAGCAGCCCTAAAGCTGCCCCCTGCGTTCAACTATCATTTAACTAACAACTAAAAAATGGCCGATATTTACCTGCCGCCTGGAACATTAGGCTGCAACTCCTTATTGATGGTGCGCTTGCCACCTACGCAACGCTCCAGCTCACGGAAGTTGCCATCGCCTCCGATGATAACCATAATGTAGTCGCCCACCTTCGTTGCCGTGAAGGCATCCGAGATATTGGCGAACTTACCCGACTTGGCGATGGTTGGAAGATGATCTGCCACACCAGCCTCGATGCAGTAGGCTACACCTTTCTTGGCATTGACGATGTCGGTAATGGTATCGGTGGTGGTGGTAGCATCTGTAATCTGCCAAAAACCATCGTTGCCGTCCACCTTATCCTTAATGGTGGCAGCGAAGAGGTTGATGAAAATTTGCTGCCATTCGTAAGCGTTCTTATCCATAGCATCACGGTTATCGAAGCGGCGACCTGTGAATGAAGCCGAGCAGCCTTCCTTCCAAGTACTCCACGCACGTACCTGCTCCATCTGCTCCTGCATCTTCATAGCGAGCATCTCTCCAGGAATATACTCCAAGAACTGGAGGTTACCGGGCTGATGCAACATCATAAATGGGAGCTGACCGAGGTAAGGCAGCCAAATAATGTTCGTGGTAGTATCGGGTACTACGTTGAGCGCACCCATCGGACCCGTGAAATCGGTATCCTTACCATAGGTAGTGCGGACATTCTTAATCCACCAGCCCTGATGGTTCTTGTTGAGGTAGATAACGTGCTGGTCGATATCCATATCCTCGGTAACGGTGCTGCGAACATCGGCAAGGAACTCCTGAACGGCAGCCAACATCGTTGCCTGTGTATAGCTGCGGTAGTCCTCGTCCACGTGTGGCTTAATGTCGTACTGATGCACATAGCGCAACAAGGTATAGAGGATACCTGTACCAGCGTTGAGATAAGAACCAGCCACACCAGTCTCGGGCTTCACGTAGATACCACGCATACGGCGTTTGTTCTGTTCCACCTGCGCTGTGGTAAGGGTATTGAGTAACTGATACTCTATCATCGTCCACTTGATAGGGTCAGAGCCTTCCTTGTTGAGATAACCGATGTACTTGCGTTCTAATTCCTTCATTGGTCCCCATTCCATCTTGATCATGGCATCATCAACGTAACCCATGTGATTCTCGATCTTCATGCCACCCTTGAATACTTCACCTGTCTGATAAGCCTGTGAAACCTCGTCGAAGAAGGCATTGAAAACAAGACCTCTATCCTGATAGCCGTAAGCCACTGGGAAGTACTGGGTCATATCGCGGAGCTGAAGCACACGTGCGATGAGTGCGTCCTGACGAAGAACGATGAACTGGTCGCCGACACCAGCCTTGTCCACACCCTCATAGTTGGTGGCATACTTACCAGCAGCGAGGGCTGGGGCATCGAGCAACTTATTCTCCTGAAGGTACTGGTAACGAGCCTTGAGCGACTTGGCAAAGCCGTAGGCAGCCTTGTAAAAGGCAACACCATCCACCTGCTCGTCTACTTCAGGCAATGCTGCGGCAGCACGAGGATTGGCGGCAATCTTATTCCAGCGATCCTGCATCGAGAACATTTGGTGTTCTACACCGAAGAGATACTTAGGTGTGTTGCCAAAGCCATTGATGCTAACAGAAGAAACCGTAATAGTCTGTGTTGGTTTGTCCTCTTCAGGCTTCTTTGCAAGGGCCTGGAAGTCGGCACGCATACCATTGAGCGACTCAAGAATACCCTCAAGAGTGGCATTGCTTTGTGGCTGCTCCTCTTCGGGATTCTCGTTCTCCTTAGACGCAGGGTCTACACCTTTAATAACTGACTGAATGGTGTTGAGCATCTGCTGGAACTCGGCAGCCTGCTTGGCGGTCTGCTTGGCTGCCTGTTCCGCAGCAAGGTCATCATTCAGCGTGGTCTGATACTTCTTCTGGTATTCAGCCACAATAGAATTGAACTCCTCTTGAGAAAGAGTCTTGTCCTCGAACTTCTTGCCGAGCTGCAAGAGGTCAAGAACGCTTTTCAACTTTTCTTTGAAATTCATAATAAACTAAAAACTAAAGAATTAAATATTGTATATGGCAGTCTTCAATTTGTTGGCGTTGGAATATTCGCTTCCCATTGTCATTGCTTCGGCCACGGCTTCAGCCATAGTTTTGCTACCATCGGCAAGACCTATCTCCACAGCCTTTGGCGTGTAGAAGGTCTCACCACGAAGCACAGGGGCATCGTCGGGCAACTCTGCCAGCGACTTACGCTGTCCCCTTACCTCTGCGAGGAACTGGGCGTTGAGAGGGTTGAGAATATTCTGAACGAAAGCTTCATCCTTACCATGACGGAGGTCATCGAATGTCTTATTCTTGAGATCGGAATTGGTAGCCTTGGCTTCTACTTTCTTGATACCGAGTTTGGCAAAATAATCCTCGAAGTCGTAAAAGCTACACATCGTGCCGATGCAACCTGCGTAATCGTTCTCCGTCAGCGCATAGATACGGTTACCATGACAACCGATATAGTATCCTGCCGAACAGCACATCTTCTCATAGAAGGTAAGGATTGGCTTTTTACAATTGCGGAGCGTTTCGCTCAGGCGGTCAAGATACCACGCCTCGCCACCAGGCGAGTTGATGTGAAGGAAATGGCAAGAAATCTGTGGGTTGGCTTCGGCAGCGAGGAGGTCGGCTTCAAGTTGCTTGGAAGAAAACCACCAATAACCCTCTGCCATCACTATGCCAAACACACGGTGGTAGGCAATAGAATTATCAGGGAGCTGCTCATCGTCGAACTCATCGGTAAGCGTTACCGCAGCCCCCCCTTCCTGTGCAAGCACCTTGATGAGTTTCTGAAGGGCAGTATGGGTTTCAAACTGATACCAAGTGTGGTTTTTCAAATAAACCTCTTTCTCGGCTTGAGAAAATCCACGTGCAGATTTCGGGTCTGCATTATCGTCGATTTTTCCATGCAAAGGAAAAACTGAGAGCATGGCTTGACGGAAACCATCTACCGTTATCCATAGTGGTTTACCTGATACAAGTAGGTTCTGTAATTCGTTCATCAACTTATTTTTGATGCGAATTTACTATATAATAAGGTGTAGACAAAAGACCTACAAAAGAGGGTCTGTAAGCATTTTGCACTTTATAACGAGGTTGGCGGAGGTGAGATTAGAGGCTATCTGAACTCGTGCAGGAATATCGGAAGTGCCTATACTATGGGGTTTCCTGTCTGATGTCTTGATTGTAACAATGGCACTTCGTTCAACAGAGAATACCCTGCGAACCTCCTTGACGGGGAGGTCTATCACTAAGGTCTTATCACAATTCCAATAATTACCGGCATCATTGTCAGTAAGTTGTGGTATGTATGAGAAGGTGTCGGCGATAAAATCATACACATTTTCCTTTTCGTGTTTATCTTGATTAACAAGACGCACTTGAACGGCATTTAAGAACTCTAACATAGTCTGCGATATTTGAATGACAAAAACAATAGTTCGGTCTGTATTAAAAAACTTTAATTGGATGCAACTTTTTGATACTTGCGCACCTTCTTAGGTCTGAGGCGGTTTCGGAAACGATAATAATTCTTCAAAAGCGCATCTGAGGAGATAGACTTCAACTGATAGGTGTGAATAAAATCGTAGATGACATCAATGTTCCTACGTTGCCTACCGAACTCCTCGTTCTCCAACAGAACACGGTGCAGTTCAAAATTGAACATTCGTCGTATCTGCTTCTCTATCTCCTTAGCTGCGGCCACGGAAAGGTAGTTGTAATAGGCAGGGTCTTTCCAAGCAACGCCATTACCAGCCTTCCTTGTGGGTAGCTGGATATAAAGATTACCGTCTTTTATATCGGCTTCATTAGAACGACTATGCGACATATTCTCCCAAACACAGTGATAAAGGTCTGTATTGTAAGGTATTTTTACTGCCTTACTCTTCTGATCTAATCCATATTTTCCAATGACATACTCTGCAAGATAGGGTTCTATCCTGATAGTCGTTATTTTTTTGAGAGCTCTTTTTTCTTTGTACATTGCTTTTTAAAGATTTTAGCTTCCTACCGTCCTACAATCCTACAAATTTTAAACGGGTTTCACAAAGTTACTGAAAATAAATGAGTTAAAAAAAGGAATACAACAAAAGTTGTCCTATTTCACTCAAAAAAGCGAACCTACAACCTCCTACTATGACCTAAAATGGGATAATTTGTAGGACGAAGCGACTCAAAAACCATTTCCTACAAAAAAAAGCCATTTCCTACAACATCCTACAATCCTACAGCATATCCTACAAACATAAAACCTTTAATAAACAGATATAAATATATGATATATAAATAGTTATAAACAATATCACTTAAAAACTAAATGTCATTTGTAGGATTGTAGGATTGTAGGAAGCACTTTTTTAAAAAATTATTTTCAAAATCGTTGTTTTTATTGCTTTCTTATATTTTTTTGGGGTACAGGGGAAAATGTGTGTTTTGATTGTCAATATTTAAGATAATAATAATTACCTTGTAAGAAAAAGCCCCAACACAAGTAAATGTGTCGGGGCGCGTCAAAATAAAACCAGACTGGATTAGAGCCTGTCTGCGGCATTGGCTACACGAACTGAAATATCTTTCAAGGCTGCGCGCAGTTTTTCACGGTCAACATCGCTGAAATCATCGGGTGCACCATTGTTCCGTCCACTAAATTTGTGATACAGCCATGTGCGACTCTTTCCAAAATAGTTTTTGGCAAGGTATGCCCAGTTAACTTCCTCATATACATCGTCCAGCACTTGACGAACACTTGCCTTTTGTTTTTTAATAGCTACTTTCATATTATTTGCCTTTTATACCCTCCATTTGCAGGGAGGGCGATTTGTTACTCTTGCTCCATTAACTCGTAAACAAACTCGATAATTTCTCGTTCCATCATCTTTGCTCCATTAAGGTAGGCTCTTCGATAATTGCGAATGAGTTGGATAAGCTCGTCTTCTTTTTCTGTTCTTTTCATTATTTGTTTGTTTTATTTTGACATTACAAATATTATCATCTTTTGCGGATTATGCAAATATTTGGCTAATAATATCATCAAATGATGAAAAGATTAACATTTGCATAAAAAAACGCACCTACCCATTGCGGACAGGTACGGCTGAGGATATATATGATAATGGATGCTTAGAAAGGTTCGTCGCTATCAACCATTGCAGGGAATGGTAGTGCAGGGTCTGCAAGTTGGGTCGGTTGTTCAGATACTGGAATAGGTTTAGCATCTTCCTTTGGTTTAGCTTCTTCGGGATATGTGCGCCTAAAATCGATATTATATATTTCCCTAAACTTATCATAGTCGATGATTACTGCTGATGTAGAAGTTGATTTTGATTTACGTATCTTCACCAGTGTAATATCATAATCAGTTCGTGTAACATCCTCTGTTTCCTCCCATGTAAATCGACGAGAGGGAACGGTTCCTATATATGAGGGATGACTACGTAGATTCTGCTCGATGGTAGACAGCGTGCTGCCCTCACTATTATATCCGCTGCGGTCGAAGATGCTGAATACCGAACTGAGACGGATAAACATGATGTTCGTGTCAGGCTCGAACGTGAATGTATGCTGGTCGCCTCGAGAATCCTTGCCTGTAACCTTCTTTGGCTGCTCGATGAGGAACTCACGACCCTCGATAACCTGCTTTGTGTCAATCATATTGTTGACAGCCGTGAAGAACATTGCCAATTTATCTGTGCTACGGATGAGAGAAAGCTGGAATCTGATTTTCTCTTGTGCAATCTTGAAGAACTCTGCGTATGCAAACGGAAGCTGAAGGCTGGAATATTGCTCTATCAATTTCACTGTTCCAAGGAACAGCGAAGCAGTCTTCATTAAACGATCCATTTCTCCTGAATTGATAACATCTTGTTTCAGCTCATTGTACGCCTCTTGCTTGAGATGACGGAAGTGGTCCATAAACATTGGGCGAAGTTCCAATATCTGAAGCAGCACATTTGACAGTCCCACCTTATTTGGGTCTTCAATAGTCTTCAATTCCTCGAAGATACGAACTTCCTCCTGTGTTCTGTTGCGAGGCTTGGGTACTTCGCACACAATAACACGGCTCATAAGCGCATTATCATCACGCTGTGGGGTTTCCTGACCGCAGATAACGACTGGGGCAAACACTTTATCATTTTCTATTTCCCTTCCTGATGTACCCTTACGCTTCTGCTTCCCATCACCGTCATATACGATACCTTTCAATGCTTGAAACTTATTATCGCTGATGTCCTTGTTATTGTATTCGTCAAGTACGACTGGAACATCCTTGAACATACCCATAATAGTGGCCATGGCTGCGTCGGTACCTGTATTCAGGTTGAAGATAGGAATATTTGGGGAAATGAAGAGTGAGCGAATGGATATGGCAATCTGTGTTTTACCTGAAGACATCGGACCCATAAAGAAAGGAGCTGTGAACAATCGGTCGATGCAGTGGATGTTGCTTCGAAAGGCACACATAATGGCGAAGATAAGTGCCCACTTTCCATTATCGTTGATTTTATAGACCTGGTCCATCAACGATGCCCACTTCTCGAATGTTACCCTTTTCTCCGCAGGAACTTCCTTATATACCAGTTGACTGATAAGCTCGTACTTATCCGATTGCTTTCCACTGCCAGCATATATCGTTGAGAATGCTGGCAGATAGTAGTTGTTCTTGTTGTGTGTAACAACTCCCAGTTCATTGACTGGCTCAAACTGCCATTTCCCCTCTACGTTGTGGAATATACCGTTGGCGAATGCGAAGAATTGTTCGTCTGCCTTACGGCTCATACCCTCGCTCTGCTGATTGCCATATGTATTGACCTCTGAACACATCACGAAATGTCGGCTCATATATGTCTTGATGGCTTTCCATTGCCATTCCTCGCCATTAAAGTTCACGGCTTCGTAATTGATAAGCACTTCCTCTATCGATGACATCTTCAGCATTGCCTTGGAAGGTATCTCTATGTAGATGGGGGTGTCATAAAAGCGACGATTGATACGAAGCACACGCTTGTTTTGCTCGAAATCATCAGAAAAGATGTGAAGCAGCGGAGTCATAAAGAAGTCGGCTACCTGTGTCATTCCATTACCGTTCTTATTGCGGAACATATAGCATACAGGTTCGCTCTTTTTATTTAAACGGGGATAATAGCCACATTCTTTCCACATCTTTCGGTAGTCCTCATTCTCCATCACATAATCAGGAGGCTCGTTTACATCGAACTCCTCATCGTCAAGGTTATCTGCTTGCATACTCACCTTCATCGCAGCCTTGCGCTTGGAAACGAAAGGCTTTCTCAGTTCATCAAACTGTCCCTTGGTGAGCTTTAGATTTGAACAGTAGTGATTACGGTTTACCGTGATTACCGTATCCTCTGCATAAGATGTGAGTTCAATACATCGAGAAACAAGGGGAACTTTATCTCCTTGGAAGGTTTCTAAGAACCTGCCATACAGCCCAATGTAGTAATCGACGAACGAGCCTGTGGAGTCATTGTAGGTCATCTGAATATTGATGCCTGAGCGAAACATCTCTGCAAGTGTACTTAGATAGTCGCTTTCATCGCCGTCTGCATTAATGCTACAGCCTGTTTCTGATGATGCAAAATAGCAATAAACACGGCGTAGCTCCTGAATATCATTGCTGGATGGGCGACCAGCAACATAGACGATAGGTTCTTCACCATAACCGTCAAGAAATTCCTGCATAACCGAGGTTAAAATACCTGGACGGTCGCTTTCAAGATTCTCCTTTAGCGCATCAAAACCAAAGATACCCGACTGCGTCTTGGTTTGAGGCAATACTTCCTTTACCTTGGCACGTAAGCCTCTGACCTTACCGTCAATAATGCCGATCTTGCTCTTGAAATCGACAGCAATAGACTTAATATACTCTAATCTCAGAGCAGCGTCCTGAACGAAAGCAACAAGCGAACATATCGTATTCAGGCAGTCGGCAATAACTGTCTCGTCCTTACAGCCGTGAGGTATCATCATTCTTTTGAGAGCCTTGGGGAAAGGTTCTGTCAGTTCTTTGAACTTATCTTGTGTTGCCTCTCCATTGGCTTTGGCAAATTCGTCGGGGTCGGTTCCTTTCGGGAGACGAATACATTTAACCTTTGCCCCAGCTTTCAATAGCAGCTCGCAATTCTTCAACGAAGCCTTGACTCCTGCTGCATCTGCGTCATAGACCATAACGATAGAGTCCGTGAAGCGAAGAAGTAGCTTTATCTGGTCATCTGTAAATGCCGTCCCACTTCCACCGATTACGTGCTCCACGCCAACCTTATGAAGGGACATAACATCGAACTGACCTTCTACAAGATAAGCGTAGCCTTTTTTGCCGATGGGCTTTCTTGCCTGGTAAAGACCAAAAATATGCTTACCTTTTGTAAAGAGGGGTGTTTCTCCTGTGTTCACGTACTTACCAACACCCTCCCTTGGTGTAATGATACGCCCTGAAAAACCGATAATATGTCCCTGCATATCATAGAAAGGGAACATTACACGGTCTCTGAATCGGTCGTAGAACCTACCTTCAGTAGAACCAACAACATCGACTTCCTTCAATCGGTCGAGTGAGTAACCAGCAGCAGTGAGCGTGTTCATTGCGACATTGCCCACTGGGGCATAGCCTACACCGAAGTCGGATAATGCTTTGTCATCTAATTTGTACCCACGGTTATTCAAAAAACTCTCGACTTGAGATAGATTCTTTTGGAAAAACTTGGCTGCTGCCTCGATAGCAATCCGCTGTGCTTCCTTTTGTTTATACTTTGCTTCTTCTTCAGGACTCATTTCCTTCTGTGGAAACTCCAATCCTGCTAAGGTGGCGCACCAACGTAAGGCTTCGATGAAGCTCAAGTTAAGATGATGTTGGACGAACGAGATGACATCACCGCTCGCTCCACAAACAAAACAATGATAAGTCTGCCTTGAAGGGCTTACCACCATAGACGGTGTGTGATCATCATGGAATGGACAGACTCCCTTATAGTTTACGCCAGCTTTATGCAAGTGTGTAAAAGACTCGACCACGTTCACGATGTTCAAAGCAGATTTTACCTTTTCAATAAATGACTTATCTACCATATTATTTTTCCTCAAATAATTCTAACTGGCGTGATTCCAACACTTCTTAAATGGTATACCCAAGAACTCCGCCACTGCGATGTATTCCTCTCCTGTGATTGATTTCCTTCCGTAGTACAAATCCCACCAACGGCGTTGCCCGATACCAGTTTCCTTATAAAAAGCCCTTGTAGGGGTAAATTCTTCGAGATGTCTGAACTTCAGCTTCAGCATCTCCATCGATAAATTGCGTTTAACCAATGGGCCAGGAGTCATTCTCCTGCGCGGAACAAAAAGTCTGACGGACATCGGGCTGCGACCAAGACTGGCAGCCATATCCTCAAATGAGACCTTGACAAGGTTCTGCTGAACATACTCAGCCTCTTGTGCAGTCCACCGTTTATTCTTTCCATTATTTTTCATGCTTAATTATACTATTGAATTCTCTGTCAAATTTCCAAATTCGTAGCCGGTCAGTTTTATCCACATGACCAAATTTGCATTGAACATAGGCTTGTAATGCAGCACGGAGCAGTTTAAGCTCTTTATCCGTGAGTTCTTGTATGGAGTAATTTCCCCAGCCATCTTTATCAATGAACATTTTTTAGAAAATTTCTTAATGTTTTCGCTACTCCATCTCGCCAACGTTTTCGCCAAGTAGGAGTGAATACTGGTTTTACTTTGAATTTACCACGAAAACGGATTTCTTTTGCGACAGCCTTTCTTTTGGATAGCTTCATTATCTTTCTTATACTGGTCATTGTTAATCGAATTTTAGGTCGAACAAATTATCTCTATCTAGAGGATGAGCATCTACTATTCTCCATATACCTTCTTCGTTAGGAGCGATAGTAACGCCATCATTCTCTCGGGTAGTGAAAGCGCGACCGTGTTCGTCCCAAACTATTCCTTTGTCGCCTTGGTGCGCAATGACTTGGCGAACATCGGAATGTCTCAATTTCATCTCATCAATGACGATGTCTGCATTTAATGCAGCAATAGCTGTTTCAAAGTCTTTTGTTTTCATAAGTTTGTTGTTTTAGATTCACATTCTTTCTTGAAGGTGTATTGAACGTATTTTTTCAGTTTAAAGCAATACAACCCATTGATACAATTGCGATGAAACTCGCAATTTCGGCAGTCGTTAGACATTTGGCCACAGCTCCTTTTCGGGAATATTCAGATACTCTGAGATAACCTTTCTTTTCAAAGCATCAGGAACAAAGTCCCCTCGAAGCCATCTGTAGACCGTACTCTCATTCACACGACATAGTTTTGTTAAATCCATAATCGCCTCCTTCCTCTGATTTGGCAGCGATTTAATGTACTCTGTAAATTTCATTTCTAATCTTTTTTAATGTTTTCATTCCTACGTCAAATGTTTTTATTATTTTCGTAATGCAAATATTCTTACGCAGTGCAAAGATAGAAATATAATTTCAAAAACAGAATTTATTTATTGAAAATAATGAAAATATATTTCAAATACATCAGTATTATGCGATGTGATCTTTGCTAACTTTAACTACATAAAAAAAATGTAATATGTTAAGTGAAACTCTGATTAATAATATTCGCAAGATAATGAATGATAGGAATATTACACAAGCTGCTATGGCTGGCTATTTAAAAACAAGTCCGTCTCAGTTTAGTAAGATATTAAGTGGACAAGTTAAATTGAAATTAGAGGAAGTTTCAAATCTTGCAACATCTATTTCTATGAGAGAAATAGATATTATAACTTATCCTGAAGTATATGTTTCACAGAAAGAAACGAAACAGAATGAGCCTGAGGTTTCATTACAGATTAAGCTAAAGAAAGATAAACGTGATCAAGTCTTAAGGTTGATCTTTGGTGATAATAACATAGAAATATTAAATAAATAGCACTATGAATAAAGAATTAGAAGAATTAAGAGGCAAGGCTGCCATAGCTGCTATGTCGGCTTTATTGCCTTCTTATAAAGCTCCTGTACCAGATTATTTGGAGAAGAAAGGTATGAGCTCAGAAGAATATTTGGCAAAGCAGTGTATTAAATTTGTCAATGCTTTAATCAAAGAATTAGAAGTAGATGGTAATGAGTGAGTCTATTACAGACCGAATAAAGCATATATTAGATTCAGAGGGGCATACGGTTAGTACGTTTGCACGAAAGCTGGGAATATCCTGGACTTCTGCAAATAATATTGTGTCAGGGCGAAATGCACCAAATTATGAAACGATAGTAAAGATAATCGAGAGTTTCGATAATATAGATGCTAACTGGCTGGTTATGGGACAGAAAGGAGCAAAAAGGACTGATGCAGAAAAGCTGTATTCTATTATATCCACCCAACAAAAAACCATTGAAAGCCAGCAAAAAACGATTGACCGACTTACGGCAAAACTTGTCGGAAACATACCTGAAGAGTCTGATAGAAAAGTGGAAGATGCCGTATAATTAAGATGTATCCTGAAGGCTTCAAAAAGTGATTTTACGGTGTAATTATCTAAAAATGCAAGTAAAAATATCACTCAAATATTTGAAGCACAAAGTAGTGTGAAATCGATACTGTCGGTGGAAAGTCGGCAATATATAGCTAATAATATTAAATTGCCCCATTGAATATCAGCAAGTTAAAGTTACACTTAATGCAACCGAAGTCTTGTCATCCCGACAGCTCATAATAAAAGGGGATTGATTTTCAACCCCCTTTTTTACATTTTACAAATAAAAACGCTTTTTATAAATAAGCATACCTTCTATTACAACTGGCTAAACAGAACATTTTACATTGCTTACTTATACCTACATGTACAAAAAAAATATATATTCCTAATGCTTACCCTTACTACGATTTGTTTTTACTGAAGAAGCCTTTTTACTATTAGGGGTAGTTGTAATGTTATTCTTAGCCATTGTGTAATATTTCATTGCCTCTGGCATCCACTTCTTAATATCTTCTATACGATGCTTATCAGAGGGATGATCACTAAGAAACTCTGAAATCTTCCCTTGCGTTGCAGCTGACATCCGCTCCCAAAAATCAATAGCATTACGTGGATTATAGCCAGCCATTGCTGCAAATATCAACCCCATATAATCTGCCTCACTTTCATTAGCACGACTATACTTTAAATTACGAAAAAGAAAATATCCATTAGCTGCTTGCGCAGCAATATCTCCGACACCAGAGCCAACCGTAGAATTTAAGACTGAACTTAAAACACTTGTGCCTATAGATTGAGCTTGTTTCTTTGTTATCTGCTCTGCCCCATGCTTTGCTACAGCATGAGCTATCTCATGACCTAAGACAATGGCAAGACTTGATTCATTCTTTGTATAAGGCAGTAAGCCTTCATATACAACAATCTTACCCCCTGGCATACAAAAAGCATTAGCCTGATTATTCTGAATGAGATTAAACTCCCATGACAGATTTTGTATTTCTTTCGAATAACCATTGTCAAGAAGATATTTTTCTACTGCTGAAGATAAACGATGACCTACACGTTCTACCATTTGAGTATTTACTTTACTTACAGATTTTGTAGCAGAAGTCATAAACATAGAATATTCTTTATTACTCAAACTCAACATCTGAGCATCAGAAATCCCTATACGATGCACTCTTCCCGTTAAAGGCACTTTCTCTGTAATACCACATGATGCTAATGTAACAAACATAACACCAAATAAAAAACACTTAATTTTATTCATCATATATGATAATTATTATTATACTGTAAAATTATTCTTTTTCTATTATATTTACAACTATCTACTTAATAAAGCAGACTCTTTTATTAATTTTTAAAAACCTCTATTTTTCGTAATCTCACAAACTTCTTAAACATATTATCTGTTTCGCTATTAATAGAAATTATCTTTACACTAAAAAGAGGTATAATTCCTAAAAATGATATAAATATAAATATCTGCTGATAACTAAAATATTCTGTTAACATACCTATAAACATACTAGAAGAAAAAAAAGATATCCCTAATATTGATGCTCCTATAGAATAAAAGAAAGTGGGATGCTTGCCATGTGTAAAAAAGAGTAACAACAACACATACATAACAACAGAGTATCCTGCAAACAAATAATCTAAAAACACAAATAAAGATACTATAAGAAGTGAAGAATTAAAAGAAAAACTAAGATAAAGAAACAACAACTTAGATAAAACTATTGCAAACGCCATCGACCAACGTAAAGTAATAACACCACACTTGCCAACTGCCCAAAAGCCTACAGCTGCTCCTAAGAGAATAGCTACATAACCAATTGCACCATGTATAAATCCCACCTCCTGAGGAGAAAATCCTAATCCGCCACCACTACCAGTATCAAAAAGAAAGAAAATTATAATACGTAAAAAAATAAATTCTGGAAATAAATATAAAAAAATAAACAACAAATGATAAATATAACCATTACGTGCCATTATCATTTGCACAATATCTAAAAACCATCTTTTTGTTACACCTACACAAAAAGGAAGTTTTGCGCGAATATAAGCTTTCGGTAACACTATGAAATGGTAAAGACAACATATTAAACTTACACTACCTAAACTATAAAAAATTGTTATCCATGGTGTTTTTACTAAACGTGAAACTACTTCAAAATAGCCTACTGCCAATAGTGGGAAAGTAAAACCTATAACAATAGCACACATATAAAAAATAGTACGTATTCCCATAAAAGCAGAACGACGCCTATAATTAGCATTCCTCTTATAAAAATGCTCTATTGCAATATCGTGAATAGATGCAGCAATAGCTATAACAAAAAGAAATACAAATGATAAACTAAAATTATATCTATTCGGAACAGAAAGGGCTATTCCTATAAAACTTAATCCTATAATAAATTCACTAAGCAAAATCCAATAACGCTTACTATCAAAGCTTAATACTACCCTGCTAAGAAATGGACGAAAAATAAAAGGAAGTATAAGCCATGTGTTAGATATTATAATATCACTATTATCTATTCCTAACTGACTGAAAAATACTAATGATGTCATAAACAACACCACATAAGGTAAACCTCTCATCATATAAAGTGAAGGCAACCATAACCAATGGTTGTGCCAAACATTTACTATTGGTATTCCACTAATAACGTCGCTATCTTTCTTCATATATTTACTTTTAATGATACAAGCGTGTTAATACAGAATCTGAATAATAATGAGAAAGTATTTGTTTGTAATCATAACCTTGAGCCCCCATAACTGCTGCACCTATCTGACAAAGACCTACACCATGTCCCCAGCCTGCTCCTACTATTTTGAAAAGTTGTGGTACACCTTCTAATAAATCTTTCTTTTCTACTACAAAAGCCGAACTGTAAAGATGGCTTTTACTTAAAACGCGTCGTATCTCAAGTTCTTTCCCCAATATTATAGAGCGTTCTGTTCCTTCTATCTCCATCTCATATAATCTCCCACTCTTACCACGTTTTAAAGGATTAAGAGAAAGTATCTGCCCAAACTTAATACCTAATTTTTCTTCTAATAAAGAACTAAGCTCAGTTTGTGTATAAGATATTTCCCAGCGATAAAAATCTGTAGTTTCTTGATCGTAATCATTAAGCACCTGACGAAGGACTAACTTATCTTTAGTATTACAAAATGCTTTTGGGCTTGTTTTTATCCATTCCTCTGCTATAGCCTCTTTCGTAAGATCTGGTAAAAAACTTCTTTTATCTATACTTGTATCTACAATGGATTTTAGATAAGGATACTTTATATTATCCCAACAATACTCAAAATTCTCAGTAACACCTCCACAACACTTAGAAAACCGCGCATCACATAATTCTCCATTATATGTTAACACCTCTCCACGCGTTGCATCAATGGCTTGTTTTGCAAATACACTTATTGCACGCCCAAGCCCCTGATAACGTTGACAATGATCATCAGCACACACATCAAAAAGAGTATGTTCCGAACGCTCATACCACCGAATAATCTTTTGAGAATTTTCAATAAAATCATGTTGTGAGCTGTTTTCCTTGACTTTCTTTCTATTTATAATCTGCGATAACAACCAACTACGAGAAATAACTGCATGAGCCTTAAGTAATTCAAGTGACGACGTAGCACGCATTTCACTAGATATAACACTATAAAGATAATTTTCCACTTTTATTTCATTTATAGCATATATACTGCTATTATCCACTACCAAACGCAAACTACCTTTAAAAGTTTGATCTTCTTTACGCTGCCAATGAAAATTCAGTCCTATTACTACATCTTGCAATGTAAATATAGAACTTTCTTTAATTGGTACGAATAATAATTCTGAATAAAAAACATCTTCTAAACAAATTTTATCATCTACAAGCTCTGCAACATAAGTACCAGAAACCTTTTTACTTCCATTTAGCAAAAAATCATTAGTTAAGGAAAAAGTAATAGTCTTATTACTCAATATACCAACAGTTACAATAGGTTCTTCTGAATATATCATAATCGCTATATAATTATTTTTTTAGTTGACTAAGTACTTTTTCTACATCTTCTGATGTTAAAGTTACTTCCTTAAGAATAGAAGTTGCTTGTAAAGGGGTAATGGTCTCAAAATCTTCCCTACGTGGCAAAATTATAAGTCCTCCCATATCTATAGCACCTGGACTCACTAAACATTGTTCTGTATATTTTCCATAATAACAATCTGGTCGATGTTTAAGACGAGGGAATATCAAAGTTACAAAAAGATCCTTCTCCTTCCAAGAAATAACATTCATCATTGGCTCTACATTGCCTTCTGGTAAAGGAAGCTCTTTATATATCTTATTAAACAAAAAAACAATACTATTTATATTCAAACCTGTTATAGCTATAAGTGGGCAAACATAATCATTCACATATAACACTTTCGCATCTTCTCTAAAAAGAACTTCTTCTGAAGTTTTAGCCAATGCTTTCCAATTTTCATACACAGGTAACATTATCTTAGGCACTGCTTGAAAATGTAAGTGATCAGGAGCACTCGCCCCACAAAATGGACCATTATAAAAAACAATTTCTTCAGCATATTCTTCTACAAATAGAAGCATTTCTATAAAATTATTCTTTATTTGTTGTGGCTCATGTCTTATAGAAGGTATTGTAAAATGTTTTGGAAGAATAGGAAAAGGATTAATCAAAATATCAAAATGACTATTAAAAGACTTTACTATTTGCTCTTTAGGTCTATTTACAGCACACAAGAAGCAAGGTCGTTTTTCTATAATAAACCTATCAATTTTAGCACCTGTACTTATCATACGAGAAGGATTAAATTGTGCTTTTAATTTTCCTAAAGACCTTATCCTTATATGCTGTAAATCATCAAAACGTTGTTTAACATCTTGCCATAAAACTAATTGTGCTTCATAAAAACAAGTTAAATCACTCATAAATATTACTTTTCCTCCATATTTTTTAATAAACGAGCCTTTAATTCTATAGTACGAATACGATCCTTATAAAGATTATTAACATTCTGTTTATCAATACTTAATGAGGAATCACTATTACCTATCCAACGACGACAAAGATATAATTCTTCGTATATGCGTGCAATACGATATTCACGACTAATAGCTAATTCCATAGCATAATCTTCGCCATAACTAGTATTAGGGAATTTTAGTTTACGTGCAATAGGAGTAAAAAACGCACGAGGTGCACCTAACCCATTTATACGTAAAGCATTATTACATCCATTGTTTTCTGTCCATTCTCTATGATCAATTAACCCTGGAGGTATAGTATTAAGCTGAAAATCGCACATACGATAAGACCCTATAAGCATAGCAGCCCTTTGAGTATAAAACTGATCTATAATGTACTGCAAGACATTATCTCCAGAGTAAAGATCATCACTATCTAACTGAACTGCAAACTTCCCACATAAAGAACTTTCTAAAGCATAATTCCAACATCCCCCTATACCTAAATCATATCTTTCAGGTATTAGATGTACAATACGATTATCTTGTTTTGCAAATTGTTCTATAGCCATAGTAGTACCATCATTAGAATGGTTATCTACTATAATAACATTAAATTTAAAATTAGCTTTTTGTGTAATTACAGAATTAATAGCGTCCGTAATTGTTTTCACACGATTAAAAACTGGAATTATAACAGAAGCTTCTACAGGAAAAATATAATCTTCTAAAACCGGTGTTTTATATTTTGTAACATCTATCCACCCACCTATTTTACGAAGATGTGCTGTAAAAACCTTTTCCATTTCTATCTGTACATCACGATTAGAAGGATTTACATAATCAAATTGCTTTTCGCCACTGTTCCGTAAATCTATGTTCGTTTCAGTATATAGATATTCATTAAGATGAAAAAGTTCACCTTGCCTACTCAAAAACAATCGCAAACTATACCAACCTGCATATTTGTAATTTGTAGAATCTTCCTCTGCCCATAACTTCAATGTAGATGTTTTTATAAGTACTACAGAACCAAAATCGAAATCATTACGTAAACTACCAAATTGATAATCAATAACAGGATGCTGTGTAATATTACCTTCTAATACAGAATAATAATCACTATATACCATTTCTGCATTTGTATATATAGCTACAGAAAGTAATCTTTTTATAGAGTTTTCCCCAAATGTTAAGTTAGCTTTATTAAAACAAAATAAAGTATACTCACTATTAGTTTTTTCTGCTAATAACTTTATAGTAGACGTCGAAAATATATTATCTATATATATTGCATTAGTATTAGCTAACAATGCTGGCTGCAATTTAATATCTTTAGAATAAAAAACATTCACTTTATTTACCTCATCACAACCAAATATATCTTCTATTATTCTTTCATTATTTGCTCCTTCCAAATAAGGAAGGAAACAATCTACTTTCATATCCTTTATCATAGATTAATTTTTTATATTACAAAAGTATATATTTTTAGTAAACAATCAAAATCTATAATAAAAGCAATTCTTTAAAAATTCAGAATAAACAAATTTTATTCCCATACATAAGTTAATAAATAGTTTGACGTAGAATAATGAAAAATAGGAATACTTTTTCTTGTTCGTAAATCATAAATAACAGCAGCTTCTACATCAACACGCATATCTTGGAATCCTAAATGTAAAGATGAATGAAGTTTATACAAACTCTCTTTAGCACACCATACATATAAAATATCATTTGTTTTAATATAAGGCTCGTCATCACGTAAAAATCTTTTAGCTACCCTGCAAACCCTATCACTTTTATATTCTATATCAATACCAACATTATGTTTTTCAGATAATATCACAGTTGCCCATCCTTGTGTATGAGATATACTTATATTATATCCTTCTATAAATGGTTTTCCATCTTTATTATGCACTACATTTACTCTCTTTTGTAAAATAATTTGCAATAAAGATAAGACTGTTGCAACCTCTGCTTCATGCCCTCTACCATTTATAGGAAGGATACCTATAATTATATCTGGAATTCTTATGATTTTAACATCACTAAGACTCATTTTCTATTGAATGTATAGTAACCTTTATCTTACTTATTCGCCTTCCATCAAGTTCAAGCACCTCAAATAAATAATTTCTATAAGTCAACTTTTCATGTACGAGAGGGAAATTCCCCTTCAATTCAAGAAGTAACCCGGCTAAAGAATCAGCCTCTCCTTCTATCTCTGCAAACTCTTCATCATCAACTTTTATAATTTTAGTGAAATCACTTAATAAGGTTTTACCCTCAAAAATATAAGTATTTGCATTAAGGCGTGTATAAGTTTTCTCATCTTCATCAAATTCGTCATTGATCTCTCCTACTATTTCTTCTAAGATATCCTCTAAAGTAATTATCCCACTAGTACCTCCAAACTCATCTACAACCGTAGCTATATGTACTTTATTTGACTGAAAATCGCGCAAGAGATCATCTATCTTCTTTGTTTCAGGTACAAAATAAGGCGGTCTTATCAAGCTCTGCCATCTAAAAGTATTGCCTTTTGATAAATGAGGTAATAAATCCTTAATATATAAAATACCTCTAATGTTATCTATACTATCTCGAAAAACAGGGATTCTGGAATAATTATTATCTACTATACTCTGCAAAACAAATACATAAGTACTACTAATATCTAAAGCAACTATATCTTGCCTACTTGTCATTATCTCTTTTGCTGTTTCATCACCAAAACGAATAATTCCACGAAGCATACTTTGTTCATCTTTGAGATCGTTCTTATCCGTTAGTTTCAGAGCTTGTTCAAGTTCGTACATAGATAACAGATAACTTTCCTTATGAATTACTCTACCTGCAAAAGTTCCACTTTTAAGAAGAAAATATACCAAAGGACGAAAACACTGACGAAGTAATATCAATATACTCGCACTACGTCGACAAAAAGCCAAAGGATTGATTCTTGTATACATTTTGGGCATTATTTCACCAAAAAGCAATAATATAAAAGTTAGTAATACTGTAATACAAAGCATCTCTATCCATTCTGCTTTAAAAGTAACTAGCTTACTAAATATATAATTACATAACAATATTATTGTTACATTAACCAAAGTGTTAAGTATTAATATAGTTGCTAAAGTACGCTCACTATCATTCCTTAGATTGTTTACTTTAACATCTACTGCCGACTTTTCTAAATCTATCTTATCTAAATCCCTGGGAGTTAAACTAAAAAAAGCTATTTCAGACCCGCTGGCAAAACCTGAACAAAACAATAGAGCTATAGTTATAAATAAAGCTATACTAGTACTTAGCTCTAAATTATGAATTTCAATATACGAAGAAATACCTAATAATAGATCTATCATTAAAAGGGTAGTTTAGATTTATCCTCATCTGCATAAGAACCATCAGCGGGAGCATTTGTTTTTACAACTTCATCAACCACCTTACGAGGTGCTGCTAACCATTCTAAGTTCTCTGCATAAATCTCTGTAATAACACGTCGTACACCTTTCTTATCATCATAAGAACGATTACGTATTCTTCCTTCTACAAATATTTTATCGCCTTTATGAATATATTTTTCAGCATATTTAGCCAAATGTTTGAATAAAATAATATTATGCCAATCTGTACGATTAGGTACTTGCGTTCCATTAGGCAAAACATAACCCCTCTCTGTAGTTGCTAAAGTAAAAGACGCTACACACTCATCTGCATCAAAATAACGTATTTCAGGATCTTTACCAACATTACCTATTAACATTACTTTATTCATTACACATAAACAGATAAAACAAAACCTAAAAATATTTTTATAAATTTATTTCCAAAGACCTAAATACTTAAACCTAAAATTCTTACCCTTAGCAGATGGGAACTGACTACGGTCATCTACTCGAGTTTTTAGATAATCTACCAATCGCTGATAACAATCCCATCCTGAAAGAGCTTTACAACGAGCAATAAACGTAGTATCACGATACTCATGTTTACCTGAAGAAGGTATCATTACTACACGTTTAAAAGTAAGCTCACCTTCATACCAACCTTCTCTATTTAAAGTCAAATTTTGTACAGCACTTTCTTTTTTCTGATTTGACGACGCAGATATAGACCGTACTGCCTTCTTATTTTTAAAATCCTCCATTGTTTCAGCTTCTGTTTTTATTACTATAAAATAAACACGTGGCCTTACCTTATAGCGCTTTGGATAAAATATGTCATTAGAAGCATAACCCCTAATGTCCGCCTCTAAATCTCTTGTTATCTGTATTTCTGGGATTGAACTTAAGAAATCTAATGCCTCATCCGCATTATGTACTAAAACTTCACTATCAAAATATCGGATGTATAAATTCATGTGGATAATGCTTTATTTGCTACAAAAAAAAAGAGCGGCAAACGAGACTCGAACTCGCGACCCCGACCTTGGCAAGGTCGTGCTCTACCAACTGAGCTATTGCCGCAATTATATATAATAAATAGTAAGTAGTTATGAACTTACTCACGTGAAGAGGAGGAGACTCGAACTCCCACGAAACAATTTTCACTACCCCCTCAAAGTAGCGCGTCTACCATTCCGCCACCTCTCCAATATATAAATATTGTACCATTTGATACATCATATCATAAGTTCTGTGCCCAGAACAGGACTCGAACCTGCACGTTATAAACACACGCACCTGAAACGTGCGCGTCTACCATTCCGCCACCTGGGCTTGCTACAAGATTCTAAGAACTTATTTGTGTTTCAATAAAAAAAAGAGCGGCAAACGAGACTCGAACTCGCGACCCCGACCTTGGCAAGGTCGTGCTCTACCAACTGAGCTATTGCCGCATTCTATAAATATTAACTCCTCTCTAGAAGTTTACAATTTGTTGTCGGGGCGACAGGATTCGAACCTGCGACCGCCTGGTCCCAAACCAGGAGCGCTACCGGACTGCGCTACACCCCGCTGCAAATCAACAATTAACATATTAGCCTCTACAACTATAATTTATAGCAATACGGCTAATCATTTCTGAATTGCGAGTGCAAAGGTAAACAATTATTTTTTAAATACAAATATTTTAGCGAAAAAAT
Organism: Prevotella amnii DSM 23384 = JCM 14753; assembly: GCF_000378745.1. Classification (GTDB taxonomy): domain Bacteria; phylum Bacteroidota; class Bacteroidia; order Bacteroidales; family Bacteroidaceae; genus Prevotella; species Prevotella amnii. The sequence continues at coordinate 58,998 of NZ_KB905265.1, forward strand.
AATAAACTTTTTTTATAAAAAGACTTGTTATTTAAGTTCACCTTATTATATATATCCAAGATTTTAAATATATAAAATACCTGTTTAAATCTTATTTATATCCACATAGCCATGCATCACTGCATAAATAGTGAGCGCAGAAACACTTCTCATACCCAATTTATCCATAATATTTTTACGATGAGTAATTACTGTTGTCAAACTAATATTCAGCTTATCTGCTATTTCCTTATTAATCATTCCTTGCACTATCAAAGATAATACCTCTATTTCACGATTACTCAACAGCTTATTTTTAAGAACTGCCGGCAGCTCTGGCAAATTCTTTCCACCAGGATGTCCATATTGTTCCATCCTTAATATAGAACGAATTAACTTTTCCTCTGGAACACTTAAACATAAACTATGAAAGCCTGATAATTGAGAATTAGGATCACATGTTATAGTTAAAACAATAGTTTTATGTATATTATTAGAAAAAAACACACGATTCTCTAAAACAATAGTTTGAGCTACAAAAAAATGATAAAATCTGTTTGGATCAGCTCTTTGGAAATCAGAAAAAGAAGAAAAAGCCTCAACTGTCATAATAGGAATTACATTTTGCAAAATTTGTTTTAATCCTAACACCACTAAAGTATTAGGTTCTATTATAGCCATTCGAGGGCGTCCTTGTTCTACACTCATAACAAATTAATTCTTCGTTTTTATATTAAAGCTTTACACTACTAATATCTACTAAATTATTTACAATTGCATAGATAGTCAATCCTGCAGGTGAATGTATCTGCAGCTTACGTGCAATATTACGCCTATGAGTAATAACTGTATTAGTAGAAATACAAAGGTGATCTGCTATTTCTTTATTAGCCATACCTTGTACTAAAGCTATTATAACTTCTTTTTCACGATCACTAAGAGTATCGCTTGCTTCAGGATTCTTGCTAATCATATTTGATATTTTAGCACTCACTCCATTCTGCTTTATCCGTTCCTCTAAATTACGTATAACTGGAATAAATATATAATCTTCAACTTTAGCATGCTGTGTTAGCCATTCTTCACAATTATAGATATCGAACAAAGCTGCAGCAAGTTGATTATTACGTTGAGTATCTGTCGGTAAATACTTTACTATTATATCTTTTATTTCACCAAGCTGCTCCTCTGTTTGACGATGATGCTTAGAAAATGTTTCTATATTATAATCATCAGTAGTTTTTCCATTTAATAATACTTCAACATAAGAAAAAACTGTTTTTTCTTCGTACGACATATGCTTAGCTATTGTTTTAGCATATTCATCAAATAGCTTTATAATAAGTTTAGCTAAATTATCATTAGGATCAACAGCAGCAATTAGTTCTTTACGTATAGTTGGCAATTCGTAATCCAAATAATATACATGACTAGATTTAAGATACTGTAACAATGTAGGAATAGAGAGCTTATCCAAATCATCCCAGTCATTACTATTATTTACAGTAAAGTTTACTATAAATAGAAAAGTATTAGTATCTACATTTTGAGCTTCACAAACTTCCTTTACAGTTTTATCTCCAAAACCTAAATTAATACCAAAACGACCTATACTTTGTAAGATTTCATAATTATCATTGATAAGACTAATCATCTTATCATCTGCCTCGTATATTTTATGGTTTTTCATCTGCTTTACCCTTCATTTTTAATCAAATTACAAAGTAACAAAAAAATGCACATTAATAATAATTAATTTTAAGTATTTATATTTATTTTACTTAAAATTTACCGCTACAAAGCTCTCTCTTATCTTTATAATAAAAAGAGCTAAAGACTCAAATAAACCTTACTTTAGCTCTTTTAAAATATCAAAAGTCTATTTATTCTGGCTTCATATTGGTGTACACATTTTGCACATCATCAAATTCCTCTAGACGTTCTACCATCTTATCTATCGTTGCACGCTCTTCTGTAGTAACTTCTTTTAAATCGTTTGGAATACGAGTAAACTCTGCTGAAGTAATCTCAAATCCATTCTCTTCTAAATGCTTTTGAATATCTCCAAAGCTTTTAGGATCACCATAAATAGTTATTTCGTTTTCGTCCTCATCTTCATCATACTCATCATCTACACCAAAGTCTATCAAATCTAAAATTAATTCTTCCATATCCACTCCCTCTTTCTTTTTAAAAGAGAATACAGCCTTATGGTCAAACAAAAAACTTAATGAGCCTTGCGTTCCCATATTTCCATTAAACTTATTAAAAATAGAACGCACATCACCTACTGTTCGAGTAGTATTATCTGTTAAAGTGTCTACAAACACAGCAATACCATGCGGTCCATATCCCTCATAAGTTACTTCTTTATAATCACTAGTATCTTTACCCATAGCATTCTTAATAGCACGCTGAATATTGTCTTTAGGCATATTCTCGCGCTTACAAGTAGCTATGATGGCACGTAGACGTGGATTATTCTCGGGCTCAGGACCACCTGCCTTAACAGCAATAGCAATCTCTTTACCTAACTTAGTAAATGTACGAGCCATATGGCCCCAACGCTTTAGCTTTGTAGCTTTACGATATTCAAATGCTCTTCCCATGAGACTAAATTTTTATTAACGGAGTTCTGCCCCGAGTTTTATAGTTAAATTCTTAATTAATTTCTGCATAATAGCATCTATAGCCTTATCATTGAGAGTTTTTGTTGTGTCTTGAAGAATAAAGTTTACAGCATAACTCTTTTTACCTATAGGTAAATTCTTACCTTGATATACATCAAACAATTCCACCTTCTTTAACAATTTCTTTTCTGTTTGACGAGCTATTTCTTCTATCTGCACAAACTCTATTTTATTATCTAATAGCAATGCTAAATCTCTACTTACTGCTGGATACTTAGAAAGTTCTTCATACTGGAGATTATTCTTACGAACAACTTTCATAAGTTCTTCCCAATTTATTTCTGCGTAGAACACCTTCTGACCTATATCCATACGCTTCAACAAAGCTATACTTAATATTCCTAATTCAGCTATAATCTTACCATTCCTTGTTTTTAACGCAATTGCTTTATCAAAAATATTATTGTCCGAGTGTTCACTGACTAACGCTCCCTGACGCACTCCCACTCTACGAAGAATATTCTCTACATATGCTTTCAATTCATAAAAGCTGCTATCCTCGTCAGGATGAGCCCAAGAACCTTCTACATGTTTACCTGTTACCCATAAAGCAAAATGATGCTCTTGACTATAGGCTCTTACTGGATTATCTAAAGAATATCTATCCTGTGAAAACTTATAAATATTACCTGTCTCAAAAAAGCGTAAATTAGTAGCTTTACGATTAATATTATAAGCCAAGCTCTCTAAACCTCCAAATAATAAAGTTTGACGCATCACACCAAGGTCTGCCGATAATGGATTCATTACCTTTACAGTTTCTTCCCAAGTATACTTATTCCACTTTCCATGATCATAATAAGAAGTCTTTGTAAGAGAATTGTTTAAAATTTCAGAAAAGCCTGCTCCCACTAACTGCTCACTTACTATATTTTCACGATGATAATCCTTATCTGCCTCTTCTGCTATTGTTAAAGACGACTTTAACATTGTAGAGATTTCTACATTATTATATCCATATATACGCAATATATCTTCTACTACATCACAAGGTCGTTGTACATCTACACGGTAAGCAGGAACTAATAGATCAATACCATACTCATCTTCATTTTCTATCTTCATCTCAAGAGAGGTTACAATGCTCTTTATCGTAGAAACACCTATCTGCTTACCTATTAACCTATCACAATATTCAAAATTTAATCTTACAGGGAAATCGGCTATTGGCGAAGGATACTCATCGCATATTTCCATACTTACTTTTCCTCCAGCCAACTGCTGACAAAGTATAGCTGCTTGTTTTAATGCATATATTATACCATTAGGGTCTACACCACGCTCAAAACGAAAGCTCGCATCTGTAGATAAACCATGGCGGCGCGCACTCTTACGTATCCAAGTAGGATGAAAATAAGCACTTTCTAACACTACATTTTTTGTGGTTTCATAGGTTCCGCTACCTTTTCCTCCAAAAACACCAGCAATACACATAGGCTCTTCTTCATTACATATAGCTAAATCGTGCTTGCCTAATATATGCTCTTCGCCATCAAGAGTAACAAATCGCTTTCCCTCGTTCTTATCTCTTACTATAATATGGTTGCCTTTCACCATATCTGCATCAAAACAATGCATAGGCTGACCATATGCCCACATTATATAATTAGTAATATCTACAATATTATTAATAGGGCGTAATCCTATCACACTTAACTTATCTTGCAACCATTTCGGGCTTTCTTTCACCTCACATCCTGTTACACTCAAACAGGCATAACGCCTACAAGCTGAGGTATTTTCTATTGTTACCTTTATAGGAAGATTATTATTATCTACATGAAAATCATCACATGAAGGACGGTGTAAACTCGTTTCATAACCATTTTGTCTCAACCACGCATACAAATCTCGAGCCACTCCATAATGACTTAGAGCATCTGCACGATTAGCCGTAATATCTATATCAAACACCCAATCACTATCTAACTGATAATATTCTGCTGCTGGCATACCTACAATAGCTTCTTCCGGTAAGACTATAATACCATCATGCGACTTACCTACACCTATCTCATCTTCTGCACATATCATACCAAAGCTATCTACGCCGCGTAATTTGCTCTTTTTAATAACAAATTCCTTATCGCCATCATACAGTACGCATCCTAAATCGGCAACAATAACCTTCTGACCAGCTGCTACATTAGGTGCTCCACAGACAATTTGCTGCGCTTCCCCCCTACCAAGATCTACGGTGGTTATATGTAAATGATCCGAATTAGGATGATCTTCACAAGTAAGAACCTTACCTACAAATAGTCCTTTTAATCCACCACGAACAGTTTCCACCTCCTCTAATGAGCCTACCTCTAACCCTGTAGATGTCAAAGCCTCAGCAAGATGCTTAGGTGTTAAAGAAAAATCTACATATTGTTTTAACCACTTGTATGATATCTTCATTATTTATATGATATTTTAGTATGTTTTTGAAATGCAAATTTAATAAAAAAGTTAGATATAACAAAAAGCTACAGAGGTAAGATTTAATAACCATTTCATAACAAAGTAACCCACACCTTAATATATTAAGCTATGCAAACTACTTCATATACTATAACTGTTATTATATACTTACATCGATTTGATTAAAATCCTATTTTTTAGTACACTTAGGATTTTTTATTAGTAAGCCATGTTTTGTTTACTTATATTGTAACAACATTAGACCTCTTGGATATGTACACACTACCTTTACCACCCGATATTTTCACTCGAGCCCCTACCTACGTATTGGATTTATCATTACTAACAATAACGACCAACTACTCACTTAGATAAAATCATTTAATTATCTGAAAAATAGTAAATCTTTTTACCTATATTTTTCCACCTGTCAAAAAAGTGATTTGACTTACATTATCTATAATACATCTCTTGCGGAAGTAGAGGGATTCAAACCCCCGATACGCGATAAGGCGTATACCGGATTTCGAGTCCAGCGCATTCGGTCACTCTGCCATACTTCCTCTTATTAATAGCAAAATTAATACAAAAACCGAAAAACACCAAATTAATCAAACAAAACTTTATCCAACCTCTCTCTAAACTCCTGCACTTTACTTTGACGAATAGATACAACCATCTCACACATATTATCAAAAGATTGGTCTATAATACGAGGCTTCATATCTTTTATTATGCGCATAACAACATTCATCTTTAAATAAGAAAAAGCAAACTTAATATGCTCTTCTATAAAACGTTCTTCTATTATGCAGTTACTAATAGCAGCGGCAGCAGCCGTTCTATATGCCTCTATAAGTCCGCTTGTCCCTAAATTGATTCCACCATAATAACGTACTACAACAACTAATATATTAGTAAGGCTATTACTATTAATCTGTCCAAGAATAGGTTTACCTGCCGTAGAAGAAGGCTCTCCATCGTCTACTGCTCTAAATTCGCTTCTATCAGCCCCTATTACATAAGCATAACAACAATGACGCGCATCATAAAACCTCTTACGATAAGCTTTTACTATATCTAAAGATTCCATAGAAGAGCATACATGATGTGCAAAGGCGAAGAATTTACTCCGCTTCTCAGAGTAAAACCCCTCGCCTACTCTTGTTTCCAATATTGTTTTATACTTATCGTTACACATAAATAGGTATTAAGCACACAACACTTTCTTTACTCAAGCTTATGTATAACAAGTCCTGAACGAAGTTTTGGCTCAAACCATGTTGCCTTAGGTGGCATAATCTTACCGCTATCTGCAATATTCATAATCTGCTGCATAGATACTGGATATAAAGCTAAAGCCCAACGCATCTCGCCACTATCTACACGACGTTTTAGCTCCTCTAAACCACGTAAACCGCCCACAAAATCGATACGCTTATCTGTTCGCAAATCTTTAATGCCCATCAAGTCATCAAGAATTAACCTACTAGATATATCTACATCAAGAACACCTATAGGATCAGAATTATCATACGTCCCCTCTTTTGCTGTCAAGCTATACCAATTTTCATCAATATAGAGCGAAAATTCATGTAACTGCTTAGGCCTATACGCTGCCCTACCTTTCTTCTGAACAATAAAATTTTTAGTTAAAGCAGTAAGGAACTCTTCTGTTGTCATTCCATTTAGATCCTTTACTACACGATTATAATCTAAAATAGTTAGCTCACTTGCCTGAAAACATACTGACATAAAATAATTATACTCTTCCTTTCCAGTATGATTCGGATTTTGTTTAGCCTTCTCTGCGCCAACTAATGCTGCCGCTGCAGAGCGATGATGACCATCTGCAATATAAAGACTTGGCATCTTTGCAAACTCGTCTGTAATGGTTTTTATATCTTTCTCATCATCAATAATCCAAAGTTGATGCCTAAAACCATCTATAGGAGCTACAAAATCGTATTCTGGATCAGTCTTAGCATAACGCTTAATAAGGCTATCTAGAGTTTTATTATCTGGATAGGCAAAAAATACAGGCTCTATATTAGCATTATTTACACGAACATGCTTCATACGATCTTCTTCCTTATCACGACGAGTTAATTCATGTTTTTTTATAACTCCCGTTAAATAATCATTAACGTATGCACCAACAACAAGTCCATATTGTGTTTTACCATTCATTGTCTGAGCATATATATAATAATGCTCTTTATCGTCCTGAACTAACCAGCCTTTTTCCTGAAACTTCTTAAAATTAGCTACAGCACTCTCATAAACACGATCATCATATTCACTTGTACCTTCCTCAAAGTTAATCTCTGGCTTAATTATATGATATAAACTCTTTTCATTATCTCCAGCCTCTTCTCTTGCCTCTTCTGAGTTGAGTACATCATAAGGACGACTTTGAACTTCTTCTACAAACTTCTTTGGTGGGCGAACACCTCTAAATGGTTTTACAATTGCCATAATATTTAGGTTTTAGGATAAAAATTAATCACTCTCTTTTTTTTTTAAAGGATATTATAATGTACATAATTACTTTTTATAGTACATTATAATATTCCTTTTATATACAAAAATAAGTAACCTTACCTGATAAAAAAATTATTTATTTACTTGGAATTTAGTATCACCTGTAGCAAAGAATGCTTTTATTTGCCTTGCTGCAGCAATACCAGCATTTGAATTAGCCTCAGCAGTCTGAGCTCCCATCTTCTTTGGTGTGCTAAAATATCTACCTTCAAACTTGACAAATTCTGCATCTGCATCAGGCTTAATATCTGTTATATACTTAATGTCTGCGCGATCGTTCATTAAACGGATTAATTCCTCTTCATTAATAACTTCCTTGCGAGCAGTGTTTATAACAATTCCACCCTTAGGCATCATATTTACTAAATTATAATTAATACTCTTCTTTGTTTCAGGAGTAGCAGGGATATGCAAAGACACTATATCACACTTCTTAAACAACTCCTTCTCGTTATTAACAGCATGAACTCCGGAAGCCTCTATAACATTAACTGGACAAAAAGCATCATAAGCATAGATATCCATATCAAAGCCCTTTGCTACACGAGCTACATTACGCCCAACATTACCAAAAGCAAGTATACCCAACTTCTTTCCTTTTAATTCTGTACCTGGTTTTCCATTATAAAAGCCACGAATAGCAAATACTAATAAACCAAAAACAAGCTCTGCCACAGCATTTGAATTCTGCCCCGGAGTATTTTCTACTACAACATTATTAGCTATAGAAGCTGCTAAATCGATATTATCATAACCTGCACCAGCACGTACTATTATCTTCAAATTTTTAGCAGCAGAAAAAACCTCTGCATCTATCTTGTCTGATCTAATTATCATTGCATCAACGTCAGCAACAGCTGACAATAACTGCGACTTATCTGTATATTTTTCAAGCAGCACAACTTCATGTTTTGCCCCCTCAAGTTCCTCTTTAATACCTTTAACAGCAGCTTCTGCAAAAGGTTTTTCGGTAGCTATTAAAACTTTCATAGTAATATGTATATATTAAGTTTAAATATATTTTTTAACATCAGCAAGTAACCTTTTCTATCTACTCACTGATGTTTCTTTGTTAGTTAATGTTTCTTTGTTAGTTAATGTTTCTTTTCATAGTCCTGCATACAAGACACAAGAGCCTTAACCCCCTCAATAGTCATTGCATTATAACAGCTTGCACGGAATCCACCAACATCACGATGTCCCTTAATTCCTACCATTCCACGTTCTGTAGCAAACTTAAAGAAATCGTCTTGCAAATCTGCATACTCATCATTTAATACAAAGCAGATATTCATATAAGAACGATCTTCTTCGCATTTCACAGTACCTCTAAACAACTTATTACGGTCTATCTCTCCGTAAAGCAAGTCGGCACGCTCCTTAGCACGTTTTTCCATTGTCTTAACACCACCTTGTGCTTTCAGCCAGCGAAGATTTTCAAGAGCAGTATAAATAGGTACTACAGGAGGAGTATTAAACATAGATCCCTTCTTTGTATGTGTACGATAATCTAACATAGTGGGGATTTCACGCTCTACATTACCTAAAGCATCATCTTTCACAATAACAAAGGTAACACCTGCCATTGATAGATTTTTCTGTGCCCCTCCATAAATACAATCATATTTAGAGACATCTACTGGACGACTAAAAATATCTGAGGACATATCACCGATTAAGCGCACTGGAACATCAATATCCTTATGCAACTCTGTACCATAGATAGTGTTATTAGTAGTTACATGCAAGTAGTCGATATCTGAAGGAACAGCATACCCTTTAGGAATGTAAGTATAATTATCATCAGCAGAAGATGCCACCTCTATAGTCTCACCAAAATGCTTAGCCTCTTTCATTGCTTTTTTAGCCCATGCACCAGTATTAACATAACCAGCTTTCTTTACAAGGAAATTAGCTGGAATCTGACAGAACTGTAAAGAAGCCCCTCCTCCAAGAAACAGGACAGAATACCCTTCAGGGACATCTAAGACTTCTTTTACCAATTGTTGAGCCTCTTCCATAACTGGCTTAAAGTCCTTCGACCTATGACTAATCTCTGCAAGAGATAGACCAATACCATTAAAGTCTAAAATAGCATTAGCTGTTTTTTCTATTACTTCCCTTGGAAGTACACATGGACCTGCACCAAAATTATACTTTTTCATACGCATATATTGTTTAATGTTAGTTTTATAATAGTTTAGAGTAGTATGCAAAAACATATTATAATTTCGCTTACCCACGTTGCGAATTTACGCTTTTATTTTTAGTCATACAAGCATTTTACCTTTTTTTTTATTAACCATAGCACTTACACCAAATAACTATATTAGGCATTAATTAAAAATCAGCTTGCCATTTTGAAAGCATTTTTATCGTATTTCTTCCACTATAGTACGAATACCTTTTATTTTTTGATTTTTAGTATTAATTATAACCGAAGAAATTTTTCTTTTTTTTATTGCAGCATAAGAATATCTGTCTTTTATATCTATCTTTCCTATGTCCGAAGCCTGTAAACCGCCTTTTTTACATAAAAACCCTACTATATCTATCTTAGAAATTTTATCTTTCTTACCTTTTCCTATATATAAAGTTGCCATCTTTGGTTCTGAAGGTTTAGGAAGCTCTTCAGGTAAAGATATTATTTCATACTCTCCCTTAACATAATCGGGTAGCTGCTCCTCTGGACTAAGAATAAAACAAGTAGCACCTCCCTTATCCCATCGAGCAGTACGCCCTACCCTGTGAATAAAACAGTCTTCACTTTCAGGAAGATGATAATGTATTATATTATTAACATCAGGAATATCCAGCCCTCGAGCTGCTAAGTCTGTACTTATAAGAATATTAGCCGATCCATTTGAGAAACGATACAGAGCAGCTTCTCTCTCTGCTTGATCCAATCCTCCATGAAAAAGAGAAGTGGTAAAACCTTTTTCATGTAAGAAATTATATACTCTCTCTACAGAGTCACGATAATTCAAAAAGACTATAGAGCTTTGATCTTTAAAAGTGCATAATAACGCAAAAAGAGTTTCTAACTTATCCTTTTCTTGACTATGTACTACAAACGTGCTTACACGATTAGATAACACTTTGCTTTTATCAGAGAAATCTATCTTTAACAACTTTCCCATTGATATAAAGTTTGGTACCTCTTCTGAATATGTTGCAGATAGTAATATACGACGCTTAATATTAGGAAGTTTGTTTACAAGATTATACATCTCTTCATGAAATCCCATTGCTAAACACTTATCAAACTCGTCTATAACCATAAAGTCTACCCACGATGCATTTATATTTCCCTTATCAAGATGATCGTTTAAACGCCCGGGAGTAGCAAAAACCAAATGTGGTTTTTCTTTATTTAACAATTTATGCTCGTCCATCGTAGCCCTGCCTCCATATAAGGCTAATGCTCGAAGTCCGGTGCCTAAATCTTTCATAACAGTACACAGCTGCAAAGCAAGCTCTCTACTGGGTAAAACTATAACAGCTTGTACCTTATCTTCGTTTATATTAATAAGCTGACTCAATGGTATAAGATATGCGAACGATTTTCCTGTACCTGTTGGAGATAACACTAATATATCTTTATCAGTATGTAAGATAGCTTTAAATGTGGCTTCTTGCATAGCGTTAGGCGTTATACCTAACTTATTTAAAATAACATTACTTCCCATTCTTAATCTTATCTATTTCATCAAACTCTTTTCCCATATTCAAATTTAAATAAATAGTATAAAGGGGAGACAACCACTTTTCTTTACTTTCAGGCATTAGCTCCTTATACTTTTCTATATAAGGTAGTGCCTTTTCATAATAAGTAACTATACTATTACGTTTAGCTTTGCTACGTTGCCAATTCTTATCAAGCTCTATAGCTTGATTAAAATAAGCCATACCTATATTATAATAAGCATCGGCAAAGTTAGGGCTCTCTTCTATTAACTGCTTACAGATAGCTATACTTTGACCGTATCTACCTATATTAAGCAGAGCTGTACTCTTTGTAAAACGAAAAAGTATATTAGTAGAGTCTACTTGCAATGCACGGTTTGCTACTATTAGTACAGAATCGTTTGCTCCTATCTTATCATAATAATCTACTAAGCGAGGGAAGAAATAAGCAAACTTGGGATATTGCGAAAAACCCTCTTTCAATGTTTGTACATATCGCTGCGTATCCTTCTGTAAAATATAAGCTTCTGCTTCATACTGTTTTACAAAGTTTAGCATAGAACTATCTCGCTCAGCTAATTTTTGATGCCTTAATATCAAGGACGCATCATATAGCTTATATCCACAATACATAGCCCAATATGCTGCATGAGGTATTAAAGGGTCGTCTTTCCTATAATGATACCCTTTAAAAAGAGGCTGATCTTCTAAAGATATAAAATCATCAAAAAAACTATACGCTAATTTAAAGTTGCGAGCATGAATAAAGAACACACCACCATTAAACAGATTAGGACGAATAGAGTTTAATAATTCTGAATGTTTCACCCTATACTTAGGCTTACCCATAGCACTAAGTTTTACATCAATAGAGTCAAAACTATACATAGTGTGATACAACTTCCTTGTTATTGTAAAGAAAGCCGTTGTATCATATTTTTGATTTAAATACAATTTCTCATTACCCTGTTCGTATTGTTTTACTAACGCTTCACAAAGGATAAGCCATATCTTAGGATTAGTACGTTTAGAGGAATCTTCGAGTAACTGCTCCATAGACTTCTCTACCTTTACCAACTCTTTTCCTTGTTTCAACTGATCTCTTGCAATTTGTATTTGTCTCTTTTGTCCAAAAGTAGCAAGTGTGAGCTGCATCAATAATAATATATAAAATACTCTCTTCAAAATATTATATTTATTTCTTTTCTAATATCGATTCTAATTCAGCAACCTTCAGTTTGTCATCTAATATGGTATAAGCCATATATAAAGGACCTATCCAGTCTACTTTATTACGTCTTGGGTCTTTTGCCCGTACTCTTTCTAAATAATCTCTTGCCTCTGCAAACACCTTAGTATATAGTGTTTCAGATACTATCTCACCTTTCTTCCTCTGCGATAATACTGTATCGCGTATTTGTAATCCCATCTGATTAAGACATACACCTATATTATATATAAGTGGTATAAGTGTAGGGTCTAACTTATCAGCATGCTTATAAGCATCTACAGCTTCCTCCCAGCGCCTTGCATGCATAGCAATCTCTCCTTTTAAGATCCACGGAATAGGAGAATTATAATTATTCTCTAATCTGCTATCAACAAAATCTTCTAAATTAAACTTTGCTGTAGGTTTTTGATAAAAGCGCATAATCCATGAAAAATATTTTTCATTAGTAGGGTCGGCATTATACAAGCGTTTTAGTACAGCAAGATACTTTAGAGAGTCGCTCTCATTAGCCATCTGCTCATACATACATTCAGCTTTTACATCAGCACCAGCTTTAGCTGTCTCATCATATTTTAGAGCATCGTCGGCATATCTATCAGCGGTAACATAATCTTTTTCTTTAAGGTAGTAATAAGCTAAATAATAAGATGCCACACCAGACTCGTCTATACTACCTTCTAATAATGGTGATTTTTTAGCTATTAGATAAAGGCTAAACGCATTAATGCCCTGCTTACGATATTTTTCTTTACTTGCTAAAAATTTCCCAGCATCTATCAATACAGGACAAAAACTATTTAAACGTGTCTTATTATCTTCAGCAAACTTAGTACGTATTTTGTTTTTCTTATTTGGTTTTCTATCTAATTCATCGCTCTTTAATGAGTAGTCTACTATATTGTACACAGTAGCATAATACTGTACAGTATCTCTAATAGATATATTCTTCAGCTTAGACTCTTCTTCTTTTGCTAAATGATGATAACTCTCTGCCTGCTTATAAGCATATTGTTGTGCTAAGACAAACAAGCTGAAATTAAGAAACACTAATAATATAATAATCTTCTTCATCAAATAAAGTTTTCATAAAGCATAAAGACTCACTAAAGAAAGATACATTTTTTATAAAAACTATCTTTTTACAAACACTTATGCTTTTTATAAAATATATATATTAATTCTATCCTATTGAAACATGTTTTACTTTAAAACAAAACTATCTCAACAGAATAGAATTAATATAATAACTACTAATATTAATGAATGTCAGCTTCTGCAGCAACTGTCTCAGGAGCTTTTGCACCCTTCACAAAATAATAGCAGCCATATAGAGGATAAGCCCAAGTGTTTTTTTGCTCCTTAGCTGTGTCAAGACTCTTAGCTTTCTCTAAATAAGAAATAGCTTTGTTATAAACTTCATTAAACTGTGCTTTTGCTGCAGGAGTAAGAATACCCTTCACCTGAGCTACACGATCTTGTGCCTTATAGAACCAGCACTGACCTATAGAAGCATTCAAAGCTACTCTTTGATTGTTTTCTGTTGCTATTGGTAATGCTTTTTCTAAGAAACCTGCAGCTTCGTCATATTTTCTATCCTGAAGAGCTAACTGCCCCTTCATAATCAAAGCACTATAACTTTTTGGATTTTTTTCTAAAGCAGCATTTAATATTTTTTCCGATTTATCTTTCATCCCTAACGCATTATAAGTAGATGTTAAAGAGGTAAGAATAGCTTCATTAGTAGGATCGCTCTCATACATCGTAGAAAGCTTCTGAGCATAAGCTACAGAATCTTCACGGGTTTTTAGCTGTGAACCTAATATAGCTAACTGTACCTGCTTAGCATCCTTAACACGCTCTGGACTCTGAATAGCATAAGCAATATACTTTTCTGCCTTAGCATACTCTTTGTTCTGATAAGCGTATATAGCAGAATAGTAAGCTATCTCATTTAGATTTTTATCCTTAGCCTTATCAAAGCTTGCAAACATTGGCCACTCTGCAGTATCTACATAACGAGCTAAATATTTATATGCATTAGCATCATCTTTCTTTCCCTGAAAGAATATACCTGCATTAATTAGCTGACCACGAAGATTATAGGTAGGCTCAATTATACTTGCATAACGAGGTTTTATCTTACCTTTTGCATTAGGCATATTATCATATTTATTTACTTCTGCTGCAGCATCAAGAGCCTGATCAAGAGCTTTATATAGTCCGTCCTCATCAACAGGCTTATTACCCTCTTTACCCATCTGCTTAGCTGTCTGGTTTTCTAACTGAACAGTTTGCTCTGCATTAACCTTAGCCATAGCAAGCTCATACAACTTATCATAAGCCTTAGCCTTCTCAGCATTATTAGCTAACTGGCTTAAACTATTTTGAACAAGACTTGCAGCTTGCTCATAGCTTGTAGCTTTCAAAATAGCCTTCAACGGCTCACTGTCACCTGCAAAAGCAGCCGATGTACCTAGTAGCATCATTGCTGCAAACATTAATTTTTTCATATTCGTTATCTATTAAAGTTTTATTTTTAATAATTAATTTCATTCTTTATCTTCGTGTACAGAACCTGCAGTATTATTATCTTGAGCATTTGTTATATCCTCATCATCTGCATTATTTACCTCATCTACTTTTTCCTCCATTTCTGCACTCCTTACTTTACATACAGAAGCTATTGTGTCACTCTTCTTAGAAAGGTTTATCAAGCGCACTCCTTGTGTGGCTCTTCCCATTACACGACATTCAGATACAGCCATACGAATAACAATACCACTCTTATTTATAATCATAAGATCATTATCGTCGG
This sequence comes from Prevotella amnii DSM 23384 = JCM 14753, assembly GCF_000378745.1. GTDB lineage: Bacteria > Bacteroidota > Bacteroidia > Bacteroidales > Bacteroidaceae > Prevotella > Prevotella amnii. The sequence goes on from NZ_KB905265.1 coordinate 74,350, forward strand.
TAACTGTTTTGATTGCTACCAGCTTACCTGTCTTCTCTGTAATATTCAAAGTTTTGACACCTTTACCACCACGATTAGTTAAACGGTAGTCCGACACTAAGGAACGCTTTCCATAACCTTCCTCTGACACAACCATAACTGTTTCGTTTTCAGAATCATTTACTACCACCATACCTATTACTTCATCTTCTCCATCTTCATCGAGCTTCATTCCGCGCACACCTGTTGACACACGCCCCATAGTGCGAACATTATTCTCATGGAAACGACATGCACGACCATTCTTGTCAGCTATAATAAGCTCATCACTACCATTGGTAAGGCGAACATCTACCACCTCATCGCCATCATTTATATTAATAGCTATAACACCATTGTTACGTGGACGAGAATAAGCACGTAATAAAGTTTTTTTCACTAAGCCTTTCTTAGTTACAAAAACAACATAGTGAGTATCTAAAAACTCTTCATTATCTAACCCACGAATACGTAGGAAAGCATTCACGGCATCACCAGGTTCTAATGACAACATGTTTTGTATAGCCCTACCCTTAGAGCTCTTATCTCCTTCAGGAATATCATAACACTTCATCCAATAACAACGCCCCTCTTTGGTAAAGAACAACATTGTCTGGTGCATTGTAGCAGAATAAATATATTCTGTGAAATCTTTTTCTCGAGTACGAGCACCTTTCGAACCTACACCTCCACGTGCTTGCTCCTTAAAATCGGTTAATGGTGTACGCTTAATATATCCAAGATGACTAATAGTAATGACAACAGGATCATTGGGATAAAAATCTTCTGCATTAAACTCATGCTCGTCTGGAATAATCTCAGTGCGACGTTCATCACCATATTTTTCCTTTATATCGTAAAGCTCGTTTTTCATTACTTCTTTACAACGCTCCGGATTATCAAGAATCTCTTGCAAGTTTTTTATAGTTTGCATTAACTCTTCATATTCTTCATGCAACTGATCCATACGCAACCCTGTAAGCTGTGCTAAACGCATATCAACGATAGCTTTCGACTGCAACTCATCAAGATTAAAGCGTTTCTCCAAATTGGTCTGCGCCTCAGAAGGAGTCTTGCTGGCACGAATAATATGTACCACCTCATCTATATTATCACAAGCAATGAGTAAGCCTTCTAAGATATGAGCACGCTCCTGTGCTTTCTTTAAATCGAACCGAGTACGACGAATAGTAACATCATGACGATGTTCTACAAAATATTTTATACATTCCTGTAAGTTTAATAAACGAGGACGACCATTTACAAGAGCAATACAGTTTACAGAGAACGAACTTTGTAAAGCTGTCATCTTGAAAAGCTTATTCAATATAATATTAGCATTTGCATCGCGCTTCACATCTACTACGATACGCATACCTTGACGACCCGTTTCATCATTTACATTAGAAATGCCCTCTAACTTGCCTTCCTTTACTAAATCGGCAATATATTCTATAAGCTGTGCCTTATTTACTCCATAAGGAATTTCGGTAACAACTATCTTATCATGAGCCTCACCTGATTCTATCTCAGCCTTAGCGCGCATCACTACACGACCACGACCTGTCTCATAAGCATTTTTTACACCCTGAAGCCCATAAATATATGCGCCTGTAGGGAAATCTGGAGCAGGAATATATTGCATTAGCTCTTCTGTACTTATCTCAGGATTGTCAATATAAGCACAGCAACCATCTATAACTTCGCTAAGATTATGAGTAGGAATATTTGTTGCCATTCCCACTGCAATACCATTTCCACCATTTACAAGAAGATTAGGTATCTTAGTAGGCATAACAGAAGGCTCTGTCAAGGTATCATCGAAATTGTTTACCATATCAACGGTGTCCTTATCTATATCGTCCATGACACGCTCGCCCATCTTTGCTAAACGACATTCTGTATAACGCATAGCAGCAGCTGAGTCGCCATCTACCGAACCAAAGTTACCCTGACCATCAACAAGCTTATAACGCATATTCCAGTCCTGACCCATACGAACTAAAGCACCATATACAGAAGAGTCCCCATGAGGATGATACTTACCAAGCACTTCACCTACGACGCGCGCACATTTTTTATATGGCTGGTTACTAAAATTACCAATACCTCGCATACCAAAAAGTATACGGCGATGTACTGGCTTAAAACCATCACGAACATCTGGCAGAGCACGAGCCACTATTACCGACATAGAATAGTCGATATATGAGCTTTTCATTTCCTCCTCAATGTTAATCCTCATGATTCTGTCATGATCAATAGTTTGATTATCTTCCATTATTTTATTTATTTTTTATTGTCGTTTTATCTCACTAAAAAAAAGGAAAATGCCCTAAAATGCCCTTTTTCTTTATTCTGACGCATTTTACTTATCCCTTTTAAGCTGTAAAAGTACAAAAAATTATATATATAAAACGCCTTAAATCGAAAAAAATAAATAAAGACAAGCAATAAAATAATATTCATGCTACAATAGATTTACAAAAAAATGACAAAAACAGGTAGCACCAAAAAGACAACTCGGTGTGAATAAGCATTTTACATTCTTAAAACAAACAAATAAAGCACTGCTTAGAAACAAGCGAGAATCTTTACACACTTTGTTTTACTTCATACCCTTTATTACTTAGTTTTCATCAGCTTCTATAATCCTAACTTTCAAAGATAAGTTACAACATAATGCACTTTTCTCTTGGAATAAGACATCTATAACACAGAAAAATAAATTATTTTTGAAAGAAAAATAATTTAAAAACAAAGCAAAAATAGATTATTTTTGCTTTAAGTTCATCATCTTTACCTATCATAAAGATATGCTTTTCACATAATAAATAGGCTTTTTATATGGATAAAACTTTATATATCTTTATTTCCAATGGGCAATATCTCTATAAGCATCATTATAAAAAAAGCTATTAAACATGCCCAAAAAAGATACCAGTTTTGTACTCCTAAATTAACTATCACACCTATTAAGAATATAACCAACAAGTCTTCATCAGTATCTAATACTTTTATCAGACGTTTTCCTTTTGTTTTATATTCTTTGCCTAAACCAATATAGCTTAATATATTAAAAGCAATAGCTATAAGGACAATAACCGTTATTAAGACTTGATACCATAATTTATCAGAAACGTTAGATATACAAATGCATAATAAAGCCAAAGAGTTTAGACGAGACATAAACTTTCGAGTTATCTTCATAATCTTACTATCTTTTTAATGTTTGACCAAATAATTATTTATAAATGGTTATACAAATATATACATTTCTCACTAATTTCAAAAGAAACAAGTAAAAAATCACTAAATCTATGATTTTTGCCAAATTACTCGTTTCTACTTATAGCTATCCACATCTATTAAACCCAAATCGGTCATTAGAAAATGACAAAGAGCTTTTTCTAATGACCTATTTGGGATAAAGGTATTTGTACGCATATCACCGCCCTGTAATAAGGGGAAAATACGTCTTTGCGTGTTATCATTTAAAAAGAGAAAACCTTTCGCTTCTCATCTAAAAAACATCATGGTTCAAGATACCTACAAATGAGTATTGCAAGTTTATTTTATATGCAGTACCTTTGCCGTCAACAAAAAAAACATTTCAATGACAAGGAAGCGAAAGAAAGACAAATCTTTTTGTAGAGAATTTATATGTAGATGCATCAACTTTAAGTTGGTGCATCTTTTTTTTGTGAATCATTTTGAATTTCATTCATTATTCAAGACTCCTCAAAAACAAAAAAAGCAAAACATGGAACACCTATCAACACATTCTTTAAGCCTGCTACGTATCTTTTACATGCTATGCCTGCTCCACACCACAAGTTACTACGCTAACGCACAAACACATGGTACAACCATACTGCATGGATATGTTACCGATGAGCAGCGACATATTCCCTTGAGTGGTGCCAGTATTGAAATCATAGGGACGGAAAAGCGTGCCATCAGCAACGAAGAAGGTAGATATGTTCTGCCCATCAGCGAAGAAGGAAAGTTTACCCTACAGGTGTCTTACGTCGGCTATAAAACAAAAAAGACCAATGTTGGTTTATTTCTCAACAAACAAGACAGCATTTGCATCAACATAAGTCTACATGCAAACAGTAACACACTACAAGGTGTAACCATCTTGGGAAAAAATAAGATAAGACAACTAAAGCAGTCGGCTTTGCCCGTATCGGTCATAGGTAAACGACAGTTAGAGGGAACTGCCACGAATATCAATGACGTACTGGCTCGCACCGTAGGAGTAACAGTACGCAACACAGGTGGTATAGGAAGTGCATCACGCATATCAATACGAGGGCTGGAAGGCAAACGCATGGGCATGTTTGTTGATGAAAGCCCCTTAGGAGGAGTGAATAATTTTGTGGCACTCAATGACATTCCTACCTCAATGATAGAGCGTATTGAGGTGTATAAAGGTATTGTGCCCTACAAGTTTGGTGGTTCTGCATTAGGTGGAGCCGTAAACGTAGTAACCAAAGAGTATCCTCCCCTTTACTTTGACGCATCGTACGAGATAAGCTCGTTCAACACTCACCAATTATCTACTGTTCTGAAGCGTACCAACCAACGCACAGGACTGCAGTTTGGCATTGGTGGAGTGTACACCCATTCGGACAACGATTACGACATGATTTTAGACCATTTGGATGGAAGAACCGTAAAGCGCACCCATGACAAATTTTCCAAGATTATTGGTGGCGCATCTGTTAAAGCCACCAAATGGTGGTTTGACGAACTAAAATGGGAACTGATGTTTACCCACACCCGACAAGAGATACAAGGTATTGACCAATATATTCGTGAGGCTTTCAATAAGTCACAAAACCTCATGACTGCGCTGAAGCTGCAAAAAGAGAACTTTTTTGCACCGGGCTTAGACCTAACTTTTGAGACACTACTCTCGTACGGACGATATGGAATGACAGATAAAGCCAAGTGTCGCTACGACTGGGATGGCAACAAACTGCCTGCCGTATCGCCTTTTGGTGGTGAGCAAGGCAACCATCCAAGCGATGGCGATAACAAGTCGTATGATTGGAGCGGCAAGCTCAACCTAAATTATCTCATCAATGCACACCACAGCCTCAACCTCAATGTATGTGCCAACAACACGAATATGTTTCCCTCCGACTCGCTTATGGATAAGGCTTTAGGATTCAATGCCAACTTTCATAGCAGAATGACATCCACTACCATAGGACTATCGTACGACTTGACTCTCTTTAATGGCAGACTTCAAAACGCATTCACGATAAAAGACTTTATATATAGTTCCGACTCACGGAGTATTTCCACTTACTCTATTAGAGAGCCAAAGCCCGTCAGCAGCTCAAAAAACTTTGCGGGGTTTAGCAACGCCATGCGCTGGAAGTTCTCCGACGAACTGTTGGTTAAGGCATCGTTCAACTCAGAAGTGCGCATACCGTCTACCGAAGAGCTTATTGGCAACGGCTATTCCATATTACCTTCGCCAGCTCTAAAACCCGAGCGTACGACAGGATATAATATTGGCTTGCTCTATCACAAGACATTAAAAGAAGGTGGAATGATAGAAATGGAGTTGAACAGCTTTTACAACACCTTAGAAGACATGATACGCTTCACACCCGACATGATACCTACCATGGCTCGATATAGGAACTTTGGCGAAGTGCAAACCATGGGAATAGAGTTAGAAGCCAAAGGAGACGTATTGCCCATGCTCTATCTATATGCCAACACCACATACCAAGACTTGCGTGACAAACGAAAGATGGTTCCTGGCACAGTGGTGGAAAACCCTACCTACAACATGCGTATTCCAAATGTACCTTACTTCATGGCTAATGGAGGACTGGAATATCATCAGGAGAATATCTTTGGCGGTCGAGGACAGAATACCCGCATCATGGTTGACGCTTCATATATACACCAATATTACTACGATTTTGAGATGAGCAAATATCAAGAGCGCAAAATCCCCACCTCCATGATAGTGGATGCAGCAATAGAACACACATTACAGAACAGCACATGGAGCTTTACGCTAAAGGTTAAGAATATAACCAACCGCCGTGTCGTATCCGATTTGAATTGTCCTTTGCCTGGGCGATCTATTGCTTTCAAAGTAAGATATTTATTAAAGTGAGACTTGTAGAATCAATTCATTAATTATATCATTAAAACAAAAAAAACGTATGAAAATCAAGATGTTATTGTCAGCCATTGCACTTTCCGTACTGGCTGCATCGTGTGGTAGCGACGACAACGTTACGCCTCAATCCAAGAAAAATACTGGTGCCAATGCTTTCCAAGGCATTGTTTTTGCAACAGGAGTTACCAACCCCGAAGGCAACAACGGCAGCGTGTACATGCAAGCACTTGCCGACATGACACCCGGGAAGTACAACAACAAAAACGCCACACCCACAGGATTTGGTTCAACACCCATCATCACACCAAGTGGTAATCTATATTCCTTCCCCGATTATATGGGGAACTCCAAGGCAGAGATTACCCGATACAACATTGACGCGCAAGGCAACTTTATACAAAAAGGCACATTGTCCATCCCTGCAGGAGCTGCTGCCAGCAATGTGGTAGAACTGAATGAAGAAAAGGCTTACGTTAGTTTTCAAGGTTTGGGAAAAATCATGGTATTTAATCCGCAAACCATGAAAAAACTGACAGAGATAGACCTTAACCCTTTAGCACACAAAGACACCAAGGTAGCCCCAGCTGCCATGATTATCCGAGACGGCATGCTGTTTGTTGGGCTTAATCAGTTTAATGCACAGTGGATGCCAACCTCCAACACCATAGAGCTTGCCATGATTGACACAAAGACAGACCAAGTAAAAAAGCACATTACCAACACATCTTTAGGCATGAGTTTTGCAACACGCCCCATAGACGCCAATTCTATCTTCATGGATGAGAACAAAGACATATACTTCAACTGCATTGGAGCATTTGGCTTTATGCCTCAACTTCCTGGAGGCATTGCCCGCATTAAGAACGGAAGCGAAGAGATAGACCCCACATACTGCATTCGGTTCGACCAAACAGAAGTAAAGGGCTTATCGGCTAAAAAGGGTGAATTTGCTGCAACCACATTTTACGGAGGTAAAGGCAAACTATACGCTTATCTAAACGCTTATGGCTTAGATCCTAACGCCATGAGCAATCCGTATCTATCAATGACCAACGTACCCGTGGAGATAGATTTATACCAAAAAAGTATTACCAAGATAGAGGGAATGGAGGTTGGTAACCCTCAAGGAACAGCCATTGGTAAACACAAAAATTTAATTGTTTTTGGGAGTGCCAACAAAAAAGCAAATGGCTTTTATACCTACAATCCGGAAACAAAGGAAGTAAAAGGACCTGTATTGGAAGTAATGGGTAATCCGAGCTTCTTTTACAGTTTTGCTAAATAAAGGAAAATAGAAGATTGAGTCTGTTCGTTGCTTCTGCTTCAGAATTCCAAAAGAACAGACTCAAACTTTTTCGCAGTACAAAATACGCTCAACATGCAAACACAAAAAGACGAAATCAAAGAACGAATCATCGCTGTTGCCCGACAAGAGTTTATTGCGAATGGAGTGAAAAACACATCTATGCAACGCATTGCATCACTTTCGGGCATTGCGGTTGGCAACATATATCATTATTTCAAGAGCAAAGACCATTTATTTAGGTGTGTCATACATCCCTTGTTCAAAGCCTTTGAAGCCTATCGGCAAAATGCCAACCAGGCATCATACGCCACATTAGACGTTTTCAGATACGACTCATATTTGGAAGGCATGAAAGAATTGGTCGCATCGTTAGTTGTTCCCTATCGTAATGAATTAAAACTTTTGCTGAACGAGGCTGCCAACACCTCACTTCATCATGCCGTTGACAAGATGATAGAACAACAAAGTATTGACGGAATGAACTACATCAAACGAATGAAGCAGCAATATCCGTGCATTAACGACCAAATATCACCTCATTTTCTCCGTGTGCTTTGCAATTTATGGAAAGAAGTAATTAAAGAAATTGTAATGCACGACAATCTGACGCCCAAAGAACAAGAAAGCCTTATCCTCGATTACGTTAAATTTGACGTGGGTGGCTGGAAATACATGCTGAACATTCAGGACACATTGGACTTAGAAAGCGGAGACTAAATAACAAAGGTTCCAATATCTGTCACTCTTGAGAAATAAAAAAGAGAGACAACTGTAGATTCCTTGTGGGGATACTAACATTTTGTTACTTTTGTAGACAGGTGGGAAAAGAAGTATCCAACCCTCAAGAAATACAAGGCAGAAAGAAATACGGCATACTTCACATATATGGACTTCCCAAAAGAAGTGCAAAGGTGTATATACACGACTAACAGGATTGAAAGACTCAACAGAAAGTATAAAAGGACTATCAATATGAGAACATCCATGACATCAGCACAAGCTGTTATATTTCTCTTGGGATCAATGGCAATGGAAGAAACAAAAAATGCTTACAAAAAGAAAATATACCAGTTTAAAAGTTGGAAGAATATAAACGAAAATGGAAATACAAAGGATAAAAGAGAAGAATAGCTTACACACTTTTAAGGACAGTATCAAATAAAGGCTCATACCTGTATAATGAGATATGAGCCTTTATTTTATATAATTATTTTAACTTAATAAGATTCTTCTTTACCGGTAACGTCTTTTTTAGATATACCACCTATATCTATCTTACGCCATGCATAAACAATATATGCAAGAACAAATGGTACTAAGAAACTTACAAAGAACATTGTCTTTAGTGTAAACTCGCTCGAAGAGCTATTCTTAAGAGTTAACGAGCTTTGTAGATCTGCCGTAGAAGGATAATAAGCTGTATTATTCCAACCTGCAATAAGCAAAAGCACAAGAACTACAAGGACCACACCAATACCTGCAGGCCAAATACCACGCACATAGTCTGCCTTTAATATAGTTTTTATAACTCCAAAGAGCAATAAAACAACACCTACCAACAACAGGCAGAGCAATGGCCACATAGTAATAAGATTATTAAAATACTTCATCGACTCCATTACTATAACTCCAGAATCGTTTACAGCATAACCTTCACCTATCAATGTCTTTAACAAGAAAGGTAAAAAGAACAAAAGGAAAAGTACTGTATTTATTAAAAGATGCTTCTTTACTCTACCACGAATAGCCTCATCGTGCACATTATTATTAATATATAATGTACCCAATATACGAGCTAAGAACACTACAGCAATACCAAAGATTACAACCCAAGGATTGAGCAACACATCAAGACCACGCGAGCCATTAGCCCAACGAGAAATAACAGGATGCAGCCCACTTGTTAAATTAACCTTCTCTACAATAAAGTTAGACCCTGTAAAGAAAGTTGCCACTGCGCCACCTAACAACAAAGGCCCTAATATTCCATTAATAATCAAACATACCTGAAAAGTCTTTACGCCTAACAAGTTGCCAGCCTTATTCTGATATTCATAGCTCACAGCCTGAATAATAAAAGAGAACAATATAGCAACCCATACCCAATAAGCACTACCAAAACTGGTACTATAAAACAAAGGGAAAGATGCAAAAAATGCGCCACCAAAGGTAACAAGCGTGGTAAAGGTAAACTCCCATTTACGCCCAGTAGAATTGATAACTAACCTACGTTCAACATCATCTTTTCCTAACTGGAAAATCATGGAATTTGCACCTTGTACAAACATCAAAAAAACTAATAGCGATCCTAATAAAGCGATGATGAACCACCAATAATGTTGTAAAAAATCGTATGTCATAGTTCTGGTCCTTTCTTTATTTGTTTACACATAATACTAACTTCTACCGCAAGCATTGTTGTAAACAATACTAAGAACAGGAAGAAGGTAAATGCTACGCCACCACTTGAGATATCACTTACAGATACCCATGTTGGCAACATGTCTTGAATAGTCCATGGCTGACGCCCCATCTCGGCAACAATCCAACCACTCTCACTTGCAATAAAAGCTAATGGTATAAGAGCTATACCTACATAGTGAAGCCACTTTGCTTTAGCAATATCTTTCTTATAAACGAAGAAAATAATAACTATAAAAGCAAGAACGAACAATGAGCCTAAGCCTACCATTATACGGAAAGACCAGAATGTTATAGGAATATGAGGTACTGTCTGCTGAGCATTTTTGATATAACCATAACCAAAATATTTCATATCACGCTCTAAAACTTTTCTATTAGCTTCCTTATTCTTACCAGCACGAAAATCTTTCAACGCCTTAATAGCATTACGTCCACGAGCCATCTTTTCAGCTAAAGAAGGTTGTTTTACGCCCTTATGATCAGTATAACCATTAATAATATCATGCACTCCGGGTACAAAACCATTAGCATCATGAGTAGCTAATAACGATAACATATTAGGTATCTTTATGCCCTTAGCCTCTTTTGGCGAAGCCTCTATATTAGGCTGCTCTGTAACACCTGCTATCGCTGTTAAGCCTTGTGCATTACCACCTGTATAAAGAGCCTCCATGGCAGCAAGTTTCATTGGCTGAGTCTGAGCCACCATATAAGCAGAATTATCACCAGTGAAAGCCGCTAATAAAGACGACACTAACCCTACTATAGCTCCTATCTTTATACTTTGTCGAGCCAACTCTGTATGCTTATTACGCAAAAGATACCAACAACCCACACCTACAGTAAAAGCTGCACCTAACAGCCATGACGAAGTTACGGTGTGAGTAAACTTATCTATTGCAAAAGGGCTTAAAGCTACATCGGCAAATGATGTCATCTCATTACGCATTGTCTCTGGGTTAAAAGAACAACCTACAGGATCTTGCATCCAAGAGTTTGCTACTAATATCCACCATGCTGAAATAGTAGCTCCTAAGCCTGTAAGCCACGTAGATGCTAAATGAAAGCCTTTTGACACCTTATTCCAACCAAAAAACATAACTGCAACGAAAGTAGATTCCATAAAGAAAGCAAGAATACCTTCCACTGCAAGTGGAGCTCCAAAAATATCTCCAACAAACCATGAGTAATTACTCCAGTTTGTACCAAACTCGAACTCCAAGATAATACCTGTTGCTATACCTATAGCAAAGTTAATACCAAAGATACGTTGCCAAAACTTTGAAGCAGTACGCCAAAAATCTTTACCTGTGCGATAATAGCACGTTTCCATAATACCCATTATAACCGCCAAACCTAAGGTTAAGGGTACAAATAACCAGTGATACATTGAGGTGAGTGCGAATTGTGCACGCGACCAGTCGATTGTACCTTGGTCGATTGCTAAAAGCAAATGTTCCATACTTTTTTATAATTAAATTTATATTTTATGTTACTATTATTTCGGTTAATATTCTATATTATACAAAAAATCTTGTTCGCAATAAGGCTAAACACACTTCACCTACTGCCTTTTTATCAATTCTTTTCCTACAAAATTGGCCTCTTGCCCTTTGACTGTTTTTTCTTTAAGAAAGTTAGGAAAGAAAAAGACTCGAAGAATTGCAAACATAATAAAAAGCTTAATTATTATGATCAACCACAAGGTTTTACCTATCGTCATGTGTCGAAAGCCATCATAGTATAAATCGAAAGCACGATACCAAAAACTACATTTCTTCATAAATAAAAATCTTCTTCTTTTGTGTTTTATTCTATTTCTTTGGCAAAAATAAGTATTTTTTTCTGCACAATGGTCTATTCTTCTATAAAATTATATACATTAACGCAAAAAAACGTATGAACCCTATTTTCACTTTGAACTAAGAGAAAAAAATTGCTACCTTTGCTTATTATTAGAAAAATCAGATTTAAATGAGAAAGTTATTGCTATTTTTAATATTAGGCTCACTCTCCTTAAGGGCATCAGCACAGGATACTATTTCTATAGAAAAGTGTCATGAGTTAGCTATACAAAATAACAGACAGTTGCAAATATCAAAACTTACAAAAGAAGTAGCAGAAAACACTTATAAAGTAGCAAAGACAAAATATCTTCCACGAGTAAACGGTTTGGCAAGTTATGAACATTTTTCTAAAGAAATTTCATTATTAAACAATGAACAAAAAAACATCTTGTCTAATCTTGGAACAAACTCAATAGGGCATTTAGGGTCGGCTATTGAAAATAACCTCACCTCTCTTACAAAACAAGGTATCATTTCAAGTAATACCGCATCACACCTAAAGCAAGTACTCAGCGGTGTAACCACTCCACTTTCACAAGTGGGTGATAACATAGGAAACCAAATAAAAGAAGCTTTCAGGACAGATACAAGAAATATTTATAATGCTGGGATTATTTTTTCACAACCTATTTATATGGGGGGTGCTATTAAAGCCGCTAATGATATGGCTATTATTGGTAAATCGGTAGCCTCCAACACTATGGAACTTAAACGGCAGATGATCTTATATGCCGTAGATAATGCTTATTGGCTTGCTGTTTCATTAAAAAAGAAAGAAATGCTTGCTACTAAATACAAAGATTTAGCTAAAAAACTAAGTGATGATGTACAAAAAATGATAAAAGAAGGCGTAGCAACAAAGGCTGATGGATTAAAAGTAGCTGTAGTTGTTAACACTGCAGAATTGCAATTATCACAAATACAAAGCATAGAAGCAATAGCAAAGATGGCTCTATGTGAGCTTTGTGGCATAGCCTTAAATAGCGACTTAATATTAAAAGATGAACAAGCTCAGTCTATCGCTCCTCTTGATAATATAGAGGAAACAACCCCTTCCGCATCTGCGATATGTGCACAACGTCCTGAATTAAGACTACTTCAGAACACTATTGATTTAAGCAAACAAAACACAAAAATAATAAAATCGCTATATTTGCCGCACATTCTCTTAACAGGTGGCTACTCTGTGATGAATCCAAATCTTTTTAATGGATTTCAAAACAAATTTACTGACTTATGGAATATAGGTATAGTAGTGCATGTTCCTATATGGAACTGGGGTGAGGGGAAATATAAAATAAGAGCTACAAAAGCAGCAACCAGTATTGCTAACTTAGAGCTTCAAGATGCAATACAGAAAATAAATTTAGAGATAGAACAATATCAACTCCGTCTAAAGTGCGCAAAGAAACAACTTAATACCGCTAAAAAGAATTTACAAGCAGCAGAAGAAAACCTTAGATGTGCTAACATTGGCTTTAAAGAAGGAGTGATGACCGTTACAGAAGTAATGCTTGCTCAAACGGCATGGCAAACAGCAAAAACATCTATTATAGACTCTGAAATAGCAGTTAGATTAGCACAGACAGGACTGCAAAAGGCATTAGGAACTATTGACAATTAAACACACTGACTTCTGAAAAGTATATAATATTTTTTTTATCATCTCTCTACTTAAATATTAAAATAAAATGAAAAATAAATCACAAAAAAGTAATATTCTTTTAGCCGTTTTAGGCTTTATAGCTGTAGTAGTAGCTGCCGGACTAATAGGCTATTTTACCATGAGTAAACCTAAAGAGATTATTCAAGGAGAAGTGGAAGTAGAAGAATACCGCATTGCTTGCAAGCTCCCAGGTCGTATAACAAGTATTAAGGTAAAAGAGGGCGACTTTGTACATAAAGGTGATGTTTTAGCTGTTTTAGCTATCCCTGAAGCAAAAGCACAGGAAAAAGTAGTAGAAGCTACAGCCGATGCTACTTCTGCCTTAAGCGATTTAGCCTCAGCTCCTACTCGTAAAGAAGCTATAAATGCCGCCTTCCAAGTATATCAGCAAGCTATTGCAGCAAGAGATATTGCAGAAAAAACTTATGGTCGTATGCAACGATTATATGAAGAAGGAGTGATGACTGCACAAAAAAAAGATGAAGCCTTAGCAGCTTTTCAAACTACAAAAGCAGGAGTAGAAGTAGCTAAATCTAATTTAGAACTTCTAAAAAGTGGTGTACGAAAACAAGCTAAAGAAGCTGCCAAGAAACAAGCACAAGTAGCTAAATCGGCTGTAGGTGTTGTAAAATCTATATTAAAAGAAACTGTACAGCGTGCCACTAAAGATGGAGAGGTAGATGAAATCTATCCAAAAGAAGGAGAATTAGTTGGCTTTGGAAGTCCGATTATGAATATTTTGCTCACAGATGAGGTAAAAGGAGTCTTTAATGTTCGCGAAGATCAATTAAAAAGACTTAACAAAGGAAAGACCTTCAAAGTATTTGTTCCTGCACTGAATAAAGAAATAACAATGGTAGTAACTAATATTAAAGATGCTGGGTCGTATGCTGTTTGGAAAGCCACAAAGACTAATGGGCAATACGATTTAAGAACATTTCAAATAAAAGCAAAGCCTACACAGAACGTAAAAGGATTATTAAATGGTATGTCTTTAATTATAAAATAAAAGAATGAGAACTATCATTCATAATATTTTAAGAATATCTATTCGCGAGATAGGATTTATGCGTAGAAATCCTATATACCTTACTTGTGCTATCATCTTTCCTTTGCTTGCTATAAGTTTTTTTACGTCCCTTATGTCAGAAGGGCAACCGCAACAAATACCTATAGGCATTATAGATAATGACCACACCCCTACTACACAAAAGATAGCTTTAAAATTAGAGTCTTTACAAGGTACAAAAATAACATCTTACTATACTAACACAACTATGGCTCGAGAAGCTGTACAACGTGGAGAAATATATGCCTATTTATTAATACCAAAAGGTACTACAAAAAAGCTATTTACTAAACGTCAGCCTATTATCTCTTTCTATTACAGCAATGTAACATTATTAGCAGGAGGTATGACTTTTAAAGATTTAAAAACTATCACAGCTCTTATAGCAGCATCTGTCGGAGTTGAAAAATTATCAATGCTTGGCAAGACATCTCATGAGATAAGATCTTTTTTACAACCAATTGCGCTCGATATCCACATGATACAAAACCCATGGTTAAATTATAATGTATATTTAAGCACTATAATGATACCTGGAGTGTTAAGTATTTTTATGCTGCTATTAACAGTGTACACTATAGGAAAAGAATTGAAATTTGATAGATCGAAAGTTTGGTTACGGCTCGCTAATAATAATATAATAGTGGCTTTAATAGGAAAATTGCTGCCTTTATTTCTAATTTTTCTCATTATTTTTTGGGGATTTGAATGGTATATATACGGATATTTATGTTTTCCACATGCTGGCGGATGGCTTAGATTACTAAGTTTAGGCTTATTAATGGTTACATCATCTATAGGCTTTGGAGTGTTTGTGTTTGGATTGATACCATCTTTGCGTATGGCTATGAGTATATGCTCGCTATGGGGAGTGTTAGGATTTTCTGTTTGCGGAGCTACTTTCCCCCTATTTGCTATGGATCCTATTATACAAGGAATAGCACAAATAGTACCTTTACGACATTATTGGATGATATATCAGGCAAGCATTTTTAACGGCTATCCCATCGCAGATGTATGGTATAATGTAATGATACTATTAATATTTGCAGTTTTACCACTCCTTGTTATTTTTAATATTAAACGAGCAATGCTCAATTTCGTATACATACCATGAAAAATGCTTCTAACAACATCATAACTTTATTCTTTCGAGTACTCTTTAAAGAGTTTAAGATTATCTTCACTGACGAAGGTATATTGATGTTTGTTTTTATTGTACCCTTATTTTATCCTTTACTCTATTCTTGGATTTATAACAACGAAGTTGTTAGAGAAGTACCTGTAGCTGTAGTTGATATGGCACATAGTAAATCTTCACGAGATTTTGTTCACGATTTTAACGCCTCGCCTTCGGTAGAAGCAACTTATTATTGTAACAATTTAGAAGAAGCAAAAGGGCTTGTAAAAAAACAAATTGTAAAAGGCATTTTATACTTTCCTCATGAATATGATAAAAATTTAATTAATGGAAAACAAGGCATAGTTAGTATTTACTGTGATATGAGCTTAATGCTTACCTATAAATCTATATATCTGGCAGCTTTAAACGTTTCATTAGAACAGAATAAAAAAATACAAAAACCTAAAAGTTTGAGCTTCACAAAACACGAAGAAGATCTAAACACAGAGCCTATAATAGTGAAAGATAAATCCATTTACAATATCACAGAAGGATATGGTAATGCTATTTTACCTGGCGTATTAATATTAATTATCCAACAGATATTGATGCTTAGCATTGGGTTATCGGCAGGAACGATAAACGAACATAAAGATAAATTTTATTTAAAACTAAAAAGTACTATGGGAGGAATATACCTATTAACTTTTACAAAAACTATTGCTTATTTCTCTATATTTACTGTTTTAGTATCGTATATAACAATAGCCATTCCTCACTTTTTTGGCTTTACTATGCTCGCTACACCTGTTCCTCTAATTTGCTTACTAACACCTTACTTATTGTCTGCTATTTTCTTTGCTATGATAATATCTTTCTTTGTACGTTTGCGAGAAAATGTAATGCTTATTATCGTGTTTACCTCTGTACCTTTTCTATTTATGTCAGGAGCAAACTGGCCATTAAATAATATTCCAAGTTTCTGGCAAGGAGTTAGCTGGCTTATTCCCTCCACATTCGGTATTCGAGGGTATCTCACATTAGCTTCATTAGGAGGTACTTTGGAAGACATCTTACCTTATTGTAGATATTTATGGATACAAACTTTTTCTTATTTTTTCATAGTTATAATATTTAATCTTATAACTATAAATAAGCCTCATAAAAATAAAAATATATAATAATTATAAAGGAGATACACTTCTATAGAAGCATATCTCCTTTATAAAATAATGGCATAAAACCCTAGAAATCTTCATCAACACTCACGTCTTCAGCACGAAGATCAAGATCTTCTGCACTCTCATCAAACGTAGTGCGGTAACTTTCTTCTGTTAGTTTGTCATCATCAAACCCATCGTCTTCATCTTCTCCTACCTTTTGTTTCTCTATAAATTTATCATCTTCTCCCAGATCTAAATTATCATTTTCCTCTTCTAAAGATTCTTCATCAAAGTCATCATCTAATTTAAACTTTCCTTTACTTAATTTGATATTCTGCTTTTCTTTAACAAAAATAGCTTCTACCCAAGTGCCTTTAGCTACCTCTAATACCTCATAACCATCTTCTACCTTCTTTTGATACAACCCACCTGGCTTCTTTAACCTATCTACTGGTAAAGTTGTAGTGCTAACATCAAAAGAACTGTTTATAATATCTTGTACACTTTGAGGAAGACTATCCCAGCCTCCACCAAAGTTGCGCTCAAGAACCTCTACAACCTTTTTAGCCGAAATATGTCCAATGTTTTCCCATGTCAAGTCAGTAATACGTAAGATAGGCTTCTTTTTAATAGCCCATGTAAAATAAGTGCTTTCATCTATATAAATATCTGACACCTGATATCCAAGAGCCTTATATTTCTCTAATACTTCGTTTCTCTTAATTTTAACCTCTTCAATAATAAAAGCACTCTTAATTACATCTACATAATGACGCCAATTTTCCTTAACGTCACCATCACGTTCTGCTTGCGCCCAAAGACGAAAAACATCACTTTCTTGTATATCCCAAACTGTACTTTTTGTCAAGTTCTTTAAAGATAGTGCTTCTCCTTGTCTACTCATTTTTATATCTCTTATAAATTTCTATTAACAACCATTTTAAAAGGTGATGCAAAAGTAAATACTAAAAGCTAATCTTCCAAACATTTTCTAAAAAAACAATAGAATATCTTTAATCTATACACCCTATAATATCTGTTAATGCCTTACAACCATGATTATCAAGCCATTTATTAATGCCTTTACAAACTTTAATTGACACCATTGGATCTACGAAATTAGCCGTTCCTATCTGAATAGCTGTTGCCCCTGCCATAAAAAACTCAATAGCATCTTCTGCTGTAGAAATTCCACCTAAACCTATTATGGGGATCTTAACAGCTTTTGCTACATCATTTACCATTCTTAAAGCTACAGGCTTAATGGCTGGACCACTAAGTCCTCCTGTACGAATACTAAGTTTAGGGCATCTACGTTCAATATCTATAGCCATACCCATTAGAGTATTTATAAGCGACAACCCATCTGCCCCCTCATCTTCACAAGCTAATGCTATAGATGCTATATCGGTAACATTCGGCGATAACTTAACTATTAAAGTCTTATCATAACATGCACGAACAGCCTTTACTACTGCCGCAGCTCCAGAACAAGTTACACCAAATGCCATACCTCCTTCTTTCACATTAGGACAAGATATATTAAGCTCTATTGCTGATATTTGCTTCAATTCATTGATTTTTTTAGATGCCTCTGCATAAGTCTCAGGAGAACTTCCACTAACATTTACTATAAACTGAGTATTAATATCCTTCAATTCAGGATATATATGATCACAAAAATAATCTACCCCTTTATTTTGTAATCCCACACAATTAAGCATTCCATGTTTAGTCTCAACCATTCTGGGATAATCATTTCCCTCACGAGCATATAAAGTAGTTCCTTTTACAAAAATACCTCCCAATTCTTCTAAAGGTACAAGATCTGCATATTCTAAACCATATCCAAAAGTTCCACTTGCTGTAGTCACTGGGTTTTTCAAACTTAAGGAAGAAATATTTACGTTTAAATTAGCCATTATATTTTTCTTTTAACATATACCTAAACTTACCAACTCAATCTCCTTACATCAAAAACAGGTCCTTCTTTACACACACATACATTTCCATCTATCGTCTTTTCTACACAACATAAACATGCACCTAATCCACAAGCCATCATATTTTCTAAAGAGACTTCACACGAAACTTTTACATGTTTTGCATAATGTGCTACAGCTACCATCATAGGCTTAGGGCCACAAGTGGCAATATGGTCAAACGACATGTTTTTTAAAACAGAATGTTGAGTAACAAACCCACGTTCGCCTGTAGTTCCATCTTCTGTGGTTATAAAAACTTCTCCATACCGTGCAAATTCCTTTATTTGGATAATATCCGTCTTAGTACGATACCCTAAAAGGAATATAGGTTTTCCACCTCTTTCCTTTATAATTCTACCATAATATAACATTGGAGCAACACCTACTCCTCCTCCTACAAGAAGTATCTTCTTTCCTTTTATATTATTTACACAAAAACCCTTCCCTAAAGGGAAAAGACAATTTAGAATATCTCCTTCTCGCAAAAAAGATAACGCCCTCGTACCTTCGCCCACAATGGCGACAAGCAACCAAAGCTCATTCTTCTCATAATCTACAAAATGAATAGAAATAGGACGACGCAGATAAGTAGCTGGAGACTTATCCACCCTTACTTCTAAAAATTGTCCTGGTAATATTTCAGGAAGAGGAGTATTACTAAAAAGTTTAAGTAAAAAATATTTATCGTTCAACTGCTCAAACGATGTTACAATAAGATCTATAAGAAGCTTCTTCATCACTGAATTTTATTTATTTAATGCAAATTTACAAAAAAACTTGGTAAAGGTAAACACTAAAAGAAACACTTGATGCTATTTCACTTATAAATAGCACTTTTATACCATAAATATGTATAAAACATATCTATAAAAATACTTTTTAAAATATAACTTATATTATTTATCCTCTATTTAAATATTCCTGCACTATATATCAATAATATATAGCGACCTGTTTTACTTATAGCTATACTTATAAAAGACACTAAGATATTTGCATGAGTATAACCTAAAACAATTGTTATAACATCACCTATAAACGGAATAGAGGATAGTAAACCACCGATCCATGCACCTTTGCCTTCCATAAACTTTTCTGTTTTATGGACATTTTTAGTACTAACATGTAAATATTTCTCTATCCATTCTAACTTGCCTAATCTGCCTATACCATAATTTATCATACTCCCCAAAATATTGCCTATACTACCATAAACAATTAAAGCCACAGGATTAAGTCCTGCAGCATACAAAGCCAATATAACTACTTCACTGCTAAAAGGTAATATTGTAGCAGCTAACAAAGCAGATATAAACATTCCCCAATAACCATATTGAATAAGAATAGGGATTAGAAATTCCATAGATTATATAAAGTTACAAATATACAACTCAGACATAATATACAAAAAAGCCAATTTGTAAAACGCGTTTTAGTAAGTGCAAAAAAATGCCCAATGAGAGGAGCTGTACTAACAATAAGTAAACTTTGAATATAAATAGCTTGTTGTGGTTGTAACAATAAAAACACAAACGCTCCAAAATTGCAACTTACAAAGGCTTGACAAAACAAACGCGTTCTAATAATATCATTACGACGCTGACGTAAATAATGTATAGTACCTATAACACAACAGATAGAAATAAAAATAAGTGATATAGCTTGATGAAAAGGTATAACATCAAAATCTAAAGGTCTACCAAATTCTAATAACTTTCCGAAGTGAAAAATAAACCATTCAAGGTTATCCGTAATACCTAAATATAATAGTAAAAACCAATAAGGACATAATATTCCAAAAACAGAAGCTACAAAATTATGCTTACTCATAGATAATAGGCTAAACCTCATTACTATCCATAAAAGAGGTAAAAAGTAAATAACCTGAACCCAGACTACACTTATAATACCTATACAAAGAAAAGCATAAAAAATATAACCTGGAGAAATTGACTTTTGATAAGATTTAAAAGCCAATGTGAAAAATCCCACTTCTCCTAACGTCACAATACCTTGTGGAAGTAAAGAGAAATGGACTGCATCTAATGTAGCTAAAATAAGAAACGAACACGAAACCATACGACTATAAATACGGATAAGCCCATTATTATTATTTAAGCTCATCATAAGGAATGTAGAAAATAACATACACAAAGCTGGTAATAAAACCTCTGTATTATTGTATATTGCTATCACCCACACAAGGGAAAAAACAGGTAACACAAAGGTGGTTGTCCATCTACTTTCTGCTATCCTATTCTGAAATCGTTTTTTCTGCATTTATAGATCAAATCCTATATCTTTTCTAAAATATTTATCTTTAAATTCTATCTTGCTCGCCCCTATAAAACTTCTTTCTAAAGCTTCTTCTTTAGAATTTCCATAAGACGATATTGCAATAACACGTCCACCATTTGTTTCTAACAAATTATTCTTAATCGTAGTACCACTATGAAACACTATAGAATCTTTTACAGCCTCAACACCTGTAATATGCTGACCTTTTAAATAAGTTCCTGGATATCCTCCACTTACAAGCATTACACATACTGCTGTACGATTATCAACAATAATCTCTTTAGTATCAAGATCTGTATTAATCACACCTTCAAAAAGATCTACAATATCGCTCTTTAATCGTAACATCACACTTTCTGTTTCAGGATCGCCCATTCTACAGTTATATTCTATAACCATTGGATCGCCATTCACGTTTATTAAGCCGAAAAATATAAACCCCTTATAATCAATGCCTTCCTCTCTCAAACCTTCTACTGTAGGACGAATTATCCTATCTTCCACTTTCTTCATCCACTCTTCTGTAGCAAAAGGTACAGGAGAAATACTACCCATTCCACCAGTATTTAAACCTGTATCACCTTCCCCTACACGCTTATAATCTTTTGCTTCTGGAAGAATTTTATAATGAATGCCATCAGTAAGAACAAAGACAGAACATTCAACACCACTTAAAAACTCTTCTATAATAACTTTAGAAGAAGCTTTACCAAACATACCACAAAGCATATTTCTTAGCTCTTGCTTTGCTTCTTCTATTGTATCAATAATAAGGACACCTTTACCAGCAGCTAAGCCATCAGCTTTAATAACATAAGGTGGAGTTAATTTTTCAAGAAAAAGTAATCCTTCTTCAATATTTGTATTATCAAAAGTTGAATATGCTGCTGTGGGAATATTATGTCGCAACATAAAAGCCTTAGCAAAATCTTTAGAACCTTCTAAAACCGCCCCTTTCTTTGATGGGCCTATTACGAATATATTAGCTGTACGAGGATCGTTTTTAAAAGAATCATAAATACCATTAACCAAAGGAATCTCTGGACCTACGACAACAAGTTCCACCTTTTCATCTATAGCAAAATCCTTTAATTTTTCAAACTCATTTACATCTATATCTACATTTTCACCTACTAGTTGAGTACCTGCATTACCTGGAGCAATAAATAATTTTTCACACTTATCACTCTGAGAAATTTTCCATGCTAATGCATGTTCTCTACCACCATTTCCTAATAATAATATTCTCATATTTACTTCAATTATAGGCAACTTATTTTTTGATAAATAGTTTTTACTTATTATGTCCAAGAGGTTTTAAATAATCTTCAAAATATTGTGTAATTCGCTCATGCAAATGAACACTTTGATGACCACGCATGTTATGAGGTTCGCCAGGATAAACAAAGAAATCAGGTTGAGTTCCTGCAAGAATACAAGCTTTAAGAAATGAGTAAGCGTGCTGTGGCACTACCACAGGATCGTTTAGTCCTATAATAATTTGCAATTTTCCTTTTAAATCTTTAGCCTTTTGTAACAAAGAAGTTTTAGCATAACCTATTGGATTTGCCTTTGGAGTATCCATATAACGTTCCCCATACATTATCTCGTACCATTTCCAATCTATCACAGGTCCACCTGCTACACCAACCTTAAATACATCTGGATAATTCGTCATTAGAGATATTGTCATAAAGCCACCAAACGACCAGCCATGTATACCTATACGATCTTTATCAACGTAAGAAAGCGTATGTAAATATTTAATACCTTCCATCTGATCTTTCATCTCTTCCTGACCAAGATTGCGAAAAGTTACTTGTTCAAACTCTTTCCCGCGATTATCACTACCACGATTATCAAGAATAAAAAGCAAATATCCCTTTTGCGCCATATAAGTTTCCCAACCGCGTGAACCATAATTCCAACGGGCATCTACATTGTGGGCATGTGGGCCACCATATACATAAACGATAACAGGATACTTCTTTGCAGGATTAAAATTAATAGGTTTAACCATACGATAATAAAGATCCGTTTTACCATCAGAAGCCTTTATTTTCCCACAAGAATATTCTGGTACGCTATAACCTTTCCAAGGATTTGGTGATGTAAAATAATGTAATGTATTTATTTTATTTCCCAATGTAATAAGATCATATTGCCTTGGCAAATTAGGCTCACTATATACATCTATAATCGTATTACCTTCTGGACTTAATAAAGGATTATGATATCCTTTTCCATTATCAAGTAATCTACGTTTTCCAGTTTCTACGTTTACCATCCATGTGTTAATTTGAATAAGATTACATTCGTTAGACGTATAAATTATACTCTTCTTTTTTAAATTAAATCCTATAATTTTCATAACAACCCACTTTCCTTTAGTCAGTTGTTTTAATTCCCTACCATCTTCGCTAAAAAGATATAAATGATTATAACCATCTTTCTGACTATACATAACAAACTGATGATCATTCCAAGGTAAGAAAACTATAGGATGAGTAGGTTCCACATATTTTGTATCTTTTTCATGATAAAGATTGGCTATCTTCTTACCTGTATATGCATTATAAGCTGTGAGGTAACAATCATTCTGATCACGATTAAGCTCAAACATATAAATAATATTTTCATCTGGACTCCATGTTATATTTGTAAAATAACGATCGGTTGGATTACCTGTATGAAGATAAATTGTTTTATCTGTATTTATATCATAAACTCCAACTGTTACCTTATGAGATTTTTCACCAACCATTGGATATTTTATTAAAGAAACCTTTGCTGCTTTTGTTTCTCCATTTGTAGGAACATATCCTATCTCAGGAACATCTACCAAAGGATAATTTGCCACCATACTTTGATCCATACGATAAAATGCTAAACGATTACCCTTAGGACTCCAATACAAACCTCCATTAATACCAAACTCGTCACGATGTACACTCTGACCATAAACTATATTAGAGGAACCATCTTTTGTTAATTTATGTTCCGCTCCAGATGGATCTATAACATATAGCTGATTATCTTGAACATATGCAGTAGAATGGCTTTGTATATTAAACTTTCTCACTTGAGCCTCTTTTTGTAGCTCTATTGTATCTATAATCCTATGAGTTTTAAAATCTATCATATAAATACTCTTTCCATTTGATACTTCTACAATAGATTTATCAGCAAAAGGAAATGATACATAATATAAATTTCTTATTTTAGGTTGATCGTCTATAGGCAACTCTGCCCATGCATTGATTTCTCCAAGAGTAAAAAGAGTAGATTCCTTTCCGGTCTTCAAATCAATTAATTTACAAACATCAAAACCTTGTCGCACAACTTTATCTCCCCAAAAAGTCAGATAACGCCGCTGGGGAGTCATTTTATAATAATTTTTACCACCAAAATTTAGGTCTTCTAAAGTAAACAATTTCTGTGCTATAGAACTTTTAGGACAAAAAAAGCCAATCATAATAATTATCCCAACAAGATTTGCATATCTTTTCATATTCATTTTTTAATATTTTTTACCACGAAAGCCTCCACGCTTTTTATTTTTATCAAATCGTTTTCTAACATATATATTCTCATCTTCAGCAAATTTGGCATAATTGTCATCTATACTTCTAACATTATTAGAACTACGTTTACGATTATTCTTTTTTACCTTAGGTTCTAAGCTATGAAATATAAATGAACGAATATCTCCTTCCGCATTCTGTTCGCTTTCAGTAAGACGCTTTTTGAAATTACGTTCTTTCTTAAACCGATGTTGTTGCGCCATTTCACGCTTTTCATCTTCAGTTTTTATAACACCACCTTCTTTGCGGAAAACCTTCATCTTACCATCAAACATTTGATAACGCCTAAACTCACATTCCAGCGAACCATTATATAAAGGAATCTTAATACTAGGCTTCAAACATATTTGACGAAAACATTCCTCTCGATAAGAAAGTATCCAAGCATCATTACCTATAAAATTATGCTTTAAACTCTCGCCTATTGTCTTATATGTTCCAAGTAGATTTGGTGTAGAAATTCGCTCTCCATATGGAGGATTCATTATTATAATACTCTTATTTTCTGGGCTTTTAAAATCCTTAAAATCTTGCTGTTTTATACTAATATGCTTTGATAAACCTGCAGCAGAAATATTATGTTTTGCTATATTTACACATTTCATATCTATATCATAGCCATAGATATGATGTTCAAACTCACGTTCTAAAGAATCGTCATTATAGATTTTATCAAAAAGATCTTGATCAAAATCTGACCATTTTTCAAAAGCGAATTCCTTACGATATACTCCTGGCGATATATTACAAGCTATTAAGGCTGCTTCGATAGGCAAAGTTCCCGACCCACACATCGGGTCAATAAAATCTGATTCTCCTCTCCAACCTGTCATCAAAATCAATCCTGCTGCTAACACTTCGTTTAATGGAGCTTCTACACTTTCTTGTCTATACCCTCGTCGATGAAGAGATTCTCCACTCGAATCTAAAGAAAGAGTAGCATCAAAACCTGATATATGAATATTTAAACGAATATCTGGATTTGTTACAGATATATTTGGACGAAGCCCAGTACGTTCACGAATTTGATCAACAATAGCATCTTTAACTTTATAAGTAACAAAACGTGAATTAGTAAACTCATCAGAATAAACAACAGAATCCACCGAAAAAGTTTTTCCTTTTTCTATATATTTATCCCAATCTATCTTACTAACTTCATTATACATATCATCTGCACTAGTAGCCTTGAAGTGTATAATAGGTTTAAGTATACGAATAGCCGTGTGTAATTGGAAATTGGCCCTATACATTATTTCCTTATCTCCTGTAAAAGTTACAACACGACGACCTATTTGCACATTATTAGCTCCTAACTGTATAAGCTCCTGTGCAAGAACCTGCTCAAGTCCCATAAAAGTCTTGGCTATCAATTCAAATTCCTTCTCCATTATAGAAATCGATGTCTAAAATATCTATTTTATTTTGTTTATACTTTTTAGAATAAGGTTTCATATCAGATGTAACCCAAACATTTGCACCAACAATACTATCATGACCTATTGTAACACGCCCTAGAATAGTTGCATTGGCATATACTATTACCCTATCTTCTAATATAGGATGTCGCAACATACCTTTTATAGGATTACCCTTTTTATCAAGCGGAAAACTTTTTGCCCCAAGGGTAACACCCTGATAAAGTTTTACATTATTACCTATTACACATGTTGAACCTATTACTACACCTGTCCCATGATCAATTGTAAAATGTGTACCAATAATTGCAGAAGGATGAATATCAATACCCGTTTCCGAATGTGCCATTTCTGTTATTAAACGTGGTATAAGAGGAACTTTTTCTATTTGTAACTCATGCGCAAAACGATAATTTGTCAAAGCCTTAATCACAGGATAACAAGAAATAATTTCTCCCCAACTCATTGCTGCAGGATCACCATCATAAGATGCCTTAATATCTGTAGAAAGAATTTTGCGCAACATAGGAAGTTTTTCTATTATCCTAACTGATATAATTTCAGATTCTTCTTGCATACAAATACGCATATAAGCATCATTTTCACATTTACAGTCTTTTATAAAACATAGACCTGCTAATATTTGTCTACTAAGCAACTTATGTAAACGCTCAACATCTACTCCTATCTGATATTGTACTGTATGTAAATGGACTATAGAATTGCCAAAAAAGCCTGGAAGCAAAATAGACCTTATTAACTTAACTATCTCCTCTAAATCTCGTGCAGAAGGCAATGGATCTCCATCTTTGTGCTCATGGAAAAGACCTTCTAAAGACTTTTCTGAAGACAACTCATCTATGGTATTTTTGAGTTGTTTGGTAAAATCAATATTATCCATTGCTTAAATAATTGATATACTTAAATATAATTATTTTGCAAAGATAAGCATAAATCTCTAAATTCTTAACTAACCTACAACTTTTATTTTATTTAGGTTTTATATACTACATATAATTAACTACTAAAAATTAGTTATTTCAAATTATTTAAGATCCCTTCGCACCCATCTTTAATTAAGTCAAGCGCTTTGTCAAATTCTTCAATTCCTCCATAATATGGGTCTGGCACTTCTTTATAACCCTTAAACTTTACAAAGTATTCTGCTATACACTTTACCTTTGATTTGTAAATATTATTTTTAGCTTGAGATATTATATTGCTATAATTTTTTTCATCCATAACAATAATAATATCAAAATGAGCAAAATCCGTAGCAGCATTAAACTGCCTTGCGAGATGAGTTATCTTATAACCTTGCTTAGCCCCTCGTTCTCTCATACGCTTATCTGGCAACTCTCCTAAATGCCAATCTCCTATACCTGCAGAATCTATCTCATATTTATCAGATAATCTCTCATCATCTACCATTTTCTGCATAATAGCATGAGCAGCAGGTGAACGACATATATTACCTAAACATATAAATAATATTTTTTTCTTTAACATATTCTTACAATCTAAACCCACCTATACTTATAAAAATTCAGTTTATCCCCTCTACTTTAAATATTATAAAAACCTTATTAAATCACGTATACTATAGAAAAACATAATTCATTAATAATATATTATAATATTTGATTTCTTTGAATGTTTTTATTAATTTAATAAATTATTCTTGAACGTAACCATATAAAGAAAGTGCATTGCTAATATCGCAATACACTCTCTTTTTATTTATATTTTATAACAAGAACTTATTTCTTGAAAAAATCTTTCACAGCCTCATTAGGAACCATCTGTTCATCAAAAACATAAGCACCTGTTTTTGGGCTTTTAACCATCTTAATTACTTTTGTATATGCGCGACCATCCGAAGAACCTTCATGGAGGGTAGCAACCGCTTTCTTTGCCATTGTCTGCTTATTTTACTATTAACTTAATACTTTTTTTACAGAACCGCCTACTTAATTTCCTTATGAAGAGTCATCTTCTTTAATATAGGATTATACTTTTTAAGCTCTAAACGTTCTGGAGTATTTTTACGATTTTTAGTAGTAACGTAACGACTTGTACCAGCCATTCCGCTCTCTTTCATTTCTGTACATTCCAAGATTACTTGGACTCTATTACCTTTAGCTTTCTTTGCCATTATATTAGTCTCCTATAACCTTAATTTCTTTCCAGTCAACGAAACCCTTAGCTACAGCTTTTTTTAGAGCAGCGTCAAGACCTACCTTATTTATTAAACGAAGACCAGCCGCACTAATCTTCAAAGAAATCCAGCAATCCTCTTCTACATAGTAGAATTTCTTACTGAATAGGTTGACATCAAAACTACGCTTTGTGCGATGCTTTGAGTGAGACACATTATTACCTATTTGTGCCTTCTTACCTGTAATCTGACAAATCTTAGACATTTCTATCTTTAGTTTTGTAATTCGTTAATTGATACCTATTCCAAACAGTGTGCAAAATTACAAAAAAATATTCATATATACAAAGGTATATTTCCTTTTAATTATACTTATTAAGATTTTTTGTCTTTATTCTTCTCTAATTTCTTTTTCCTGTAAAAATTCTAACATCAAACGCATTGATTTATTTGTAGCTATAGCTAAATTAATATCACGTCCAAAATCTTCTTCCAATTTAAATGTACGAATATCATTTTTACTTCCATATGCTATCCATATAGTACCTACAGGAATAGTCAAAGAACCTCCTCCAGGCCCTGCTATACCTGTTGATGCTATTGCAAAATTAACATCTAAAGCCTCTATCACTCCTAATGCCATTTGTTTTGCAACTTCCTCACAAACAGCAGTTTGCTCATCTATAACATCATGAGAAACATTCAGAAGTAATTCTTTCACCTCATTAGTATATGCTATTATAGAACCTTTAAAGTAATCAGATGCCCCTGGAATAGCTATCATTGCTTCACTAATTCTACCACCTGTACAACTTTCTGCTGCTCCTATTGTCAGACCCGACGAATAGAGCAGATCACCTATTTGGCGAGATATAACTTTACTTTCAAAATCCATATTTTCAAAAATATAAAATTAAAACAAGATTCTATTACTCCTATATAAAACCTACTTGTTTCAAAAATATTTGTTTATATAATAAAAAACTTTTTATTCAAACGTAACCTTGCTAAATGCTGGAATATCTATTGAGGCAAACTTTTTGTCTCTATATTTAAATACACCCACCATTGCTATCATCGCAGCATTATCTGTGGTATAACTAAATTTAGGAATATAAGTTATCCAACCATACTTTTTAGCATGTTCCCCAAAAGCATTACGCAAACCGTTATTAGCTGATACTCCACCAGCAACTGCAACATGCTTTATACCAGTATCTTTAACTGCTCTACGCAATTTTTTCATTAAAATATCTACGATAGTATGCTCCAAACTTGCTGCTATGTCTTCTTTATGATGATCTATGAAATCAGGATCTTCTTTTATCCACTTACGCATACTATAAAGAAAAGATGTTTTCAAACCCGAAAACGAATAATCATATCCAGTAACATTAGGCTCTGCAAACTTATAAGTTAGCGGGTCTCCTTTACGAGCTAATTTATCTATAATAGGACCACCAGGATAACCAAGCCCCATTACCTTTGAACATTTATCAATAGCCTCTCCTGCAGCGTCATCTATAGTCTGCCCCAATACTTCCATATCATTATAAGCATTTACCTTTACTATCTGCGAATTTCCTCCAGATACTAAAAGGCATATAAAAGGAAATGGAGGCTGATTATTATCTTCCTCATTTTCTTTTATAAAATGCGCCATTACATGACCTTGTAAATGATTAACCTCTATCAAAGGTATTCCTAATGACCTTGCAAATCCTTTAGCAAAACTTACACCTACCAATAAGCTTCCCATCAAACCTGGCCCTCGAGTAAAAGCAATGGCAGATAATTGCTCCTTAGTAATACCTGCACGCTTAATTGCTTGATCTACTACTGGCACTATATTCTGTTGGTGCGCTCTTGAGGCAAGCTCTGGAACTACCCCTCCATAATCTTTATGCACTTGTTGTGATGCTGTTACATTACTACAAATAACTTCATTATGTAAAACTGCTGCACTTGTATCATCACAACTACTTTCTATAGCTAATATATAAATATCATCGTTATCCATTTCAATAAAACTATTTAAAGTTTATCATAAGATAAAACTCCTTAATTTATACTTAATATGTAAGAATTTCCAAGCCGTTTTCTGTCATTAAAAAAGTATGCTCCCATTGTGCTGATGGCTTTTCATCACCTGTAATAATTTCCCAACCATAAGGATCATCAGCATCAAGAAACACTTTCCATGTTCCCATATTAATCATAGGCTCTATGGTAAATACCATTCCCGGAACTAATACCATACCAGTACCACGATGACCAAAATGTAACACCTCTGGCTCTGTATGAAATTCTAATCCAACACCATGTCCACATAAATCACGCACAACACCATAGCCATACTTTTCTGCATGCTTTTGAATAGCTGCGCCTATATCACCTACAAAGCCATAAGGCTTAGCTGCTGCAGCACCTATATCAAGACATTCTTTCGTTACACGCACAAGTTGCTCTTTTTCCGGAGTAGTCTTTCCACCTACTATAAACATACGACTAGCATCAGCATAGTAACCATCTACAATTACTGTCATATCTACATTTATAATATCACCCTCCACTAATATATCTTCTTTCTTTGGTATGCCATGACATACCACCTCATTAATACTTGTGCAGACACTTTTAGGGAATCCTTCATAACCAAGAGTTGCTGATATTGCATTATGATCCTTACAATACTGCGCACATATATCGTCTATATCCTGTGTACTTATACCAGGTCTTATAGCTGCCTCACAAGCATCTAAACAACCTGTATTCACTACACCTGCACGACGAATACCTTCTATCTCTTCTGGAGTTCTAATCAAATTACGAGTAGGTACTAACTTTCCTCTTTTTTCTAACTCCATTATTTTTAGATCCATTTCTGTTGGCTTTTGACCTGATAGGCAATGCCATCTCTTCTTTTTTAATTGCATAACATCTTTTTATTTAAGAGCAGAGGGAACTAAATATTGAGAGTCCTTACTTATAACTATTTTCTTACTATCATAATAACATGAACTTCCAACTTATCAACAATTCCTCCTCCTTTTTTGTTAATAGCGCTTACGCACTCTGTCCATTTCTCTTTTATCTTCTTTCGCCTTTAAAACTTGACGTTTATCATATTCTTTCTTACCTTTTGCCAGTGCAATTTTTATTTTTGCACGCCCATTATCATCTATAAATACAAGTGTTGGAATAATAGTGTAGCCAGGTGCCTGCGAATCAGATTCTAAAGCCCTAATTTCTTTTTTGTTCAATAGTAATTTCCTCGGACGTTTAGCTTCATGATTAGCATACGACCCATAAAAATAAGGCGAGATGTTCATACCTTGTACCCACATCTCACCTTTATTTATAACGCAAAAAGCATCCACTAATGAAGCCTTACCCGCCCGAATAGATTTTATCTCCGTACCCGTAAGCACTATTCCAGCAGTATATGTATCTACAAAGAAATATTCAAAAGAAGCTTTCTTATTACGAATCTGCACTGATACCTTACGCTTTTTTGATTGCTTTTCGTTATTCATCTTTTTCTATTTTTGCAAATTCATAAATATGGTCATCTATATAAGCTGCAACACACTCCATCCAATGCTCCTCATTTATAACAAACTCATCATCAAACTCATCAAACTCTGGCATTTGTTCAAACAGAGCCATAAAGTCATTATCACTCATTTCACGCTCTATCTGCTCATGATATTTGTCATAAAACTTTTTAGCATGCTTTATATGAGTATATAAATCCCTTATGCCCCAATTACGCATAGCTACAGCAAACGGATTGCGAAAAATAAAAGCTCCGAAACCATTATAGATCAACTGAACATATCCTCCAACAGAGACTTCTTTATGCAAATAATCCCAAGCTAATAATGTTACTTGATCAGAATTCAACTGCATCATAGCTTCTTTTGTCAGCTCTCCTCCAATGGCTTCCTTTATACTTTTCACAAATACTGCAACAAAGGCATCTACACCTTCATTTACAGCCTTCTTTATATCTGCTTCTTTAACCTTAACTTCTATCATATTCAATGCAAAGATAATTAATAAAATCGAAAAAATATATTAATTATTAGGCATTAAACTCTATTTTAAACTATTAACGTTCCTTTTTGTTTTTTTACTTTAAGTGCAAAATTATAATTTAATAAACCCCTCACATAGCTATATTACCTATTTTTTACATATTTATCATAATCTTTATCTGCTATGATTCGTTTTCTTGCAACATAACTTGGACTTATCAAATCCCTATCTGCTTTATACCATTTTGTTTTCATTCCTACTATATGGAATAGAATCTGACAAACATTATCTGTCATAAAAGGTTTATCCTTTGAAGCTCGTATTTCTTTAACTAATTTAGGATATTTTTTCTTAAATGAATTTGAATACCATATAACAAAAGGCACCTCGTATTGATATTTCAATAAATTAGGAGTAACGCCGCTACCTCCTGCATTTCTTCCTTTTGAATCCCTGTAATCGTATATTTCTTCTCCGTGATCTGAGAAATAAATCATAATCGTATTTTTATTAGCATATTTTTCTGCTATCTTCTTAATAACATAATCATTATAAAAAGTAGCATTATCATATTCTGCAATATCTTGCTTTTTATCTTTTGTCAAATAGCTTTCACTACGCTTTATATCTTTATAAGAAAACTTTGAAAACTTTTTGCCATGTGGGTACCTTTCACTTGCATCTATATGTTGCCCAAACAAATGAAAAATAATAAGATTTTTCTTTCCCATCATGCTTTCTCCTTTTTTAAAGAAATCATTAACCAAGTCTTCATCATATAAAAAACTTTTATCAAATGCGTATGTATATGCATACTTTTGCAACTCTCTATTATACATAAACGAATTAACAGAAAAAGTAAAAAAAGCATTTTTCAAAAAATCTCTTTGGATGTCCCACATCAAGACCTTATAACCTGCCTTCTTAAATAGAATAGGAAAATAGGGCGTTTGATACCATTCTTCGCCATCACTCAAACTATTACAACAAAATGTGTTTTTCTCCACTAGTGTTGTAGAATTAAATGGAGCCACAACATCACTGAAAGCCACAAGATTACCTTTATGCTCTTCTGTATCCATAAAAGGAGTAGTTTTTAGCTTATATCCATAAAGAGATGCATGCGACTTTATAAAAGATTCTCCAAGTACATAAATAATATTTATAGAATCGTTTACTTCATCAGTTACTGGCTGACGATAAATATCTTTGGTTAAATTTACTGCTATTTTTATTTCATTTTTAGTTGCTTCTAAAGCATGAATAGAATAAGCAGTCGATGTAAACGAATCCATTGGAAATGGAATGTTTTCTATTACCCAACTTTCTAAATCTGCATAAGTTTGACATTTATACAACGTATAATATAGTTTGGAGCTGAATATTCCTGCTATAAGCAAAAACACAGAAATAATACCAAATATAAATACCAAAAACTTTCTTTTTAACCATTTTTTTTCTCTTATCTTTTTCCATAGTCTTTCAAAAAACACAATTATAGTTATTAATACTATAACAGACACATAAGTTATTATAGCTCCTTTGGAAAAAACAAAAGCAGTAAAAAACTCAGAAGACTCTCTCCCATTAGTTTCTACAATAAGCTGAACTATAAGCGGAGATATTGAAGTTCCAAAAACCAACCAAAGGAACATATATACAGCAAAAAAGAATACAGTTATAAAATAGAAGATGGTTTTTAAAAAAATATTTTTTCTCGTTGCGCAAGAAAAAATAACAGATAGCAAAAAAGAAATGCTATAATATTTTAAATTACAACACCCCCCCCCAATTTAAAATAGAATCTTTTAATGTATTAAGACACATACAAAAAACAAAGATCACTATAAAAGGAAGCTCTTCAAGAATAAAGTTTCCTACTTTTAAAAAAGAATGTAACAACTTTTCTTTCATTTATTATAAATTTTAAAAAGAGCATACCTTGCTCTTTCTTTTATATTAGCAAGATATGCTTTAGTTAGTAAAATATTTGAAATTATTCTTCTTTATCGTATTCTAAATGGAAATTAATAACAGTCTCTATACCTTTTTTCCAAAGAGCTATTGGCATATTTTCGTTTGGAGAATGGATAGCATTAGACTCTAATCCAAAGCCCATTAAAATGCTTTTAGTACCAAGAGTTTTTTCAAAAGTAGAGATTATAGGAATACTTCCACCAATACGAACAGGCAAAGGACGTTTCCCAAAAACTTTTTCAAAACCTCTTTCTGCTGCTTTATATGCAGGAATATCAATAGGACAAACATATCCATACCCCCCATGTAACATTTCTACTTTTACATGAACAGTCTTAGGAGCCACCTTATTAAAATAATCTACTACTAATTGCCCTATCTTTTTATAATCTTGCTTTGGCACAAGACGTGAAGAAATTTTCGCATATGCTTTTGAAGGAATTACAGTTTTTGCACCTTCGCCTTGATAACCGCTCCAAAGACCACATACATCAAATGAAGGACGATAGCCTGTACGCTCTATAGTGCTATATCCTTCTTCACCAAAAATATCCTTAACGCCAATAGATTTCTTATATTTCTCCTCATCAAAAGGTATAGATGCTACAAGACTGCGCTCTTCTTCTGAAGCCTCTTCTACGTCATCATAAAAACCAGGGAAACGTATTTTTCCATCAGGGCCAGTAACATCGCCTATTAGTTTACAAAGAACATTTGCAGGATTAGCCACAGCACCTCCAAAGGTTCCTGAATGAAGATCATGATCAGGACCTGTTACTTCTATTTGCCAATAAGACAAGCCACGCAAACCAGTCGTTATAGAAGGAACGTCAGCACCTATTAAGGTTGTATCTGAAACAAGAATAATGTCACATTTCAATAACTCTTTATGCTCTTCTATAAAAGGTCCAAGACTGGCAGAACCTATTTCCTCTTCCCCTTCAAAGATAAATTTCATGTTATGTTTCAACAAATCATGCTTGTTGAGATATTCAAAAGCCTTAGCCTGGATAAAAGACTGCCCTTTATCATCATCTGCACCACGCGCCCAAATATGACCATCTTTAATAACTGGCTCAAAAGGCTCTGTTCTCCAAAGCTCAAAAGGCTCTGCTGGCATTACATCATAATGACCATAAACTAATATCGTTTTAGCTTCAGGATCTACTATCCTCTCTGCGTAAACCATAGGATTACCTTTTGAAGGCATAACCTCCGCCTTATCTACACCTGCTTCTAAAAGCAGCTCTTTCCAACGGTTAGCACATTTTACCATATCCTCTTTATGAGCAGGCTGCGCACTTACACTTGGAATACGAATAAGACTGAATAGCTCTTCAAGCATTCTTGCCTCATTCTCTTCTATATATCTTTTTACCATATAGCTATTACTTTAGATTGCTTCTTTTTAAGGATAAAACACTAACTTATAATATATCTATTTGCAAATATACTACTTTTCACCTTAATATCAATATAAAGTTGCTATAACTTTTACATCTTACTTACAATACTTCGCAACATTTTCTGCCACATCTACTGCTTGCTTTATTCTATCCCCCATGCCTATTCCGTCTTTTAGGTTTCCTGCTATATGTAAACCTTTGTATTTATACTGAAGAGCATCAATGGTAGACAAGCGAGCATCCGTAGATAGCGTATACTGAGGAATGGCATGCTTATGACGATAAATACGAATTACATCAGCAGAAGTACCCTTAGGATAACCTAACATTACGTGAAGCGATTTGTTTACCAACTCTTCCAGCTGAGCATCAGTCTTATCAAGATATTCCGGATGTATAGCACCACCTATAAAAAAAGCGTATGTAGCTCCACCTTTTGGCGAACGATTACTAAAACATGCTGAAGGCATAAGAATACCCAATACATCTTTTTTCTCACAAGAAGGGACTAAACCTCCAAAGGCGTTCCACTTAACATTGCCAGTATTCTTTATTCCTACCCCTATTTCTATAATAGGAGCATAATAAAGATTATCAAGTGTGTCTAATTGGGCTTTTGGCACAAACTTTAATAATGACGGCAAAGCATATGACGGACAAGCCGTTATAAGATTATTTGTTATTATTTGCTCTTCATTGCATGATATTATATATTTTCCATTATTAAAGTTTATTGTAATATTATCACAACCTAGTGTGATATTATCTGAGCCTATACTCTTGCCAAGAGAACTTATTAATGTATGAAAACCTCCTTTAGTAGAAAAAATCTCATTGGTAGCCCGCTTCTCACGCGCTGTTTTACCTTTTCTTGCAAGATGTATACTACCTTTAATAAAACTTCCATATTGTTGCTCAAGATTATAAAGCTTTGGTAATGCTAATCTGGTAGGAAGAGAATAAGGGTTTCCTGCATATACGCCTGAAATAAAAGGATCTACAGCATAGTCTACAAACGACTTCCCAAGTCTTCGTTCTGCCATACTTCCTATACTCTCATTAGGGTCAGTCCCTTTACTTCGCCACGGCTCTCCTAAAATCCTAAACTTATCTCTCATACTAAAAAGTGGCGTCTTGACAGCACTTAACAATCCTGATGGGAGCGCATGAAAATTATTATCCTTCCATATCAATCTACACTTAGAGGACGCAAAAGAAGATTCGAAAGAACTACTATCCCCTAAATCATCAAACAGCTCTGCCACTTCAGGATATTTCACTGTACCCGAACTTGGACCTTTTTCAAAGGTAAACCCATCAACTACCTCCGTTTGCATTAAGCCACCTATATAATTTTCTTTCTCTAACACTTCTACATCAACACCTAAACCCTTTAGATGCATAGCACAAGTTAGACCTGTAAGTCCTGCTCCTATAACAACAGCTTCACGCTCTCTTTTATTATTCTCCATTATATTATATGGTATTTTGTTTTGTTTTTAAAAAATCTAAGTATATATAGTACACTTAGAACAGAAATAAATATTTCGACAGCAAACAAACCACTATAATTTAAGTGATGTGCCACAAAACCTGCCACTGCTGCTATGATTATACCAGAGAGATGTGTAATAACAATCTGAATAGTAAAGTCTGTACCTTCACGACCATGCCGCACACATTGCATTGCAGATGTATATACCACTACTGTAGCCAGACCATAACATATCTGAACATACACGATACCTATTATAAGAGCTATATGATTAAAGGGAAGCAAGTTGATAATAAAAAAATAAACAGGTGCTAAGCAAATAGCAAGTGCCACTATAAAACGAGTATATAAAATGCCTATATACTTAATTATAAAACCTGCAACAAAAGCCATAACAAACGAACAAAACGTACCTAAAACACCTATATAAAATCCTATTTGCTTAATATCATAACCACAATCTACCATATATGGTCTTAACATAGATATAATACCTATAAGCCCCATATAATAAAGCAACAAAAAACCTACTTGCCGCCAATTATCCATAGAAGAGAAGAAGTAAAGAATATCTCCAAACGTAGCTTTCTGAGAAGGTTTAGGGGTCTTAGCTTTCATTCCTTTATTTAATAATAAAGGTATAAGCATTATAATAACAAAGAAGGCTAAACATAATACAACAGTTAGCCAACCATAATTTTTTAAGACTATAAGTAATACTCCCGATCCTAACAAAGCTCCTCCAAAACTACCCATAGACTGCATACTATTTAACATACTACGCTCTCTTTTTACAGATGTTATAATAGCTAAAGCATCGGTAGCTATGTCTTGAGTAGCAGAAGCTAATAATGATATAAAAACAAGTATAAGAATCAGTAATAGGTTACTTTGCACATTAACCAGACTTGTTATAACAAGTGCTAAAGCATAGACGCTCTCCGTTATTATGATAGTACGCTTATAATGTGCTATTGTTATGCAATTCCTATCTATAAGTGGCGACCAAAATAGCTTTAAAAGCCATGGCAATCGAACGAGATTAAGTAATCCAATAGTAGTAAGACTATAATGACCTTCACGCATTATTACTTGTAATGCAGTCATCAGAAAAGACGAAGGCACCATTTGCGCTATATACAAGCAAAAAAAAGTAATTAATGAAAAAGATTTATTAGTCTTATTCATACTGGTTTACTCAATCATTGTTCTTTATATAAAATCAAAAATCAACACTTAATGAAGTTCCAAAACTAAGGGGTTTGCCTTGCTGTACATAGTTTCCACCATACTTAAAGCCATAAGCTATATAATCTGTATTAGTAAGGTTCTTACCCCAAAGAGTCCATGTAAAAATACCTTTAGTAAAACTAACCTTAGTATTAAGCGTAGCATAGAAATTTTGATAAACAGCGTTATCATCTGTCCAATATATACGTCCTAAACCTGTTACACCTGCATTTAATCTTATCATATCAAACCAGCCTGCATTTTTTATAGTATAGCTGTTATTTATAGATAAGGTATGGTTAGGAACCATTGGTAGATAGTTATGAGAATAATCTGCATTATCATTCATCTTATAATCTAAATACGTTGCATGCGTAAAACCATAGTTTATTGTAAAGTCTAAGTCCTTAACAGGATGATAACCTAACCCTATTTCAAATCCCTTGCTATTAGTATGCCCTGCATTAAGCACTTTATTGCCAATACCTGGTATTTGATAAGTAGTTTGCATATCTCTCCAATCGATATAGAAAAGCGATGCTTCTGCTGTTAACTTACCTTGTAGAAAGTTTAATCTGGCACCTGTCTCGTAGTTCCAGCTATACTCTGGACCATACGAGCGGTCAGCTTCTGTCTTTAAACTCACATTATACCCACCGGGCTTATAACCACGGGTAATACTTCCATAATATAAATTATGCTCTTTAGTAGTATATTGAATAGCAACCTTTGGGGTAAACTGTGTAAAACTTGCCTTATCAGTATAATTTAATACGTTCATACTTTTATCCATAGCTAAATTGAGCAAGTCTTTGTTATAATCAATCTTTGAATGTTCATAGTCAAAACGCAAACCAACAGTAGCCGACAGTCCACGCCAAATATTATACGAGCTTTGATGATATATAGCAAAGGTTGTAATAGGAGTCTTATAAGAAGTAGGAGTAGCTACTTTCTTATTAAAGACATTTACTTGTACAAACTGATCAGTATAATCTAACATTCCAAACATACCCACTATCCACTGGTAACGACGCTGATCGTTCGATTTTAGCGTAAACTCCTGCGATACCATATTTTGGCGAAAGTTATTTACAACAAAGAGAAGATCTTTCGGTGTAAAATCTTGATCAATACCTAAATGCGTCTTAATAAACTGATATGATGTCTGACTATTAAAACTTATTTTATTATCGCTATACCGTGCATTAAAACCTGTAGATGATATTAAACGTCTAAAGCTGCTATAACGATTATAACTAACCGGTGCTACCTTATTTGCTTTAACATCATACAATGAATATGGATACCCACCTTGATCGCTATAGCTAAGAGTGGAATTAAGATGAAGCAACCATCTGTTAGCAGGACGCCAATAAAGCCCTATCTTACCTTCCACCTCGTTAATATCATCTGCATTTTTACCTAAATACTCATTTTTAAACATACCGTCATTATGATGATAAGATATAGCTGAAGATACTCCAAAGCTGTTAGAAAAACGCTGATAAGTAGACCCCTGAGCCACAACATCATTATACTTACCATACCCTAAAGAAAAACGTGTGTGCTGGTAATCTATAGGATTATGTGTATAAACATTAATAATACCCCCTATAGCATTACGCCCATAAAGAGTGCCTTGAGGGCCACGATATACCTCTACACCGGCAACATCACTCATATCAATATCAAATGCAGATGCTTCAAAGTGAGGAATACCATCTACATAAAAACCTACGGCAGAGCCTTTAGCCTTCACACCTATACCTCTAACGTATATAGGAGTATTAGCACGAGAGCCATAATCTGGCATAAAAAAATTAGGAACAACTCCTGAAAGCTCTTTTAAGCTTGTAATACCTTGCCCATTAATCTGATTAGAGTTAATGCTTGATACTGATATAGGAGTAAGATTACGCTTGTTGCGCTTGAAATCTGCCACTAAGACTTCCTTCATCTTGTAAGTATTAGTAATTGTGTCTTTTTCCACTCCTTGGTAATTACCAAGCATCAAAGATAATAGTAACAGAGAATTAAACATAATGCTTTTATTTTTGTTTTTTACGCTGCAAAGTTACTCCTAACTGAAAGTTTACACAATCGTTATTTATAAGGATATTTACCTAAATTATAATATAAATTCATTTTATAACATAACAACACTATACCAAACTTAACACTATCATTTAAATTTGAATAATAAAGACCCTACTACTAAAAAAAAGCTGAATGCTTCACCTTATAAGCAGCATAATAACACATATTCTTATGATAACAACTATAATAGATATGATATAAAAAGGTAAAACATTATACTTTACATAATGATAAATGATGTTTAAGAAAGAAAAATAGATTATTTTTACTATAAAAATAATTTAAAAATGTATGAAAAATAATTTATTTTTATTCGTGAAACTATCCCTTTGTTCTAACAAATGTGCTCTTTTCCCACAACAATATATATGCTATTATCTTCTTAAACATCATATCTTTGCTATAATTTATTTCCTTTTCCTTATCAATACATATATAATGACAGGGGCACCAACTATAGGCGTTACAACATTTAAGGGTAACATACCTCCCTCTCTTGGAAGAGAACATAGCAAATTACATAATAAGGCAATAAAAGAACCACTTAACAGTGTTACAGGAAATAGCTTTGGTTGATGTTCCGACTTTAATATCAATTTTGCAATATGTGGAACAGCCAAACCTAAGAATAAGATAGGACCACAAAAAGATGTTGTGATAGATGTTAGCAGACCTGTCAATATAAGCAGAAGAGTTCGCATTTTAGTAGTATTTACGCCTAAACTCTCAGCATATAAAGTTCCTAACGATAATATATTCAATGGTTTTATAAAAAGCAAAGATATAAAAACACCTAATAAGCAAAGTACCGAAAAAGGTAATAACATCTCAAAAGAGACTCCACCAAAATCGCCTAACCCCCATATCATATAGTTTTTTACTTCGTTTGATGAAGAAAAAAAGTTGAACAGAGAAACTATAGAAGAAGACATATACCCTACCATAATACCTACTATTAACAACATCGTATTACTATGTACAAGATGGGACAACGCAGATATAAGGATAGTAACAAACATAGCTCCTAAAAACGCTGCTAACAAAATAGCTAAAAATCCTGTAAAGGAAAAGCTATAAAAAGAAAAAGTACCTCCTAAAAATAACATCACTAAAGCAACACCCAAAGCTGCACCACCATTAATACCAAAAACATCAGGACCAGCCAAAGGATTACTAAAAACTGTTTGCAATATCAATCCATTAATAGCTAAAACACCTCCACATAACAAAGCTGTTACTGCCTGTGGGAACCTGCTTTCTAACACTATAAAACGCCAGCTATCATTTTCCACCTTTCCCCCCTTCAATATATCTACAACCGCAGAAAAAGGTATATCAACAGCTCCCACGCTAAGATTAAGGCAAAACATTATCATTATACCTATTAATAACAATGTAATAACTACTATATAACGCTTACTCATTACATACTTTTGTTAACAGAAACACGTCTATAGTATCGCAAAGGAGCTATCTTAAGATCTGGGTGAAAGAGCTGAATGAAGTCTTGCAAAAGCCAGTCGGGTCGCCAGCTAACCTCTTCAAAATAAGGAGTTTTATCTACTTTACAACCATACACCTCCGCAACCTTATAAGGATGAAAATATTTATAATAAGGACACTCCTCTAATAACGTATTAAGAGAAAGATTGCCAACATAAGATAAAACCCAAAAATCAGACTTGCTAAATTTAGAAAAGACAGTTTCTATAGGTAAAGCCAAACTACCGCTATGCTTATCATTACTATAAGCATACTTACCTATAGCATCTTTATAAAGCCTTCCTATACTACTCTCTCCGCCAGGGATATACCACACAGCTCCCACCTTACGGTCTGGTAATATGCTACGAGACACTTTACTCCTTTTTGCCAAACTATGTAATCGCCAATAATTATTCTTTACAACATTAAATAAAGAGTCACTCTCTTTTTCCTTATCAAAGAGCATACCATAAAACTTCATCCACTCTGCCCTACCTAACGCTGAACTCTCCATATATTCAGCACATTCTATCAAAGGCAAACCTGTCTTTCCCAACATTCCATAGCTGCCGCTATTTTCAAAAGGTGATACAAAAATTGCTTGTGGCTTAAGCATTATAATTTTTTCAATATTAGGCTTCATAGATTCCCCACAATTAACAATCTTACCTATAGCACCCTCTTTCATGTTAGCACGCTTTTGAACATCGGGTATCAACATATATTTAAGATCTGTTACCCCTACTATAGCGTTTTGGCATTTAAGCATTTCTAACAAATTAGCATGCACTGTTGTAAATATCACACTACGCTTTAAAGGAACCAAAAGGAAGTCTGCCTTACCACTTAAATCTTTCTTAAGATAATGATCAGATAAAAAGTAAGTATGTAATATAGACTTTTCTTTCCAAGGATTAAGAATTTCTACCTTTGTATAGTCAGAATACTTTACTATTACTATGTTTTTAGCATACTCTAACCTTAAAGTATCACCACTATTAACATCTGCTTTATCTACACTTTTCCTAATATTACAACTTGTAAAAACTAATAAAACAGAAAAAAATAAAAGACTATATTTATACATATATCTAAAAAAAAACGCTAAGAATTTTTATAAAAACCCTTTATAATAAGTTTTATAAGCTATCATAAACCGAGTCTACCTAAATAATCCGCAACACTTTCTGCGCATCTTTCACCATCTATACCTGCACTAACAATACCACCTGCATAACCTGCACCTTCTCCACAGGGAAAAAGTCCTCTTAAACGTATATGCATAAGCGACTCACGATTACGCAAAATACGCACCGGAGCACTCGTTCTTGTTTCTGAAGCTATTAACACCGCTTCATTAGTAAGAAAGCCAGATGCATTTTTTCCAAAAAGACGAAATGCCATCTGCAAGCGTTCTGATATAAACT
Organism: Prevotella amnii DSM 23384 = JCM 14753; assembly: GCF_000378745.1. Classification (GTDB taxonomy): domain Bacteria; phylum Bacteroidota; class Bacteroidia; order Bacteroidales; family Bacteroidaceae; genus Prevotella; species Prevotella amnii. The sequence goes on from NZ_KB905265.1 coordinate 117,727, forward strand.
TTGGTATCCAAAAATGAAGTGGACTTGAAAGTAAACCTGGCGCATAACTCGACTTTGGCAAGTCATACGATAAACGATTATTTACAAAGTCTGCCATACGCTGTGCTGGAGCTACCTGAGATCGTCCGCCTTGCTGCCATGTATTGCGCTCCAACTCTTCTTGATAAGAAAGCAACCTTAAAACATCATCACCATCTATATCCTCAGGATTAATCTGTACTACCATTCCTGCATTAGACCATCGTGTGCCACGATTAGCAGGACTCATACCATTAGTTACTACTTGTTCTGCACCAGTAGCCGAAGGTATTACAAAGCCGCCAGGACACATACAAAAAGAATATACCCCTCTGCCTTTTACTTGAGTTACAAAAGAATATTCAGCTGCAGGTAAATACTTTCCACGCCCTTCCTTGTTATGATATTGTATCTCATCTATTAAATGAGAAGGATGCTCCAAACGAACACCTATTGCTAAGCCCTTAGCTTCTATATCTCCTTTAACCTGTGCCATATAACGATAAACATCACGTGCAGAATGGCCTGTTGCTAATATTACAGGTCCGAAAAATTCTAACTCCCCACAAGTATCACTCTCTCTTTTCTGCTCAACAGCCTTTACACCCTTTATAACATCTCCCTCTGTAATAAAGCTTATCATTTTTGTTTGGAAACGTACTTCACCACCACATCTAAGAATAGTATTACGCATGTTTTCTATTACATGAGGTAATTTATCTGTACCTATATGAGGATGAGCATCTGAAAGAATAGAAGTGCTTGCTCCATGCTGACAAAAGACATTTAATATTTTTTCTACTGAACCACGCTTCTTACTACGAGTATAAAGTTTTCCATCTGAATAAGCTCCAGCTCCACCCTCACCATAACAATAATTTGACTCGCCATTTACCTCCTGACTCCTCGATATCTGCGCTAAATCTATCTTGCGCTCACGCACATTCTTCCCACGTTCTAACACTATAGGACATAAACCTAACTCTATTAAACGCAGAGAAGCAAAAAGACCGGCAGGACCTTCTCCTACCACAATAACCTTAGGAGCTTTACTAACATCTTTATAATCTATATGCAAATAAGCCTCATCGTCTGGCTTTTCATGTACATATACACGAATATTAAGATTAACATATATATTTCTGTGACGAGCATCTATAGACCTCTTTAATATACGTACTGCACTAATATCCTCTAAAACAAACCCCTCTTCTTTAGCAAGATAAGATTTTAAATTAGCCTCATTATAACCTATCTCTGGTAAAACCCTTATCTGATATTCTTTAATCATTATATACTTCTCTTTAGCTATGTAATACTACAAAATTACATAAATATCTCTTTTCTCTATTGTATATTGCACTTTTTCTTATTATTTTTGCCCTTACTTTTAGGAAAACCTCTGCACGCTCCAAAAGAGAATATACTTTAACACATAAAAAATGTCTGTAAATAATCTAAGCAAGACAAATGGCAAAACTGCTGTGATAAATGTTTATAGAAAATATATCACCAATTTTATAGCTTTATGGTTATTTCATAATATTAAAATAATAACAAAGATAAAAACAATTTACTAAATAATGAGGATAGATATCATAACAGTACTGCCAGAAATGATAGAGGGCTTTGTACATGAAAGCATTCTTGCCAGAGCTGAAAAGAAAGGTTTAGCCAAAATTACCTTACACAACCTACGCGATTATAGCAATGACAAATGGAAGCGTATAGACGATTACCCTTTTGGAGGACAAGCAGGAATGGTTATGCAAATAGACCCTATATATCGTTGCATAACAAGTTTAAAAGAAAAACATAAGTATGACGAAATTATTTTCACATCTCCAGACGGGGAACAATTTAATCAGAAAATGGCTAACGACCTCTCTTTAAAAGAAAATATCATAATTTTAGCTGGACATTATAAGGGAGTAGATCAACGCGTGAGGGATCATCTCATTACACGCGAAATATCTGTTGGCGATTATGTCCTTACCGGTGGAGAATTGCCTGCTGCCATTATTACCGATGCTATTGTACGACTCCTTCCCGGTGCTATTAGCGATGAACAAAGTGCACTTTCTGATTGCTTCCAAGACAACATGTTATCAGCACCTATATACACACGACCTCGTAGTTATAATGGCTGGGATGTACCTGATATACTTCTCAGTGGTAATGAAGCTAAAATAAAGCAATGGGAGTTTGAACAAGCTATGGAGCGAACTAAAAGACTAAGACCCGATCTTTTAGATGAATAACTTTTCATAAATTTATAATTATAATAGATAAAGAAAAAGCGACATTTACTTCTTATAAAATGTAAATGCCGCTTATATGTTTTTTATTATTTCTTCCTTACATAACACCTATCCATCGTAGAATATCATTAAGATTAGCCCATACCATAAGTAGAATAAGGATACCAAAGCCTACATATTCAGCATAAATAAGAAATTTTTCTGACGGTTTACGATGCGTTATCATCTCATATAAAAGAAACATTACATGTCCACCATCTAAAGCTGGAATAGGTAATATATTCATAAATGCAAGAACGATACTAAAGAATGCTGTTAGATTCCAAAATAAATACCAATCAAAGACTGAAGGGAAAAGGCTACCTATCGAGCCAAATCCTCCCAAGCTCTTTGCGCCATCAGCAGAAGCCAAATACTTAAAGTTACACACATACCCCTTTAACACACTCAATCCATGCTTAACACCTGCAGGAATACTTTCCCAAAAATCATATTCCTGATGTGTTGGCTTATAGTATGAAGCAATGCTTGACTGATAAACACCCATTTTTAAATCGGGCGTTAGTAACATTTTTATAGTATCTAACTTTGCAACACCTTTGTGTTGTACTATCAATTCTACTCTACGAGCAACTAAAGAATCTTTATGTGTATTCTTTACTGTCATTATATCATTCAAAACAGAAGTTTGATAGTTTATATCCGACCAAGTGTATACAGGTTTTCCATTAAAAGATTTGATATGATCGCCTGCTTTTATACCTATTTTTGCTGCAGGAGTACCTGCCATTACACTGTCTATACGAGCAGGAATATAAGGCTCAGCAAAGAGCGGACGCTCCTTTACCATTGATAACATATCAAGATTCCCTGGTAGATATATGCTTAGTTTTTTACCTTTACGGATAATATCCACACGCTTAGCTTGTGCTATTTGACGAAAGAAATCACCATTCATATTAGCATATTCGCGAAAAGCTCCTTCATCAGTACCTATCAGCACATCTTTATCTTTAAAGCCTAACGCCTTAGCCTGCTCATTAAAGCTCATACCCATAGAAAGATCAGAAACCTTATAATAAGTATCACCCCATGTAAACATTATCATTGTATAAATGAAAAGTGCCAAAAAGAAATTAACAAGCACTCCACCCAACATGATTAGCAGCCGTTGCCAAGCTGGTTTAGTGCGAAACTCCCAGTGCTCTGGCTTCTTTGCTAACTGTGCAGTATCCATGCTTTCATCTACCATTCCTGATATTTTACAATATCCACCAAATGGTAACCAGCCTATACCATATTCTGTATCACTGTTTTTAGGTTTAAATTTAAACAGTTTACCACTCCATTTACCAATAGAAACATCGAAAAACATATAAAACTTCTCTACTCTAACTCCAAAAAGTTTAGAAAAGAACATATGTCCTCCTTCATGAAGTAACACTAAAAGCGAGAGAGCCATTAGTAGTTGGAGTGCTTTTATCAAAAATACTTCCATTAAATATTTGCTTGTTTATTTATTATTACTATATTTGTTAATTAATGTTGCATTAAGTCTTGTGCCACTTTACGTGCTTCTTCATCTGTTTTTACATAAACATTATAATCAGGGTTAGCATCAAAGGACACTCTTAACATTGTTCTCTCAATGATATCAGCCATATCTAAGAACGAGCAAACTCCTTTCCTAAACCCTTCATTTACTATTTCATTTGCAGCATTTAGTATACATGGCATATTCCCTCCTTTATTGATAGCATAATAAGCCATTGCTAAACATTTAAACTTTTCAACATCTGGTGGGAAAAATTCAAGTGGCTTTTCAAACAGATTTAATCGCTCACTATTAAGACGTATGCGCTCTGGAAAAGAAAAAGCATACTGTATAGGAAGACGCATATCAGGCATTCCAAGCTGTGCTTTAACGCTACCGTCAATAAATTGGACAGCACTATGTACTATACTTTGCGGATGTACTAATACTTGTATCTTATCTGCAGGTATTCCAAAAAGCCATTTTGCTTCTATCACCTCAAAACCTTTATTCATTAAAGAAGCTGAATCAATAGTAATTTTAGAACCCATCTCCCATGTAGGATGCTTAAGAGCGTCATCTGCAGTTACATATTTTAGTTGTTCATTGCTAAATAATCGGAAAGGACCACCTGAACAAGTAAGTAGAATTTTCTCTATTTCATTATCCCCTTCACCTACTAAACTTTGAAAAATAGCACTGTGTTCACTGTCTACAGGTATTATAGGCACATGATACTGTTGTGCTAACTTTACTATCAATTCTCCTGCTACTACAAGTGTTTCTTTATTAGCTAAACATATTTTCTTTCTTGCTTTTATGGCATGAATAGTAGGTTCTAAACCTGAATACCCTACCATAGCAGTGAGAACTATATTAATTTCGCCCGATTCTACTATCTCTTTTAAAGCTTTTTTGCCAGCATATACCTTTATATTAGGCATATCTCGTAAAGAGTCGACTAATGCTTCGTAATGCTTTTCATTTGCTATTACTACGGCTGCAGGCTGAAATTCTCGAGCTTGCTTAGCAAGATCTTCCCATCTATTATTAGCTGTTAGAGCATATACCTCATAACGATCAGAATGTTGTCTTATTACATCTAAAGCTTGAGTACCTATACTTCCAGTAGAACCTAATATGCAGATTTGCTGTTTCATATATATTTTTATATCCTAAATAACAATTTTATTTTATCTAAAACTTGATAATAATATTTATCCTAAAGATCTAATAATCCTTCAGGAATAACCATTTTAATTATCTTTTTTGAAGTATCAATACTTTCAAATAGATTATTATTAGCAGGAATAAGCAGTTCTTGACCTCCTAAAGTTGTTACCTCAAAGAGAGTATTTACTGTACTGTCATCTATACCTGTTATTTTCCCTATCGTCTTTCCCGTCTTATTATCTATTAAAGTGTAATTTACAATCTGTGATAATGATAGACTTTCAGATTTCTCTTCGGCTATTTTCCTTGGGAACAGTACAACGCTGCCCGTAAGACGACGTGCTTCTTCTTCTGTATTAATATCCTCAAATTTTATAAGAGCCATCTGCTCTGAGCGGAAACGATATTCTTCTATAAAGAAAGGCACCAATATACCATCTAATTCTATTAACAAATAATCAGCATCAGTAGTATCAAACACATCATCACTGAATATGAATTGCATTTCTCCATGCACTCCATGTGGCTTACCTAAATAACCTATTTTATAGACGTCTTCATGTCTTATCATATATATTATGCTTAATCTTACTTATTTGCCACACGTGTTATTTTAGCTCCTAATGCGTTAAGACGCTCTTCTATATCTTCATAGCCACGATCTATTTGTGCTATATTATCAATACGACTTATCCCTGGAGCTGAAAGGGCTGCAATTAAAAGAGCTATACCTGCTCTAATATCAGGGCTAGACATTCGTCCTGCTCGCAACGTACGTTGGTGATCATGCCCTATTACTACAGCACGATGAGGATCGCATAAGATTATTTGTGCCCCCATATCTATGAGTTTATCAATAAAAAACAGTCTGCTTTCAAACATTTTTTGATGAAAAAGCACACTTCCTTGAGCCTGCGTAGCTACAACTAATAAAACAGAAATAAGATCAGGACTTAATCCTGGCCATGGAGCGTCACTAATAGTCATAATAGAGCCGTCTATGAAAGAGTCTATAACATAGTGATCGTGGCGAGGAATAAAAAGATCATCACCATCTACCATTACTTGCACACCCAATCTTCTGAATATATCGAGCATAATACCAAGATTTGCTACCGAAGTATCTTTTATCCTAATACCTTCTCCCACCATGACAGCCATACTAATAAACGAACCTACTTCTATCATATCAGGCAGTATTTTGTGGCTTGTTCCATGTAGTTCTTTCACGCCTTCTATAGTAAGCAGATTACTCGCAATACCTGAAATCTTAGCTCCCATACTGTTAAGCATTTTACAAAGCTGCTGAATATAAGGTTCGCATGCGGCATTATAAATAGTAGTAGTGCCTTCTGCAAGAACAGCTGCCATAATAATATTAGCAGTACCTGTTATTGAAGCCTCATCAAGAAGCATATAAGTACCATGAAGCCGCTCTGCTTTTATTTCATAAACATCTCTCCCTTCTAAATGAACAAAATGTGCTCCAAGATTTTTAAACCCAATAAAATGAGTATCTAAGCGCCTTCTACCTATCTTATCTCCGCCAGGTTTTGCTATTGTAGCAAGCCCAAAACGTCCCAACAAAGGGCCATACATAAGCACACTACCACGAAGAGAAGCACATTTTTGTACAAATTCTATGCTTTCTAAATAATCTAACTTGATATCATCAGCTTGAAAAGAGAACCTTCCAGAAGATAGCTTTTTAGTCTTAACTCCTATTTCTTGTAAAAGCTTTATAAGGTTATTTACATCTAATATATCTGGAACATTATCTATAATAACCTCTTCTTTAGTGAGGAGGATTGCACTAATTACTTCTAAAGCCTCATTTTTTGCGCCTTGAGGTGTAATGGTTCCACTTAACCTATGACCTCCTTCTATAAGAAAAGATTCCATAAATTACGACTTTTTCTTTCTTTTATTTTGTACAAAATCCTTCTCGTTAATCTTATCGAAACGAAAAGTATTAAGATCTATCTGTATAACACCATCTGTTAAACGAGCTAAATCTGACGCCACACGAGCATTATCACTAGAGCCATGTGCCCATTGTATAAGATCTCGTTTCATCTGATTAGCTACCGAACGCACTAACATATCACGTTCTTGACCTGGAGACATCTTCCTTAGCTTTTCACATAATTCATAGACAATACTTCCATAATGCTTAATAGGATTAACCTGATGTGGATAAGATAAAGGCTCTGGCTTTTTCGCAATAGATAATGCTTGAGATACATCATAAGGATAGTCTATATCCAACTTGAAGCCTGACATAAGTGCTAAATGATCCCAAAGCTTTTGCATATACCCTTCATTACTACGATTTTGGGTATTCATTCTGTCCATAATAGCTATAATACTTTCTGCACAAGCCTGACGTTCGGCCTTAGTAGGTAGTGTTATTGCATAATCTATCATGCTTTGAACCTCTCTACCATACTGAGGTAATATTAATTTTTCTCTTTGAGTGTTATAGTCTAATCCTTCTATATTCATTAGGTGGAAATATTTATTTTAAGAAAAACATCCGTTAAGTAAATCTATTTATAATAAAGGTTTTGCCGATTTAGCTACGAAATCTTTTAAATAAGTGGGAACAAAATAAGCAACATCTTCAAACCTATTATTCAAAAAGCGTTTCTCTGCAAGTGGAAACATATATTTGGCCAAAGGCTCTATGTTGTCAATGAAATGAGCATTATTATGCTTTATCATATCTTTACACTTAGAAGCACCATTTCCGAAAAAGTAAACAGGGCCTTTATCTAAATATTCTTTAAAGCTCTTCTCATCTATTACTTTTGCTTCCAAACTATTCTTTGCTTTTAAACCACGATCAAAAACCTGAGAATAAACCTCCATTCGTCGTGCGTCTAACATAGGTGCTAACAACGCATCTTCAGGTATATTATTATTATGTAACAACACCGGCACTGATAATAGCTCGAGTGTAGGTACTGCTATCAACTTAATATCACGTCCATAACAAATCCCTTTTGCCATAGACACACCTATACGCAATCCCGTATAAGAACCAGGACCACTACTAACAGCAACGGCGTCTAAAGGAATAGCATGATTATCTGTAAAAGATATAGCTTCATCGACAAAAGAGCCGAGACGCTCTGCATGATTAGGACCACTACAATCTTGTAACTCGAAGATGCAAACACCATCTTCGCTTACTGCTACTGAGCACACATTTGTACTCGTTTCTATATTTAAAATGCAAGACATAAAACAATAGCTTTATTTTAAATTAATGTGCAAATTTACTCTTTTTCCACTCGAAATTAGTACTTTTGCAGAAATTTAACGTGAAAAAACTCATGATACTATCTATGACAGGTTATGGCAAAGCCGTCGTAACTTATAAAGAAAAGAAAATTAATATTGAAATTAAGTCGCTTAACAGCAAAGCTCTTGATCTCTCTGCACGCATTGCTCCCTTGTATAGAGAAAAAGAAATGGAGATCCGACGCTTAATTGCTCAAAAGTTAGAACGTGGAAAAGTAGATTTCTCACTATGGGTAGAGAAAGATATTAGTGCAGACGCTACTCATGTTAATACTGTTTTAGTAGAAAATTACTATAAACAAATAAAAGAAATTTCTAAAAACACAGGTATACCAGAACCTTCCGATTGGTTTGAAACATTACTACGTTTGCCTGATGTAACTATGAGGAATGAGGTAGAAATACTTAGTGAAGAAGAATGGAACATAGTATTAAATGGCATTCTGCAAGCTATAGATCATTTGTTAGTTTTTCGTAAGCAAGAGGGTAAGGCTCTTCAGCATAAGTTTAACGAAAAACTCAATAATATAGAAAATTACATGACAGCTATAGAGCCGTATGAAAAAGGCCGAGTACCAAAGATTCGTGAACGTATTATAGAAGGATTAAAGCAGATTCCAGAAGTGGAATATGACAAAAACCGTTTAGAACAAGAACTTATATACTATATAGAGAAACTTGATATAAGCGAAGAAAAACAACGTTTAGCTAATCATCTGCGTTATTTCCGTGAGACTATGGAGGAAAATGGGCATGGATTAGGTAAGAAGTTAGGCTTCATTGCTCAAGAAATGGGACGAGAAATTAATACTACTGGCTCTAAAAGTAATCAGGCAGAGATGCAAAACATAGTAGTAAAAATGAAAGATGAATTAGAACAAATTAAAGAGCAGGTGCTCAATACACTATAATAACCATCTCTTTAATTAGCTATATGCTTACAGAATAAAGCTAATAAGAGTTTTTTATTTTACGATATGCAAGGTAAATTGATAATCTTTTCAGCCCCATCAGGTTCGGGTAAAAGTACTATTGTACAATGGTTAATGCAAGAACACCCTGAGTTACATTTAGCTTTTTCCATTAGTTGCACCACACGGCAGCCACGTGGCAAAGAACGTAATGGAGTGGAATATATATTCCTTTCATTAGATGATTTTAAGAACAAGATTGATAACAATGAGTTTTTGGAATATGAGGAAGTATATAAAGATCGCTTTTATGGGACTTTGAAAAAGCAAATAGAAAACCAACTGAAAGCTGGTCAAAATGTTATCTTCGACGTAGATGTAAAAGGTGGGTGTAATATTAAAGATTATTATAAAGACAAAGCATTAAGTGTCTTTGTTCAACCACCTTCTGTAGAAGAATTACGTCGTCGTTTAATAAATAGGAATACTGACACATTAGAAGCTATAGAAACACGGCTTAAAAAGGCAGCTGAGGAACTAACTTTTGCCAGCAAGTTTGATACTATTATAGTTAACAATAATCTTGACAAAGCAAAAGAAGAAACATACAATATTATTAAGAATTTTCTAAACCATTAGTTTTCAAAAACTATAATATGAACATCGGTCTTTTTGGCGGATCTTTCAATCCTATTCACAATGGGCATATTACCCTTGCAGAAACATTCTTAAAAGAAGCGTCCTTACAAGAGGTGTGGCTAATGGTGTCTCCACAAAATCCTTTTAAAATACATCAAGACCTATTAGATGATAAGAAACGGCTTGAAATAGCTCAGAAAGCACTTATTAACCACCCTAAAATCATAGTTTCTGATTATGAACTCTCTTTACCTAAACCATCTTATACTTGGAACACATTACAACATCTTGCTATTTCTTACCCCGAAAACACTTTTTCTTTGCTCATAGGAGGCGATAACTGGCGTGCTTTTAACCGTTGGAACCATGCAGAAGATATTATTTCCCAGTATCAAATATACATATATCCACGTAAAGACGACCATTTCGCAAGAAAAGAAGTACTACCTAAAAATGTACATCTTCTGCAAGGTGCACCATTAGATATTAGCAGCACTTTAATACGTAATAATGTGAAGCAAGGAATGTCTATACACCACCTTGTTCCACAAAACATTATCCAAGATATAGAAGAATTTTACAGGTAATTTGTAAACATTTATCATATCATTTTATTAAAGGTATGCTTTTGCAGAGTAAAACATCATCTTTTGGTGAGCAAAAGATGATGTTTTACTCTTAAAAAGTTGATGTTTTATAGGGTAAAAGGTCATATCCTCTTAACACTCTTATTATTAAACAATTATGAACGCAACAAGATAGCAAGTAACGCACAGTAGTGTATATCTTTTTTACCTACTCAGAAATTTTTATTATGAGCATGTTTTTTAGCTAAAAGCAGTTTTGCAGAGTATGAATAAATTGTATTATTTTAAATGTTAATTCCCTTTTTACATCGCTACATATAATAAAATAAAAGTATCTTTGCACCTTATTAAATAGCATTAAGCATTATACAATGAAAATATTTACTAAGATTGCACATATTTTCTATAGCATATTAACCCCTATTAGGGCTAATAGATCTTTTTTTATTTTTATGTATCTGCTTGGCATTTTAGTAGCTTATGAGGAATTGCCTGTTAACAATCCAAACGCAAAAGTATACGACAATTTAATACCTGAATTGTTTCTTGATTTATATTTGGTTAGCTTGTTCCTTATGGTCTTTAAGCGACAAATACGACGATGGGTACGATTGGTCTTATATTTTATGGCATATAGTATTAGCTTAATAGATCTATTTTGCTGGGAAAAGTTTCAAACCACTATAAACCCTTCAATACTTTTGCTTATAGGTGAAACTAATAGTAAAGAAGCTAATGAATTTTTATCAAGTTATATTTCTATAGATATTCTTTTCTCTGGAATAGGTTTGATATTAATACTAATACTTATTAACATTATAACAGGGCTTTTCCCTTTTATAAAACGGCATCTTAGTATCTTTAGAAAAATAAAAAAAAGGGATTCTATACACTGCTTTAAGATTATGGCAAATAAAAAAAGTTTGCTTTTTGTGAAAACTTTTAGCGGATTAATATGCACCTTTTTCCTTATTTTTTCTGCTATTTCTTCAGCTCATAATAAAGAGATGATGTATCGCATTTTCTCACTTCACACTATAGGGGCAGTGGAACACGAAATGAGTTTATATCAAAGACAGCCTGAAAAAGAGACACAATTTTACATACCACCTTACCGCTTAGCTTTCGCTATATTCTCAAACAAATTAGCCTCTCACCAGATAAGCCAACTTATAGCAACTAAAGGAAAAGTATGGGTTGATAGCTGTTCCTACACATCACCTAACATCATACTTATTATTGGCGAGAGCTATAGTAAGCATCACTCACATCAGTATGGCTATTTCATGCCTACAACTCCTCACCAAGAGGCTTTACAAAAGCAAGGCTTACTAACCCCTTTTAGTGATGTAGTATCACCTTATAATCTAACAAGTTTTGTTTTTAAAAATATCTTTTCACTACAAGTTGTTGGGGATAAAAAAGATTGGTGCGATTACCCTCTCTTTCCTGAGGTTTTCCGTAAGGCAGGTTATCATGTAACATTCATTACTAATCAGTTTTTACCTCGTGCTAAGCAAGCTGTTTACGATTTTAGTGGGGGCTTTTTTCTTAATCACCCAGAATTATCTGATGCCATGTTTGACAACAGGAATAGCAGATTATATAAATATGATGCAGGGTTATTACACGACTACGATTGCTTTCAGAAGCAATATAACACTGATCATAATCTTATATTGTTTCATCTTATGGGGCAACATGTTAATTATGAACAACGCACACCAGAAAAGGCAAAACACTTTAAAGCAGATGATTATAAGAATATCCGATATGATTTAAACAAAAAACGCAGAAAGATACTGTCCGATTACGATAATGCAGTGTTATACAACGACTCTATTGTGTACCAAATAATAAAACGTTTTCAAGACAAAGACGCTATTATCATTTATATGCCTGATCATGGAGAAGAATGTTATGAAGGAAACCGTGGTTTCATTTGTCGCAACCACTCTGCTGATATAGATTATAACCTTGCACGCTTTGAGTTTGAAATACCTTTTTGGATATATACATCTCCAGCGTATAAAGCCAAACACCATGATATCTATAAACAAATTATAGCAGCAAAAAACAAAAAATTCATGACCGATGCTTTACCTCACATGTTACTTTATTTAGGGGGAATACATACTATATACTATAGAGATGAATATAACATATTAAGCAAAAACTATCAAGAAAATCGTCCAAGAATATTAAAAGGAACTACTGATTACGATAAGTTAGATAGGACAAAAGCTATACGTCAAATACCTTTGCAAAAAAAAGAAAATAATAAAAAATGAAAAGAGAATTACTTTCACGTACAGAATGTAATGCTTTACGCGGATTAGCCATTATTGGTATCTTTCTACACAATTATTGCCATTGGTTAAATCATATAGTACAAGAAAACGAGTACCAATACTTTTGGCATAACTTTACATGGTTTAACCATGAAATGAGTAAAAATTTCCATTCTCTTACTCTCTTTCATATAATATCGTTCTTTGGTCATTATGGTGTCCCTGTTTTCTTGTTTTTATCGGCATATGGCTTATATGTAAAATATGAAGAATCCGATTTTAATAATAAGAAAGAGCCTTCTGCTATATCTTTTATTAAATATCACTGGATAAAGCTATTTAGAATGATGATAATAGGTTTTGTAGCTTTTACTATCATAGATGCTATCACACAAGGTCAGCACCGCTACATGCCTTTAGATATAATTGCTCAATTAGGGCTGTTTAACAACTTACTGCCTAATCCTGATGAAATTATTTGGCCAGGACCTTATTGGTATTTTGGATTAATGATGCAAATATATATTGTGTATCGTTTGATACTATATCGTCGTCATTGGGGATATACCGTTGGCTTAATAATTATTTGTGCAGCTCTTCAGATTATATGCAGCCCTGAAAGCGATGAACTTAATCGCTTAAGGTACAACTTTATAGGAGGAATTTTGCCCTTTGCTTTCGGATTATTATATGCCAAGTTTATGCCACAAGTTTCTAAAAAAACACATATAATTATCTTTATCATATCGCTTTTAGCTATTTATGCTCTTAACATAACTTACTTTACATGGTATCTTATCCCAATATTTGTTTGCATGGCAGCAATAAGTTTTATAAAATTAGTTCATAGTTGTGGACTTTTTATGAATCTTATAATATGGGTTGGAAACATTTCATCTGCTCTATTTATATGTCATCCCATTACAAGAAAGATATTTATCCCCATTTCAAAAGCTGGAGATTATTGGACGGGATTAATACTTTATATCATTAGTTCCATTTGCTTAGCATGGTTATTTAAGGAATTAATGAATAAAATACCTAAACCTAAAATGTAGCTAACATGAAATTTAAGGATATAGAAATAGGAAATATTAGTCGGTTCCGTGGCGAATTAATGGGATCTGCAATGCTTTTTGTTATACTCTTTCATGTAGGTTTACCACGCGATGATATGTTTTTTGGCTTAAGAAGAATAGGAAATATTGGTGTAGATATATTCCTTTTTCTAAGTGGTATGGGCTTATGGTTCTCATGGACAAGCCACCCTTATATAAAGGATTTCTATTTGCGGCGTATACTTCGTGTATATCCTATGTGGATTATCATGGCAAGTCTGTATTATATACCTGACTTTTTATGCCCTAACATTGTACGCCATGGAGGACATAGCACAAGCATTATAGATTTAATAGGAGATATTACTATTAATTGGGATTTCTGGCTTAACGATGAACTCACCTTCTGGTACATTCCTGCCACTATGATGCTATACCTTGTAACTCCTCTTTATCTAAAGATTATTATAAAGCATCCTATATACAGATGGCTACCTATTGTAATGCTTATGTGGTGTATCTTAGTAGAATACGTTACTCCTATTCATGACATCTTTGGTCATTTAGAAATATTTTGGAGTCGTGTACCTATATATTTTATAGGCATCAATATGGGAGCCGCTGTCAAACGTAAGGAGAAAATGGACGGAGCTGCCGTTTGGATGATACTACTTGTTTTTTTTATGGCTTTAGCTTCCAGTATATTCTTAGAACAGGTAAAACATGGAATGTTCCCTATCTTCTTAGAACGTATGTTATATATCCCTCTAACAGTAACATCTATCTTGATACTTAACCGTGCTTTTAGGCATACTCCAAAATGGTTTAACAACTGCTTTAAGTTTATAGGTATGGTTAGTTTAGAGGCTTATTTAATACATGATCATTTTGTTCTTAGATATTTAGAAGAGTTTCAATGGACTTACTGGATTACATTTATTGCTACCTTTTCTTTAACAATACCCTTTGCATGGATATTCCACACTCTTGTTAGTAAATTAGTAATAACTCCTATAGAAAGATTTATTCGATGAAAGATATTATCAAACTAATACGCCCATATCAATGGATTAAAAATCTTATCGTACTGTTACCTATATTCTTTTCGGGGCAGTTGTTTAATCTTAATGCGCTCTTTGCAGGCTTAATAACTTTTTTTTCATTCTCGTTTGCAGCATCGTCTATCTACTGCTTAAATGATATTATAGATGTAAAAGACGATAGACGACACCCTGTAAAATGTAAACGACCATTAGCTTCAGGAGCTGTTAGCATTACGTTAGGTTATATTTTAATATTTATTATGTTTGCACTTTCCATGCTAACGCTTTCCTTTCTGCCTGGAGAACATGAAAAAGTATATGGTGTGATAATTGTTTATTGGCTACTCAATATTAGTTACTGCGTTAAATTAAAGCAATTCGCTATTATAGACGTATGTATAGTTGCTTTCGGTTTTGTTTTGAGAATATTAGCAGGAGGCTGGGCTACTAATATTACATTAAGCAAGTGGATAGTATTGATGACTTTCCTTCTAATGTTGTTTCTTGCGTTTGCAAAGCGTAGAGATGATGTTATACGCATGATAAAAACAGGCGAACCTCCTAGACAAAACACAATAAGATATAATATAGACTTTATTAATCAAGCTATAACAATAACGTCAAGTATAACCTTAGTGTGTTATATTATGTACACTGTAAGTGAAGAGACTATAAAACATTTTCATACACAATATTTATATCTTACAAGTATTTTTGTGTTAGTGGGCATCTTACGTTATATTCAGTTAGCTGTTGTTGATAAAATAAGTGGAGATCCTACCAAGATAATGTTAAAGGATCGGTTTATGCAAATAATAGTATTGCTCTTTGGGCTATCTTTCTTATTTATAATATATTTCCTATAAATGAAACTTTACGCATTCGATTTTGATGGTACTATCACAACAAAGGACACCTTTATAGCATTCATACGTTTTGTAAAAGGTGATCTAAGCACTTTCTTAGGCCTGTTACTTTATGCGCCAATATTAATAATGATGAAGCTTAAACTTTATCCAAATTGGAAAGCAAAACAACAGCTGTTTACTTATTTCTTTAAAGGAATGAATATGAAGGAGTTCAAATTAAAATGTAATGAATTTGCAAGGCACAACAAAGCTCTTATTCGTCCTCTGGCTTTAATAGAGATACAAAAAGCTTTAAAAGAAGGAGAAAAGGTTATAATAATTACAGCAAGTATAGATATGTGGGTACGTCCTTTTTTTTCTGAACTTGATAAAAATATACATATAGTAGGTACAAAAATAGAAGAAAAAGAAGGAAAAGTTACTGGACACTTTGTTACACGCAATTGCTATGGTGCAGAAAAAGTAAATCGCTTAAAAGAGATTATGCCTAATAGAGACAGCTATGAGCTTATATCTTATGGTGATTCACGAGGCGATAAAGAATTATTAGAATATGCAGATAAAGGATATTTTAAGCCATTTAGAAAAAAGTAAATGCAATAAACTTCTCGAAGTAATACGTTTTGGTATAGTAGGGTGCATTGCAGCTTTAATACAATTTATAGTTTACAGGTTAATGATTATATGCGTTAACTCTGAAACGGTATGTGTTATCGTAAGTTATGGTATTAGCTTATGTTTTAATTATATTGCCTCTACAAGATTTACATTTAAGGTAAAGTCATCTTCTAAGAAAGGGGCAGGTTTCCTTCTTTCACATTGTATAAACATATCACTTCAGGTTATATTTATTCATTTTTTCATTTATATCGGTATTGTAAAGCAAATAGCTCTGATTCCTACTATTCTAATTTGCTTTCCAATAAATTTTCTTTTAGTTCGTTTCTTTTTAAAAAGAAAATAGCATTCGCAAGTTATTTCGTAACTTTGCAATATATATTATACATTATATAATGTCTGCGATAAGTATTTTTAAAATAAAAAAAGAAGAGCGCATTCTGTTTTGCGCCATGCTGTTGGTTTTTATATTCTTTAATGCCTTGCTTATATATAGCCATTATAGTATTTATACTATGGGGGCACACGGCGGATTTTGGTCATTATTTACAAAGAATTTTCGTATGTCAGGTTACGACTGCTGGTCATGGATAACTATCTCTGGTATGCGTATCCACTTTGATACTATTAGGCACCCTCTTTATCTTACATTTCTATATCCTCTTTACTTACTTAATAATAGTCTTATAGACTTATTTGGATATAATTTTGCAGTATATTTTATGGCTGTTATAATAATTTTTTCAGCTATTTATTCCACTATTTTTATATATAGAGTGTTCCGAGAAGTAATGGAACTAACACAAAAAGAATCTTGCTTACTCACTATTTTCCTTTTTTCATTTGCACACGTTTTAGTGCCTACAATGGTACCTGACCACTTCATTATATCAATGATGTTCCTTACAATGACTCTTTATATAGTTGGTATAAAAATGAAAAAAAACAAAAATCTAAAACCTTGGCAATCATTTATACTATTATTTTTTACCGCAGGAATGGCTTCTTCAAATGCTGCTAAGACCATATTAGCAGGAATATTTACTAATGGCTGGAAAAAAACATTTCATAAAAAATTTCTTTTTATAGGAATAATCCTGCCTCTTTTAATACTCTTCGGAATAAGACAATATCAATATTATACTTTAGAAATTCCACAAAAAGAAGTTATAAACAATATAGTAAAGCATAATATGGAAAAAGATGCAGCCAAGACTACTGACCATTTCAACAAACGCAACAAATGGCTTAAAGAACATACAGGTAAGGCTGCTGGCAATGGTCCTATTACTAAACTGATAGATATATCAACGCCACGCATAAAAACATTAATAGAAAACTTCTTTGGAGAATCACTTATCCTACATCAAAAATATCTGCTTAAAGATGTATCATGGGATCGTCCCATCTTTGTTACTTATACTCATACCTATAAATATGCTATAGAATGTGTTATAATTTTAATGTTTGTTATAGGATGCATTATTGCTCGCGGTGAGAAATTTTTACAAATGTTATTAACATGGTTTGCCTGCGATATTACTCTTCATATTATTCTTGGCTTTGGCATTAATGAAGTATACATCATGACAGCAGGCTGGGCCTTCATCATACCTATTTCTATAGGATTCTTTCTAAAAAGACTTAATGGTAAATATCGGAACTTTTTACAAGTAACTATTCTCCTACTTACATTATATCTCGCTTTTTATAATTGTTCTCAAATATTCTGTTATAATGCAGTTTTCAACAATATTTAAAATAAAAAAAGAAGAGCGTGTTGCTACCTCTTTTTTCCTTTTATGGCAAATAACACTACACATTATTGTTATTGCTAAGTATTGGCAACTCTTTTCAGTATTTAATGCTAAAACATATCGTAAAGTTGTGCTTAACAATTTTCATATTTCTGGCTTCGACCCGCTAACTTATCTCGTTGTCTCAGATTGGAAATTAGACTTTGATGTTACTCGTCACCCCCTTCTTGCCCCTTTCTATTATCCACTTTACCTTATTAACCACTGCATATACCTATCTACTGGTATAAACATCGCACCTATCCTTATAAGCATAATCTTATTGTTTTGTTCAGTTTATGCCTTCATTTTTATGGTACGTATAGGTAAAGATTTGATACATTTACATATTAAAGAAGCTATAATGTTAGGGTATCTTCTCTTTTCTTTTGCTTATGTCATGTTAGCAGCTATTAGCCCAGACCATTTTATAGTATCGCTATTTATGATATTACTCACACTGTATATTAGCGGATGCTGCATAAAGGAAAATCGTCTGTTAAAAAAAAGTATTACTTTTTTATTATTCTTTTTTACAGCGGGGGTTTCTCTTAACAATGGTCTAAAAACTTTTATTGCTAATCTGATTACTAATAAAAAGGCCTTCTTTCGTCCATCTAACCTTCTCTTTGCAATAATTTTGCCTGGCATAATCTTCCTTTATATAGGAAGATGGCAAGATCACAAGTACAAAGATCCAGCAAGAATAGCCAAACGAAAGTTAGAAGCTGCACAAACAAAACGTGAAAAAATAAAACTATATGCTGCCTTTAAAGACACTACAACGATTAAAGGAGGAAAAAGAATAGATAGTTGTTTTAATATTACATGGGAAAAATATCTTAAACAGAAGAAAAAAAATCGTGATAGAAAACCCATTTTTGCACACACAGGGAAAAAAATGGAACACTTCCCTATGCGGTCTTGGACAGATATTTCTACACCTCGTATTCCTACTCTTATAGAAAATTTCTTTGGTCAAAGCATACAATTACATCAAAAATATGCACTTGGAGATGTATTACGAGACCGACCTATATTTGTTAAATATGATTGGACCTTAAATTATATTATAGAAGGGGCTATCGTTTTACTCTTTCTTTGTGGTATTTATGCAGGAATTAAACAAAGATTATTATGGATAACACTAACCTGCTTTGCACTTGACGTTATTTTATATTTAGGCTTAGGATTCGGTATTAATGAAGTATATATTATGGCTTCAGGCTGGATTTACATAATACCTATAAGCGTGGGATATCTCATTAATAGCTTAAAAGATAAAAGCAGATTACTTGTAACATTATTTATTTCTATACTAACATTATATTTTATAGTGTATAACACTACCGTTTTTCTTATTAACTTTCTATAAACTCAAAAGGAATATGTCTAAATCAGTATCTATTGTAATTTGTACCTATAACGGATCTAAATATCTTTCCCAGCAATTAGATTCTATATTTGCACAAACTTATCCACTACATGAAGTTATAGTGCAAGACGATGGTTCTACTGATGACACTTGGAATATAATCGAAAAATATGCAAACAAGTTCCCTCAGATGCGCATTTATCGAAATAAAGAAAAACAAGGTATTAATGCTAATTTCCTATCAGCTATGCACCAAGCTACTGGAGACTACATTGCTATTGCCGATCAAGATGATATTTGGGAACATAACAAGATAGAAATACAAATAAAAGCTATTGGTGACAGCTTATTATGCAGTGGACATAGTAGACCGTTTTCTAATGATAATTCGTTTACTTATTTTGATAATCGCCATCGAAATGTAAGCATCTTTCGTATGCTCTTTCTTTGTTTACCTGGACATACATTGCTCTTTAAGCGCAAGTTATTATCAATGCTTCCACCTATCAATAATTCTTTTTATAATGTTTCGTTATATGACGCAGCTCTATCTATTACTGCTGCTGCTCATGAAAGTATAATATATGTAGATAAAGTAATAGTAAATTTCAGACGTCATGCAAAAGCTGCTACTTACACTGATTATCATAAGAGTTTGCCATCATGGAGAAATGCTATTACAGAATTAATTTGGAGCTTAAAACATTACCATAAGATGCGCAAAATAGTATTACCCATTTTCAAAGGTAAACTATCCCTAATAGAATATCTTGAGAAGGATATACAAACTGTACAATTACGAGATGCTAAAAAAATAATGTATTTAGAATGTAAACATAATTTTCTTTCTCTTGTTCGTTTACAAATACTTTTTATAAAACATCATAGAGATCTTTTTCATACAAAAGGTAGCAGTATGATAAAAATACTAAGAGCTATACTTTATCCTTTTATGCAGCTATATATGTACAGAAACATATTCTATAGCAAAGATAAATCCTTATGAAATAAAATTCGCAGATTATTAGATTTACTTAATAATCTACGAATATTCCAAATCTTTACTTTATAAATATTAATCTTATTTTTATTTCACTATATCAGTAGAGTCTAACATATGTGTAGGATCTAATATTGCATCAAGTTTCTCCTTTGTAAGGAGCTTATGTTTTAATACAAGATCATAAACAGAGCCACCTGTTAATAGAGCCTCCTTTGCTATCTTTGTGGAATTTTTATATCCAATATATGGATTAAGTGCTGTAACAATACCTATAGAATGCTTTACCATTTCAAGAGTACGTTCCTGATTTACAGTAATACCATCAATACATAGTTCACGAAGAGTATCCATTGCATTAGGCAACCAAGTTAAATCTTCCATAAGACATTCGGTAATGATAGGTTCCATCACATTTAATTGCAACTGACCGGCTTCTGCTGCAATCATTACAGTAGTATCATTACCTATAATCTTAAAGCAGGTCTGGTTTGTAACTTCAGGTATAACAGGATTTACCTTACCTGGCATAATAGAAGATCCTGGAGCCATTGGAGGAAGATTTATTTCATTAAACCCACATCTTGGGCCTGAAGCCAACAAACGAAGGTCATTACAAATCTTTGAAAGTTTTACTGCAAGACGTTTTAAAGCTGAGCTATAGCTTACATAAGCACCTGTGTCTGGAGTAGCTTCTATGAGATTATGCCCAGCAATAAAGTTCTCTCCTGTAGCCTTACTAAGATAGTCTGCACATATTTTAGGGAAACCTGGAGCAGCGTTTAAACCTGTTCCTATGGCTGTCCCTCCCATATTTATTTCAAGTAAAAGATCTACATTACGCTTTAAATTAGCAATTTCTTCTTCTAAATTATCAGCAAAAGCATTAAACTCTTGTCCTGCAGTCATTGGAACAGCATCCTGTAACTGAGTACGCCCCATCTTTATAACATTC
Organism: Prevotella amnii DSM 23384 = JCM 14753; assembly: GCF_000378745.1. GTDB lineage: Bacteria > Bacteroidota > Bacteroidia > Bacteroidales > Bacteroidaceae > Prevotella > Prevotella amnii. Next base: position 139,161 of record NZ_KB905265.1, read on the forward strand.
TTAAATTCTTCCCCTTTTTTGCGGAAAGCCTCTATTAACAGAGTTAAAGATTTTACTAAATTCTTATTCATTCTAATAAAGGCGTACCTTATAGCTGTAGGATATACATCATTGGTGGATTGTCCACAATTAACATCATCATTAGGAGAACAATGTTTATAATCTGCCTTGTCGTATCCCATAATTTCTAAAGCACGATTAGCAATTACCTCATTAGCATTCATATTAACAGATGTTCCTGCACCTCCTTGCACCATATCGGTAATAAAGTTATTATGATGCTTACCTGCTATTATTTCTTTACAAGCCTCTATTATAGCCTTTCCTACCTTGGGGTCTATTTGTCCAAGCTGAATATTAGTTTGTGCTGCAGCTAATTTTACGTATGCTATAGAAATAACATACTCAGGATAATCACACATACGCTTACGCGATATGTGATAGTTGTTAACAGCACGTTGTGTTTGTACACCATAAAGAACATTTACTGGCACTTGTAACTCACCTAAAAGATCGCTCTCTGTACGAAATTTCTGCTCGCAGTTATTCATTTTATTTGTCATATCTTTTTTTTTTATTTATATATCTCGTGAAATTATAAGAGATAATTAGTTTAACTATACTTTTTATTATTTATTATTATCAATAATCTTTGGTATAATAATTAATATCAAAATTATTATAAAAAGAGTAACTTCGGTTGTAGTAAAAATAGTATCATAGTCATAAACAAAAAGAACATTATTAAAAATTACTTTCACAAAAGTACCTAAATAATAATCATAGCATTATATTATAGCATATCTTTTTATGCGTATTAACATTATTTTACCATATCAAAATTATTGATACAGTTTCTTTTTATACTGATATAATTTACCTTTATTACAATAATATACCTACAACATGCTTTTTTTGGTAAAAGATATAATAAAGTTCAGAAATAATAAGTAATTTTGTTGTATGTTTTGTAAGAAAGTATTTTATATATTAATATGGCTGATAGGTATATTTTCTTCATCGGCTTTAGCACAAGATCATATTAATCCAGAGGACAGAGTGGTGGACATGGACTCTCCTACATTTGTCCCAATGGTGCATATTGGTAAGATAAAAGTGGGAAAAGATAGCATTCAATATGTCAAAACTAATAATATTTATATATTTCCATCAATGGAATTTAGGAATAAAAAAGAGCAAATGGCATATAACCGCTTAGTATATAATATAAAGAAAACTCTCCCTATTGCAAAAGAATGTAATCAGCTTATTTTAGAGACAGGTGCTTATATAGAAACTATTCCAAATAAAAAAGAACGTTCAGAACACTTAAAAAAGGTAGAGAAAGAGATTTGGGAAACTTATAAACCTCGCATGAAAAAGCTTACTTTCACACAAGGCAAGTTACTCATAAAACTTGTAGATAGAGAATGTAATTCTACTTCTTATGATATAGTAAAGGCTTTTCTTGGTCCTGTTCGTGCAGGGTTTTATCAAGCCTTTGCATGGACATTTGGAAGTAGTCTGAAGAAGCGTTATGACCCTAAAGGAGCCGATCGCCTTGTGGAACGTATTGTGTTACAAGTAGAGGCTGGTCAGTTATAGTTCGTTTATAATAACTTTTTTATTACTTTAGTCATACGTTGCAAACCTTCTATCATTGTTGCTCTTTGAGTGGCTATATTTATACGAAGGTATCCCTCTCCATACTTCTTGCTATACAATGTCCCTGAATTAATAAAAACGTGTGCTTCTTTTATTAATTGTTTAGAAAGAGTTTCTGCTTTAATGTTTAATGCTTCTATGTTAATCCATACAAGATATGTTCCTTCCAATCTTAAAACTTCTATCTGTGGTAATTCCTTTTTTAAAAAGTTTTTAAGAGTAACATAGTTGTTGTTTATATATACATTTAACTCTTTAAGCCAATCCTTGCTTTTGTTATAAGCAGCTTCTAAGGCAATGGGTGCAAAAGGATTAACATCGCATATTTCAAAGATATTTATAGCTCTATCTATTTTGTATCGTAAAGTTTGGTTCTTGCAAATAATATTTGCTATTTGAAGTCCTGCTATGTTAAAACTTTTAGTGGGAGAATTAAGAGTGATACAATTGTTTTGACAATTTTCATTAATAGCAGCAAAAGGTGTAAAAGTATATCCTGGCATTATAAGTTCACAATGAATTTCATCGCTTATAACCATTACGTCATGTTTAAGACATATAGTATTTATCTTTTCAAGCTCTTCTTTTGTCCATACACGTCCTGATGGATTATGTGGATTACATAACAAAAAAATAGTAGTCTTTTTATCAGCACATTTACTCTCAAAATCTTCCCAATCCATTACATAACTATCATCTTTTCGTCTTAAAGGTGTTTCTAACACTTCACATCCTTGATTCTTTATGCTAGAAAAGAAGCAGTTATATGCAGGACTTTGTATTAAAATCTTTTCTCCGGGCATTGTTAGTGCATAGATAGTAGCACTAATAGCAGGAACAACACCTGTTGTATAAATTATCCAACTTTTATCTATAACCCAATCATGCTCTCTATTAAACCAGTTAATAATTGATTCATAGTAGCTCTCAGGCACAGATGTATATCCAAAAACTCCATGTTTTACACGTTCTTCTAATGCTTTTTGTATTTCAGGAGCTGCAAGAAAGTCCATATCAGCTACCCACATCGGAATTATATCCTTATCACCTATTTCGTCCCATTTTACAGAATTAGTACCACGACGTATAATTTCCTTATCAAAGTTATACATATCTTTTTATATAATTGTGTTATATTATTAACGAATAACTATTGTGGTTAATTTTTCTTTAGCATATTTATCATAAGTAACCTTACCTATTTTATCAGCAGAAATATATCCTGATATAGGGTTTTTTATTTCTGTAATAGCCCCTATAATATTTGCATTGATATTTTTAGAATCTTCGAAGCATCTATCGCAAGCAACATCGAAGGTACAATCTTCAAGAGTTATTCCGTTCATATAACAAAGAGGCTGCTCACCACTTATATGACATTGCACCATTTTTATGTTTTTACTATGCCAGCCTATGTATTCTCCATTTAGTTCAGAATTATATATTACAACGTTTTCACACTCCCAAAAAGCATCTTTAGTTTCTATCTTAGCATTATGTATTTCTACATTTTTACAGTATTGAAATACGTATTTAGCATCAGATACCAAACCATCTACATAGATATTTTTAGAAAACATAAAGGGATAAGTTCCCTCGTGTAAAAGCACATTATGTAGTTTTAATCCGTCAACCTTCCAAAAAGTTTCATCAGCATCATTTATTTTCACATTATCTAATTTAAGATTTTTCATCTCACGAAAAAACTTAGGACCATCAATAATGCTATCTTTCATTACCATATTATTAGAATACCAAATGGCTGAACGTGATTCTTCTGCAAAATAACAATTAGTAATTACGCTTTTATCTACATGCCACCAAGGGTATTTACCGTAAAATTTAGATGCATTACATTCTATATTTTTACAAAATTTAATTCCAGATTCTCCATCAATAATTTCTATATTTTCAAGTCGTGTGTTCTCAATACCAAATAGAGGACGCTCGCCTTTAAACGTTTTGTTTTTTATTAAATCCATTATTTTATAGTGTGTTTATATAGGAAGATGTTGTTACTGATTAATAATCATGAAACACATATATTTTTTTTAATATTTATGTGATAATTTATTTTTAATGGCAAAGTTATAGTTTTTTATTTAAAAAACGCATAAAGATAGTTTTTCTATGCTGTTTTTGTTAAAAGTCATAGCTATAAATATGACATACTTTTAAAAATTATACTTACTTTTGTAGGTGGAAAATTATATGTAAAAAATGGCTAACATAAGTACATTCAAACAAAACCCTATTTTTTTTATTGTAAGCAATTTCCTAAAACTTTATATCTTTTTAGGTTTATTGCTTCGTATAACATTAATGATAACAGCTCCAAGCGATGCTTCATTTTGTTTTTTTGAAATACTGCGTAGTATAGGGTTAGGATTACTTTCTGACATTGGGACATGTTTGCTGCTATTAATTCCTTTATTTGTGCTTTATCCTATGCTGAATGAAGCAAAATATAATAAGATAGCAGGAGTATGTATAGAGGCATTACTTATTATATGTTTCGCTTATAGTTTTTGGCATAAAAATATTTTTTACGAATATGGTGGTGTTGTTCCTAATATAGCACAGATATTGTTAGGTTGGAAAGTTTTTAGTTTTTCTATACGCTTTTTTATTCCTAAGATACGCTTATTATGGCGTAGCTGTTCTTTATATTTTTCTTGGATATTATATGTGGGATTATTATTTTTTATATCAATAGGTGAATATCTTTTTTGGGAAGAATTTGGTGTTAGATATAATTTTATAGCTGTTGATTATCTTATATATACTAATGAGGTTATAGGTAACATTATGGAATCATACTCTATTATTCCTGTAATAATTACCGTTATAGTATGTTCTTTAGGTATTATATGGTTGCAATCCAGAAAGGCTCACTTTAAGCTAGAACGTCTTTATAATGTTAAGACTCTTTGCTTTCATATAATATATTTTATCCTTTCCGTGTTAGTGGGTTGGGGTATATTAACAGCTATAGACCCTATAACGGCTAAAAACCATTATGTTGATCAGATAGGACGTAACGGTATAGACTGTTTTGTACGTGCTTTCTTTAATAATACTCTTGAATATAATAAGTTTTATACAATGCTTCCCGAGAAAGAGGTTAAGCGCAATTATTATAAGTTAGCAGATTTAAATGCAAATGGAGAAAAAGAATTAAGTACTAAAGGTGTATCACAATTAAAAAATATTGTATTAATTACTGTAGAAAGTCTTAGTGCCGATTTTCTTACCCGATATGGTAATAAGCAGAGTATTACACCTAACCTTGATGTATTGATGACAAAAAGTCTTGTTTTAGACAGTTTGTTTGCCAATGGTAACCGCACTGTGCGCGGCTTAGAGGCTTTGTCTTTATGTATACCGCCTGTGTCTGGGGAAAGTATTATAAAACAAAAAAACAACAGAATGGGCAATCTTTCTGTTGGAGCACAGCTTAAGAAGCTCGGTTATACTGTACAATTTATGTACGGAGGAGATAGCTATTTTGATAATATGAGCAATTTCTTTTCAAATAATGGATATGAAATAATAGATCGTAAAAATATTGATCCTGCAAAGATTACTTTTGCAAATATATGGGGAGTATGCGATGAAGATATGTTTAACAAAAGCCTTGAGGTATTTGATAAAGATGCTGCTAAAGGCAAACCTTTCTTTGCCCAGATAATGACTACAAGCAATCATCGCCCTTATACATACCCAAAAGGCAAAATAAAATATGATGGTAACATTCATTGTCGTGAGGCTGCAGTAAAATACACAGATTATGCTATCGGCAAATTTATATCTGATGCTACTCATAAATCATGGTTTAAGAATACTGTCTTTATCATTATAGCAGACCACTGTGCCTCAAGTGCAGGTAGTACCTCTTTACCTATTGATAAATACCATATTCCTTGTTTAATTTATTCTCCTAATTTTATTCGTCCAAAGGTAATTTCTACCCTTTGTTCACAAATTGATGTTATGCCTACTGTCATGGCTATGTTACGATTACATGTTAAAGTGCGCTTTACAGGACAAGATATATTTTCTCCTTTATATAAGCCACGTGCTTTCATGGCTACTTATCAAGATTTAGGCTATTTAGAGAATGATAAGCTAACGGTATTGTCTCCTGTAAAGAAAATACGGCAATATGCTGTAAAATATAAAAAAGGCGAAGAGGCTAAAGAGTATCTCTTATCACAACAAGATTTACCACTCTTAAAGAAAGCACAGAGCTATTATCAGTATATAAATCTTTATTTAAAACGAAAGTAGTATTTATGAAAACCTCTTTAGCTCTTTTATTTTATAATAAACTTTATATATAATAAAAAATTGCGTTTTGCATGGGAAATATTATTTATATGTTAGACCATTATGATAAAGTCCTTATGCTTTATCTCAACTTTGATGGTGGTGTAATGATTGATAACATTTGGAAATTATTCTCATTACCTATTATATGGCTTCCTTTAGCCATTATGTTTCTTTTTGGTTTAATACGTCATCATGTTCCTTTTACCACCATTCTGTTAGTTATAGTCTTTTTTGCTTTAGCAGTAGGACTGTCAGACTTTATATCCTCAGGACTTATCAAGCCTTTTTGTGCAAGACTTCGTCCTTCTCATTGCATAACTATTTGTAATAAGCTACATTATGTAGATGGTTATCGTGGAGGAGAATTTGGCTTTGTCTCAAGTCATGCTGCCACCACCTTTAGCATCTTCACTTTTATTAGTTTGTTACTACATAAAAAACGTATCACTTTTCCCTTGCTCTTTTTAACCATTTGCATCTGCTATTCTCGCATTTATTTAGGAGTGCATTACCCCGGTGATATTCTATGTGGAGCAATTGTAGGAATATCTATGGGGGGAACATCTTACTTAGGACTTATTTATGTGTATCGTGTGAGTAATATCTTACCTTATTATTTACTTGTAAGACGTGTTGAAAAAGAACTTTATTATACTATTTGGATAACATTATTCGCTCCCATTATCATTGGAATAGGTAATTCATATTAAAACTTTTCACATATAAAAAGATAAGAGGACGTAAAAAATACGCCCTCTTAACTTCTTACTATATATATCTATATTTTTACAAATTTGGGTTCATTTCCTTCCACTTATCAATAGATGGAATGATACCTAAAGTGATAATTTCCTCACGCATTTTGCAAAGATGCTTATAAGATGCTTCCAAAGCAGCAACTTCTTCAGAAGTACCTGTAGGTTCTGTAAAATGAACTCCTGTCTTATCTATCGTAGTAGGCATAGCCATCATTACATTCTTAAACTTTTCGTTATTTACATAACAACCTGCTGGCAATGTAAATTTATCTCCACCCATAGCTGCTTCTATCATCTTAACAGAACAGTAAGCTGGGCTTTGGAACGAACTACGACCACGGAGCTTAATAATATTAGAACCACCCTGAGTAGTACGCTGTTTTATTTCAGCCCACTTCTCCTGAGAAAGTCCTTTTTCTGATAATGGTGTACCATCAATAGTAACCTTAGATGCAAATACAGCCATCTGCTCACCATGACCACCATATGTGTGGGCACCCTGAACCTTATCTTGCTGAACACCGAACTCTTCAGCAAGAGCTTGTTGAAGTCGTGTAGAATCAAGAGCTGCAAGAGATGTTAGCTGATTTGGTTTTAGACCTGAATGGATTAAAGTAGTAAGAGCTGTAACGTCTGCAGGATTAAAAATAACAACAACATGCTCTACGTTAGGGCAATATTTCTTAATGTTATCCCCAAAATCGGCAGCTATCTGGCAATTGCCTTTTAAAAGATCTTCACGAGTCATACCTTCTTTACGTGGAGCTCCACCTGAAGAAATTATATACTTAGCACCTGTAAAGGCCTTCTCAGGGTCAGTAGTGTAGCTAAGATTTGCACCAGCAAAAGCACATTGACACATTTCTTCATAAACACCATGTACTCCAGGCTCATAAATGTCGTAAAGGCATACATTAGGTGTTAAACCAAGAGTGAGCACACTCTGTACCATGTTTGAGCCGATCATACCACCAGCACCTACGATGACAAGTTTGTCGTTAGTTAAATAATTCATACGTTATTTATATTATAAGTTTATATTTATAGTTGTGAATAACTTTATCACAAAAGTAATAAAAAAAGGAGGAAGCACCATACATATACCCCTTTACTTAACGTTATTTTATGCAAAAAAATGAAGTTGGTAAGTGGGGTTAGCAAAATTGATGTTAGACAAAGAGGTTTTATATCGTTATACGACATATTTCATACAACGGAAAGACATATATTAATTACAAAAATAAATTATTTTTATTGCATTTTCTTGTTATTTTTCCTATAAAAATAATTTATTTTTTATTTTTAAAGATAACCTTTTCTTGCGAAAAAGACTATTAATTGCTAAAAGAAAGGTTACCTATTACTCCCTCTAAGATATTACATATTAAAGGAAACAGATTTTAAAAGGCTAACACCTAAAGATAAACGCCAGCCCTAAACTTAAGATTAATAAAAGTTTTTATAGTACAACCATAAGATAATAAGCCCTCGTATAAGATAATAACCTGTTTTATTAAAAACAATAAAAGCCCTGATAAGAAAATCCTAACAGGGCTTAACATATAGCATTATAATATTTTATAGAAACATATAAACCATTACTTAGTCGTCCCTTAAAAACTATATTTCAGCATAAAGTTTGTACTGACAAGCTTTATGCTGATTCTTTTTATAAGGCACAAAAGAGCTCTCATAGCTCTTTTGAAGTTATATGCTGCCGCAGCTAATAATACATTGATAGCATCTCCTTTCACACCTTTATAAAAGTTGCGAGATAATCGGTGGTCTGCTTTAAGATGTCCTATTGTTGGTTCTATACCTGCTCGTTTACAAAATAGTTTGTGTTTCTTTTT
>NZ_KB905266.1 GCF_000378745.1 Prevotella amnii DSM 23384 = JCM 14753
GAACCGCAAGCGGTTCATTTCTGGGTTTTTCTTGGCATTAGCAGAATCTCTAAGTATGAAAAAGCAGGAGCCGCGTTGATAGCAACTCCTGCCCATACTTGTCAATCTGCGCAGTTCTATTCCTTATGAAGTTGCTCCCCAGCAGAGCTTCACTACGCTTCAAACTGCAAACCAAAGGTACAATATGTAAGCTGCTTCAACGAAGAAACATCGGAAAAAATCATCCTGCAATTTGAGCTATAGGATACATACTTCTCAAAATCATCCTGCAAAATGAGCTATACGCCTAATATTATCATTATATATATGCCCCCAACCTTTTGAACAAACTATACCTGTTTTTAAATCTACCTCGTAAGCACAACCACCATTGTGACTATTATCAACAATGCTTTCTCCTATGCCTATACGCAAAGTAGCCTTAAAAATATGAGCTTTTTTACTATTTTTCCCACAAGCTGTATAAATACGTATTGTATTAACAGACTTATTATTAAATATCATCTCCTCTTTCTGCACTATTTTCTGTTCAAAAAGTAGATCTTTATCTTGATATTCACTATAAAGTTGTTTTACCTTATTATGATTTTCTATTTTTAAAACTCTTACCCCAATACCTTCCCAGTTATCTAATGGTTTTATTATAACTTCCTGTTTGCCTCGCATAAAGTTATTGAAAGTTTCATAATTAGCTTCTTTAATACTTATCCAATCACGTTTAATAAAATCTTTAAAATATTTATTAAATTCTACTTTATTCTGTAATATTTTTACGTCATCACTATTATTATAGTGTTTAATAATACCACACCAACGCTTATAGGTTAAGATATCCTTCCTTTCAAAATATTTACGTTTATAAAAACAGCCATCTATAAACTGATTAAGTACACAGCCATATCTAATAAAACTCCAAATACAATCTAATATAGTATAAGTAGAATTAAGATGTTTATCTTTTGAAAAATCATTAAGAACCCGTATGTACTTTTTTAAACCTTTGTAATAACTTTCAAAAATATATTTCATCATCTTCACTCTTGAAAATTAATACATATAAGGTTTTATCTTTTCCCAATAACGATACGTGCCTTTAAACTCTAAAAATTCATATTCGGGGTTATGATTGCCCTCTATTAATTCTACTCCCCCCCCCATAGAGAACAGCTACATCCCAACCAATAAGACCGCATGTAGGCAACTTTTCTTGAGCATGATTACACACTTTTACCACTTCTTCCCAATGGGGTATCTTAAAGCCAAGCATACAAGTATTTGTTTTTGGGTGAAAAATAGCATTATTATTAACCTTTGAAAGTGCTGAAGAGATAATACGTCCTGTAGATAAATCCACTTCATAAACACACCCTCCTTGTGCATAATTATCTATATCAGTATGTCCAACACCTGCTCTAAACAAAGCTTTCACTATATGCGACTTTTTTGTCTTCTTATCTAATAACGTTTCCACCCGTAATGTATTAACACTCGTACTGCCAAGGCTAAGCATAGGCTCCTGTAGAACACATTCCTCTATCATATATTTGCTTGTTTTAAGCTTATTATAAATATTTTTTGCCCCTTCTTCTCCTAATTTTTCAAAATATATTTTATAAACACCTTCTCCTTCACAGGTGTTATAAGGTTTTACTATTAGCTCCTTTTTATCCTTAAATAAACATAAGAAATCTTCATATGACATTTCTGGAGAATAAAGCCACTTACGATGTACATACTCAGAAAAAAAACTATTAAACTCATGCTTGTTTTCCAAAATATGTATACTCTCCTTTTTATTAAAATAATTCAGAGCTTTGAGATAACGCCTATACGTTAAAATTCGTCTCCGTTCAAATTCACGCCGCTTATAAAAATTCCCTATTACATAATGTCTTATTAAGCACCCATGTCTTATTAAGCACCACGCATAATCTATAAAAAGACTACATATAGAAAGTTTTTCTTCTTTATGTAGTTGCCAAAGCATCTTAAAACATTTTTTAATATACCTTACATAAACAGAACATTTTACTTTCATTTTACTTTCATTTTACAAATATTAATATTACACATACAAAGATAATAATAAATATTTATTTCTGGCAAATATGACTATATAAAAACGTCATCATACTTGTCATTATTTTTAGGTATTGCCGCTTCCAAGCTATTTATATATCTTTGCAAAAGATTTTTAGCGTTCGTTAAATAATTTAAAGCTGAACGCTTCCTTTTAGTATTAACAAATATAATTTAACATGACAAAAAAGAATTATTTGCTTCTTGGTATGGCTGCATTAGCATACACTAACAGCTATGCTAATGATGTTACCAAGGTCGATTCTACACTTCTTTTAAAAGAGGTAGTTATTAGTACAACGCGCATTCCTGAAATAAAGTCTAATGCTGCTACAACTGTTACTATTATAGATCAAAAACAAATAGCACAAATGAGCAAAGCAGAATCTGATATATCTCATTTATTAGGTTTGCTTACTCCGGGTATGGCTTTAGCAAGCAACACTACAAGCTCACGAACTCAGTCTCTTAGAGGTAGAAGTGCCCTTGTTTTAATAGATGGAATACCACAATCTACCCCTTTAAGATCTACCGATAGAGACATTCGCTCTTTAGATGTTTCTGCCATTGACCATATAGAAATAATAAAGGGTGCTACCTCTTTATACGGTAATGGTGCTATAGGTGGTGTAATAAACATCATTACAAAAAAGAACACAACAAAGAAAACATTTGCAGGTCAGTCGTCTTTATCTGGTTCTACATATAATTTCTACCATGGTAGCGATGGTATGGGCTATCGTTTTAACCAGCAGTTTTATGGTTCTATCAATAAGCTTAGCTATTTAGTTAGTGGGACTCTTTCTAAAACAGGTAGCAGCATAGATGGAGATGGAGAATATATATCGCCACGTTATGGGCTTGGAGATACTTATACATCAAATGCTCTTGTGAAATTAGGTTATGCCTTTTCACCTAAAAACAGTATAGAGTTTATGTATAATTTTTATAGAAGTTTGCAACATACTTCTTTAATTCAGAAAAAAGGAGAATATCTCAAAACTCCTGCAATAGGTGTTTTTGGCGATAAAGATCCTCAAGCATCTGATGAAGGTACACGATATAACCATAATGCATATTTAAAGTTTACCTCTCGAAAACTGTTTGCAAACACCGACTTTGAGGCTTCTCTTTACGGCACAAGTCTATACACTATATTCGATTTTAGAAAGCATAACCCTAAAAAACCACGCTGGGAAGAAACAAGCGGTCAGGCTACTATAAAGGATCAAAAGTTTGGGTTCCGTTCTCAATTTAACACCTTACTAACCTTCTCTGACAACTCCTTTACACGTCTTGTATATGGGTTTGATTATCTTTTAGATAAGACTTCACAACCTCTTGTTGATGGGCGTTACTGGGTACCTAACCTTACAAGTAATAACGAAGCAATATTCTTGCAAACAAAAACTACTCTTTCTAAAGATCTTAACATCAAGGTAGGTGCTCGTTATGATATTATAGATGTTAATGTTCCTAACTACGACATATTACGCACAAAGAAAAGTGCTCCAGAGGTACATGTAAAAGGCGGAAATCTCAAGTATAACAACTTATCATTTAATGCTGGTATATCTTACAATAAATATCGTGCGTTCCAACCTTTCATAGCTTATTCTCAAGGTTTCTCTATTTTCGATTTAGGTCGTACACTACGTGCTGCTAAAGAAGATGTTTTATCTAAAATCTTAACAGAACCTGTAAAGACCGATAACTATGAAATTGGAGCTTATTCTGATATCAATCGTTGGCTACAGCTAAATGGTGCATTCTTCTACACATACTCAAAATTAGGTAGCGACCTTAAGATTAATGAAGCAGGTTTTTGGGAAGTAAACCGCACTCCTCAAAAGGTATATGGTATAGAACTCAACGCAGATGCACAGCTTCTTAATAACCTAAAAGCTGGGGCTAACTTTACATGGTTTGAAGGTAAGATAAAAGATACTTATGGTCAATGGAGAAGTTATATGTCTAATATTTCTATACCTGCTGCTAAATTCGCAATGTATATAGATTATTCTCCTGTGAAAAATGCTTATTTACAGCTACATTATATCCACTCAGGAAACCGCGACCGCTTTCAACCTATTGATGACGGAAAATATAATGAAGGTGAAGGTAAGATCAGCAGCTTTAATCTGCTCAACTTTACAGCAGGGTACAAGCTAAACTCTTGGGATATTAATTTGGGTATCTCTAACTTACTTAACAATACTTACTACACCACCACCTCTATGCTTATGGCAAGAGATGCAGAATACGCACACGCTGATGGACGTAAAATATCATTGACTGTAACATTTAAGTATTAAAAAACTTTTCATTAAACATAAAACAATTAATTGATTCAGTAAAGGGCTGAACCCGTTTATATATGGGGTTCAGCCTTTTTTTTATTGATTCTTACTTTTATTTATAGGGCATAAAAAATATATGTGCTAAAAGATAAAAGCAAAATACTTCCTTTATCATATTAGAAAGATAAACACTTTTGATACTAAAATCTTATCTTTAAAACATTTAAAAGCAACGTCTATAAAAGAAAAATAAATTATTTTACTTTCATTTTTAATCTATTTTTAGTGTAAAAATAGATTATTTTTATATTCTATACATCTTCTTTTTCTCTATAAAATATTAGCATTACTTACTTAGAAGGTAATGCTCTTTTGCTATGTAAAGATACTTTTTATATGCTTTTCATAGCTATTCTTTTTATATAATCACTCTTTTATGCTGCAATAATATAATTGCTACACTTCATAATGTGTTAATAGTATGAATAACAATAAATAAAATATACTAACATACTCCTAACATAGCAACATCTTCTAAAGACATTAAATAGAATAATCTGTAATGTCTAATAATCCTGCCCTTAAAGCATAGCGTGTAGCTTCATGGGCTGTATTTACACTAAGCTTACGAAAAATGTTTTTACGATGTGTGTTTATAGTATGAAAAGAAGAGTAACGCTTATTTGCTATTTCCTTAGTAGTAAGCCCTTGTGCTATATCTATAAGTATTTCTGTTTCAGTCTTAGTTAATCTTTTTTGCTCAACACACATAGAAGACTCTTTTTCTATAAGCATCTCTTTAGCCTGCTTACAAACAAACAGACTACCTTTGACGGCTTTTTTTATACATTCTTGTATTTCGCTTTTTGTAGAATCTTTAAAAAGTATGCTCACCTTAATACCTACATTAACAACTTTCCTTAAAAGCCTAAGGCTAAGCTCTTCGCTCCAAAGTATAAAAATCACGTCAGCAAAACGCAGCCCCATAACATATAAATCGTTAAAACTCGGAATATCAAAAAGCGTGTAATCTATAATAACAACACTTTTAGGGCTGTCTTTAAGCATATTAATAAGCTCTGTTTTGTTTTGCACAATAACATTTTTTGTATATCCCATTTTAGAAAGAATATACATCATTCCTGCCTGTGTTATGTCCTGATTGTCTGCTAAAATAATATTTACCATAGCCCAAAGTTATAAATTAAAAATAGTATATATAGCAAAAAAAGAAGAATATAATAAAAAAAAATAAGAACCATATTACACAAAAAAAAAGAAGAATATAATAAAAAAAAATAAGAACCATATTACACAAAAAAAAATAAGAAGCACACCTATAAAAGTGTGCTTCTTATGAGAGCCTCTTGTCGGATTCGAACCAACGACCCCGAGATTACAAATCACGTGCTCTGGCCAACTGAGCTAAAGAGGCGGGTGAGCAAGCTATTCTTATCGCACCGCTACAACCTCCTACCCTTGCTATGTTCCCATCCTGGGGGATTTAAAGGGAGCTGGTCGTAAGAGACTTGCTCATTTTTACAAAAAGCGTTTTAGCTTTTGCGAGTGCAAAGTTAAACATTTTGTTTGAATTAACAAGACATATATTTATACTTTTTTTCATTTTAACAAAAATGCTCATTTTAAATGAAGCAATACCTTCCAAGTATGACAATTAAATTGTAAATTTGCACACATGAAATTAGAAGATTATAAGATTTTAAACACCTATGCTTTATATGATGGTATATACTTAGGTGTAATATGGACAGGTGCTTTTGTTTGCTTCTTAGGTGCAGCATATTTTGCTTTCCTTGCACAATTTAACACAATGCTAATATTGTGTACCCCTTTCTTTGTAGCTTATCGTATGCGTTTGATGCGTGATAAAAGTTTGGAAGGTCTCATCAGTTTTAAGCAAGGTATGCTATATTGTTTTAGAGTATATTTCACTGGAGCACTAATATTAGGAATAATACAATACCTATTTTTTAAGTTTTTAGATAATGGCAGAATGCTACAGAGCATGATAGCTGTAATACAATCTAAAGAAGGTGGTGAAATTATAAAAAGCTATGGCTACAAAATAGAAGAAGCTATAAGCATATTGCCACAGGTTTTTACGCCTCAAAACATTGTTTTTGGAAGTTTTATATATGAAATGATATTAGGTTTTTTCCTAAGCATTATCACTTGCTTAATCTTAAAACGCTCTATACCTAAGAATAAAGTTTAGAAAATAAAAAGATAAAAATATGGATATTTCAGTTGTTATTCCACTATATAACGAAGCCGAGAGCCTCTCTGAGCTGCACGCATGGATTAGTAAGGTAATGAAAGAACACCATTACTCTTACGAGATAATCTTTATCAATGATGGTTCTACTGATAATAGTTGGGACATTATAGAAAGTCTACGCCTTAAAGACAGCCATGTTAAAGGTATAAAGTTTAGAAGAAACTACGGAAAGAGCCCTGCTCTTTTTTGCGGTTTCAAAGCTGCTCAAGGCGATGTTGTTATTACAATGGATGCCGACTTGCAAGACTCTCCCGACGAGATTCCAGCCTTATACGATATGATAGTAAAAGACGGCAACGACCTCGTCAGTGGATATAAACAAAAGCGTTATGACCCTATAACAAAAACAGTGCCTACCAAGCTGTTCAATGCCACTGCGCGAAAGATTAGCGGAGTGCATAATCTACATGATTTTAATTGTGGTTTAAAAGCATATCGCTTTGATGTTGTGAAAAACATAGAGGTATATGGCGAGATGCATCGTTACATTCCTTACCTTGCCAAAGAAGCCGGATTTACAAAAATAAAAGAAAAGATAGTACATCATCAGGCTCGTAAGTATGGCGTATCTAAGTTTGGTATAAACCGTTTCTTTAATGGTTACCTCGATTTGCTTACACTTTGGTTTTTAACTAACTTTGGTAAGAAGCCCATGCATGTCTTTGGGCTTATGGGGTCCTTTGTTTTCCTTATAGGCTTTATAGCTTTTCTTTGTCTTATCTTAGACAAATGTTATATGCTTATAAATGGAGAGTATGGCGACTTGCTCGTTAATCATGCTTCTTTTTTCATAGCGTTAATAGCTATGGTTATAGGTACACAACTGTTTTTAGCAGGTTTCATAGGCGACTTAATTAGTCGTAGTAACCCTCATCGTAACGATTACCAGATAGAAAAAGAATTAGGTTTATAAAAAAAGACATGTGGAAAAAGAATTTTACATTAGCAACATCTTCCTTTTTGCTTTTATCTTATATTATCTTAACATCTTGCTCGGAAGCAGATTGCTCTATGCTTAATGGGGTTAGAAGTAAATATGTAGCTAAAGGTGAGCCTACTACCGACACTCTCACTGTGTTAGCCGTAAGAGAAGGTTTGGCAGATACCACTATATTATATAAGCTGCAAGACATTAAAACATTTTCTTTACCTTTAAGCTATAATAATGAGCAGGACAAGCTAAAATTTGTTTTTAACACAAAATCGGGTAAGAAAATAACGGATATAGTGAAAATAACAAAGACTAATGTAAGCTATTTTGAAAACATAAGCTGCCCTGCTTATTTCTTACATAAGATTACTAAAGTAGAAAACACTACTAATCGTATAGACCACATTGATATTAATAATGCTAATGTAAATTTAGATGGAAAAGAGAACCTTTACATTTATTTTAAGTCTGATAATTAGTTTTCTCACACTTTTCACCTCATCACTTTATGCACAGAGAAAGGTTGTTGTAACAAAAGACCAGCCTGATACTATACCTTTTTATAGAGGAATAGCATTGGGTACAGATATAGTAGGCCCTGCTATGATGTTTATAAAAGATTATGGGCAATATGAGGGCATAGCGAGGCTAAACTTAAAAGACAAATATTTCCCTGTTTTAGAGTTAGGTTTTGGAAAATCTAATAAAACAGATGAAACTACTAATATCCATTACAGCACTAAAGCTCCATATTTTAGGGTAGGTATAGATATTAACGTGTTAAAAAACAAGCATGATGATTATAGGGCTTTGGTGGGAGGACGATTAGCTTATACATCGTTTAAATATAGCTTTTATAATAAAACAGCTATTGACCCTATATGGAAAAGCCAAAGTTTATGTTATGCTTCTAATGTTAGCAGCAAGCTGCTATGGGCAGAACTCGTGGCAGGATTAGACGCAAAAATATGGGGTCCTATAAGAATGGGTTGGACTATTAGATATAAAAAGCAACTTCACAAAAAAACTGGAGAAAACGGCTCTGCATGGTATGTACCAGGATATGGAGAAGGAGCAGAGTCGCTCATAAGTGCTACCTTTCAGATATTAGCAGAGTTTTAAATAAAAAAAATAATAAAGATGAACAAGAAAAAACTATACTGGCAAATACCCTTCCTACTAATACTTATAATAGGTAGCATCTATATTATCATACAACAGAGGTCTGCCCCTTATCATCAAGATGAAGGTTTCATTTTTGGCACAGTGTACCATATTACTTATCAGAACGATAAAGACATACAAAACGAAATAGAAACAGAGCTTAACAAAGTAAACAAAACTTTCTCTACCTTTGATAGCACGTCTGTAATATCTTTAATCAATCAGAATAAGCCTGTAAAAGTTAATGATATGTTTGCTGAAGTCTTCGACCTTTCTGAACAAGTTTCAAAAGAGACCGATGGAGCTTTCGATATAACCGTAGCTCCTATAGTAAACCTATGGGGGTTTGGCTTTAAAAGCGAACAGAAACCTACAAAGGAAAAGATAGACCGCCTACGTCCACTCATAGGCTATAACAAGGTAGAGCTTGATGGAGATGTAGTAAAGAAAAAAAATAAAAACATAATGCTCGACTGCTCTGGCATAGCAAAAGGATACGGAGTAGATGTCGTTGCACGTTATCTTCGTGAGCAGGGCATTAAAAACTTTATGATAGAAATAGGTGGAGAAATAGTTACAAGCGGAGTAAATGAAAACAGATTACCTTGGAAGATAGGAGTAACTAAACCTTTAAATAATAAAACAAGTGTCAATCAAGAAATAGAGGTAATATTAAACATTACTGATAAGGCACTTGCTACAAGTGGGAATTATCGTAACTTTTATTACAAAAACGGTAAAAAATACGCTCACACTATAGACCCTAAAACAGGCTATCCTGTGCAACATTCACTTTTATCATCTACTGTTATAACTAAAAAATGTGCCATAGCCGATGCCTACGCTACGTCTTTTATGGTAATGGGAATAGAAAAAGCTAAAGTTTTATTAGAAAAACACCCCGAGCTAATGGCATATTTTATATATTCTGATGAAAACGGAAAATTAAAAACATGGTATAGCCCTTCGTTAAAAGATAAAATAGTAAAATAAACATGCTAAATATATATGATAAACTTATCACATTACCTCTTTTTATAGGTATTGGCAACGAGGAGTTATCTCAAATTATAGCACATATAAGAATTGGATTTCATAAGATAGAAGCAGGAAAATATATATGCAAAGAAAATCATAAGTGCGACAAGCTCTTAATAGTAACTAATGGATCTTTTTCTGTTACTTCCTATTCTAATGATCATCATTATAGCATAGAAGAAGAAGTTAACACTCCTATGATACTACAACCTTCTCACCTTTTTGGCTTAACAGCTCATTATACAAAAGATTTTAAGACTATTACAAAATGTAACCTAATATCTTTAGATAAAGTAGAGGTGCTAAAGCTATTAGAAAAATCTTTAATCTTTCGCCTTAATTTTATTAATTTGATTTCTATAAAAGCGCAACATTCAGGTAAATTGCCTTGGGGACGTAAACCTGAAACGATAGAAAAAGCCTTTATACAGTTTGTGAGAAACCGTTGTATCATACAGTCAGGGCATAAGGTTATACACATTAAAATGACAGATTTAGCTTGTGAAATACACGAAAGCAGACTAAACATATCAAAAATGCTTAGTCGGCTTAAAGCAAAAGGCTTATTAAACAACACACGTGGCGTGATAAGTATACCTTTATTAGAAAAATTGCGTTAAAAACAAACCATTATATTAAGGTGTTTCTCTTTTTCTTTTTAACTTTGTAGAAATAATAATATAAAAAGAAGAGAATATGAATAATAATATAAAAGAGAAAGGAAAACACGTAAATCCTTTCTTTTTACCCTATGGTACTCCACACGAAACAGCACCTTTCGATAAGATAACAATTGACGACTATGAAGAAGCCATTATAGAAGGCATAAGAAGAGATAATGAGCAGATAGAAAAAATGCTTAATAACCCAGAAGAACCTACCTTCTATAACACTATAGTGCATGAAGATGAAGACGAACAGCGCAAACACTACTACGACTTATTAGACAGAGTAACAAGTGTGTTTTTTAATCTTTTAAGCGCAGAAACCAATGACGAGATGGACGCTTTAGCACAAAAGATAAGTCCGATGCTTACTAAGCACTCTAACGATATTAGCCTTAATCCTAAAATATTTGAACGTATAAAATACGTTTACGACCATCATGGAACACTTACCTCTGAAGAACAGAGAGTATTAGAAAACAGCTATGACGGGCTTGTAAGAAGTGGTGCTTTGTTAAATGATAAAGACAAAGAAACCCTTCGTAAGCTAACAGAAAAAGCCAGCATGCTATCATTGCAGTTTTCACAAAACGTCTTAAAGGAAAACAAAGCTTACTCCTTGCATATTACAGATAAAAACAAGCTGCATGGACTTCCTGAAACAGCCTTAGAAACAGCCTTAGAAGCAGCTAAAGAGCGCAACCTTGATGGCTGGGTGTTTACCTTAGATATGCCAAGTTATAGCCCTTTTATAACATATTGCAAAGATAGAGAGCTTAGAAAAGAAATATACATGGCACGAAATACCATTTGTACTAAAGATAATAAAGAAAACAACTTTGACGTCTGCAAACAATTGGTAAACGTGCGTAGAGAGATGGCACAGCTTTTAGGTTATAAAACTTATGCCGACTATGTCATGAAATATCGCATGGCAGCAAAAGTAGAAAACGTTTATAAAATGCTTAACGACTTAATAGAGGCTTATAAGCCTACGGCTATTAAAGAAGAAGCTGAAATTACAGCGCTTGCAAAAGAAAAAGAAGGGCAATCCTTTGAAATGCAGCCATGGGACGTTGCTTACTATTCTCATCAGCTACAGCTGAAAAAATACAACTTTGACCCTGAAGAGCTTAGACCATATTTCGAGATAAATAACGTTATCAAAGGAGTTTTTAATCTTGCTACTAAGCTTTACGGCATAACCTTTAAAGAAAACAAAGACATACCTGTTTATCACCCCGATGTTAAGCCATATGAAGTTTATGATGAAGATGGGTCTTATCTTGCCGTTCTTTATGTAGACTTCTTTCCTCGCAAAGGAAAACGCGATGGTGCTTGGATGACAGAATATCAAGGACAGTGGATAGATAAAAACGGAAAAAATCATCGCCCACACGCCTCTTTGGTAATGAATCTTAGCAAACCTACTAAAGAAAAGCCTGCTCTTCTTCGCCTAAGTGAGGTGGAAACGTTCCTACACGAGTTTGGGCATTCGCTTCACGGAATGTTTGCTAATACCCGTTTTGAAAGCTTATCAGGCACTAATGTTTGGTGGGACTTTGTAGAATTGCCATCACAATTTATGGAAAACTTTGCTGTTGAAAAAGATTTTCTTCGCACTTTTGCCTTCCATTACCAAACAGGTGAACCTATACCTGACAGCTTAATAGAAAAGATAACAGCAAGCCGCAATTATAATATTGCCTCTGCTTGCCTTAGACAAGTTAGCTTTGGGCTTTTAGATATGGCTTACTACACCCAAGAAGAGCCTTTCTGTGAGGACATTATCCCCTTTGAAAAGAAAGCTTGGGAAAAAGCTATTATCGGTAAACAGCTACCTGAAACTTGTATGACCGTACAGTTTTCTCATATCATGGCAGGTGGTTATTCTGCTGGATATTATAGCTATAAGTGGGCAGAGGTATTAGATGCTGATGCTTTTAGTATGTTTAAAGAACATGGGATATTTAATAAAGATGTAGCAAAAAGCTTTAGAGATAATATTCTCTCAAAAGGAGGAACAGAACACCCCATGACTCTTTATAAAAGATTTCGTGGGCAAGAGCCTACAATAAAAGCTCTTCTAAAGCGCAATGGCATTAAGATAAATAATGTATAACTAAAATATTATTTACACTTCTTATAAAAGCTATATCACAAAAAATATGGATAAAAAACAACATAGTCTTGACTGCAGATATTTACGCATGGCTCGCATTTGGGCAGAAAACTCGTATTGTCAACGTCGCAAAGTGGGTACGTTAGTAGTTAAAAACAAGATGATTATCAGCGATGGATACAATGGCACACCAAGTGGGTTTGAAAACGTATGTGAGGATAACAACAATGTTACAAAGCCTTATGTGTTACACGCTGAAGCTAATGCTATTACAAAGTTAGCACGAAGTGGTAATAACAGCGAAGGAGCTACTATTTATGTTACAGATGCCCCATGCATAGAGTGTGCTAAGCTCATTATTCAGGCAGGAATAAAACGAATAGTGTACGCTGAAAAATATCGTCTTACTGACGGTATAGACCTTTTACAACGTGCAAATATAGAGGTCGTAAAAATAGATTTTGAGAAAAATAAAGAAGAATAACAACATTATATATATCATTAGTATTAGTTATGGGGCAACACAAAAACAACCGATTTATGCCACTTTGGCTGGCACTTTGTGTAGTAATAGGAATACTTATTGGAACTTTTTACACAAATCACTTTGCTGGTAATCGTCTTAATATAATAAACAGTGGTAGCAATCGATTGAACAACCTACTACATATTATAGACGATCAGTATGTAGACTCTGTAAATATAAATGACCTTGTGGACAAGGCCATACCACAAATACTTGCAGAGCTTGACCCTCATTCCGTATACATAAGTGCAAAAGACGTACAAACAGCCACAGACGACTTAAAAGGATCGTTTTCAGGCGTAGGTATAGAGTTTACTATTCGACAAGATACCATTCGTGTCCAAAATGTAATAAAAGATGGTCCTGCTGACAAAGCAGGTGTTCTCTCTGGCGATAAAATAGTTAATATCGACGGAAAAAGTTTTGTGGGAAAAGTTGTTACCAATGAAGAAGCTATGCATCGCTTAAAGGGTCCTAAAAACTCTAAAGTGAGATTAGGAATAAAGCGTTATGGTAGTAATAATATAAAATATATTACCGTAACGCGTGGAGATATTTCAGTGAAAAGCGTTTCTTCCTTTTATATGCTTAACGACTCTATAGGTTATCTTCGTATAAAAAGCTTTGGCGAACGCACTTACGCCGAGATGCTTGCAGCTTTACAAAACTTATATATTATGGGCGCAAAAAACATTGTTATAGATCTGCGCGATAATGGTGGAGGATTGTTAGAAACTGCTGTACAAATGGCAAATGAGTTTCTACCTAAAAACCGCTTAATAGTATATACACAAGGTAGGAAAAGCCCACGACAGGAATATAGAAGTAATGGTAAGGGAGCATATCAAAAAACGCCAATGGTTGTGCTTATTAACGAAGGTACAGCCTCTGCTGCAGAAATTTTTGCCGGAGCTATGCAAGATAATGACCGCGCAACAATCGTGGGACGTCGCTCGTTTGGAAAAGGCTTAGTACAACAACAAATCCAATTCCCTGATGGAAGCATGATTCGTCTGACCATAGCTCGATACTATTCACCATCTGGAAGATGCATTCAAAAGCCATTTAAGCCGGGAGATAATGCCGATTACCAGCAGGATATACTTTCACGTTACCTACATGGAGAATTCTTTTCACAAGATAGCATAAAGCATGTTGGGCCAGTATATCACACTTTCCTTGGCAGAAAAGTGTATGGAGGTGGAGGAATAACACCCGATATTTTTGTGCCTGAAGATACTCTTAATTTTACATCTTATTATAAAGAGGCTGCTACAAGCGGATTAATACTTCAGTATACTTTCAAATATACAGATAAATATCGCCCTATACTGGCTAAATATAATAATATGCATTCACTCGCTAACTATCTTAACAAACAAAACTTAGTAGAGGATTTTGCTTCATACGCTAACAAGAATGGGTTAAAGCGTAGAAATCGTATGATAAAAAAATCGCATTCGCTATTAGAAAACTATATCAATAGTCGCATAATATATAATATGTTAGACGAAACAGCGTGGATACAGTTTATCAACTTAAATGATCCTACTATAAAAAGATCGTTAGAAGTTTTTAAAAAAGGACATCTGTTTCCAACAAAAAAATACATGCAAAAACCTAAATGAGATATATAAAATATCTCTATAACATGTTAGCATAAGTTTTATTATATATAAAGAGAAAAGAAAAGTGTCAAACTTGAGAATAACAAACAAGCTTGACACTTTTCTTTTACTACTTATTAAGCTTTTTGCTTAAACTAATATTCATAATTTTTAGCTAACCCTCCTGTACTTGTTTCTTTATATAAAGATGGTATATCATGACCTGTCTGCTTCATGACCTCTATTACACGGTCGTATGACACATGATGCATTCCATCACTAAAGGTAGCATATAGCTGAGCATCTAAAGCACGACAAGCAGCAAAGGCATTACGCTCTATACAAGGTATTTGCACCAATCCACACACAGGGTCGCAGGTCATTCCTAAATGATGTTCTAACCCCATTTCTGCTGCATACTCTATCTGTGCCGGACTTCCTCCAAAAAGCTGACACGATGCTGCCGATGCCATGGCACAAGCTACACCTACCTCGCCTTGACAACCCACCTCTGCACCTGAGATAGAAGCATTATATTTGGCAACATTACCAAATATTCCCGCAGTGGCTAAAGCATGTAATATCTTAGTTTCTGTAAAATTATGACCATTTGATAAATGGTACAATACTGCAGGAAGCACACCTGAAGCACCACAAGTGGGAGCTGTAACAATAGTGCCTCCACTCGCATTTTCCTCACTGACAGCTAATGCATAAGAATACACCAATCCCCTACTCTGCAATGATGCTTTATAAGAGCGAGCTTTAACATAATAAGTAGATGCTTTACGTGCTAATTTTAATGGACCGGGTAAAGCTCCTTCTGTATCCAACCCCCTTTCCACAGAATCTTTCATAGCTGCCCAAACCTCACGTAAATAATCCCAAAAGCCTTCATCCTCACATTGGTCTACATATTCCCAATATCCTCTACCGGTAGATTCACACCATCGCTGAATTTCCTTTATAGTATTGAGCTTGTAAACAGGACTGTTTTTAAACATATCATTCTCGCCCTTACCTTCCGAAAGAGCTCCTCCCCCTACACTATACACCGTCCATTCATCGGTAATATTATCGTTCTCGTCATATGAACGAAATAACAGGCCATTAGGGTGATAAGGTAAAAATGTCTTAGGAAGCCATTTAAGGTCTACAGGGGCTATAACCTCTAAAGGCTTTATAACAGCAATATCCGTCATATGCCCTTTACCTGTTGCAGCCAAACTCCCATATAATGTTACTTCAAAACGATGCGCATCAGTATGTTTTTTACTAAAAATCTTAGCAGCACGTCTTGGCCCCATCGTGTGACTACTTGATGGACCAATACCTATTCTGAAAATTCTTCTTAATGAATCCACTCTTTTATATATATTAAGCCTTCTAAAAAATATTTATCCCAAATGAAAATCTATGAATGCAAAATTACGCTATTTTTTTTAAATATAGCACTTTTATAGTTCTAAAACTAAAGCCGTAGATTCAACCGTCAGTCGTAAGTTCAATTAAGAAATGCAACTTTTGGAAATAAACAAAAGGAGAGAAAAATTAAGCTTTTCTACACCTAAGTGCTAATTCTTTAAACACATTTTGTAATTTTACCTTGCTGGCTGACTACGCGCTATATATCTCATATTCTTTTTATTTGTATAATCGGGAAAGCTTTTGTATTTTTGCATGAAGTAAAGATTATTTTAAACTTTTAATTAAGGTATATTTATGGATAAAGTAGCTCTCATAGCTGGTATAACAGGACAAGATGGATCATATTTAGCTGAATTGTTATTATCTAAAGGTTATGATGTTCATGGCACAATCCGCAGATCGTCTGTCGATTTTCGAGAAAGAATTGCCCATTTAGAAGGTAAACCTCATTTTCATCTACATTATGCAGACCTTAGCGACTCAATGAGTATATTAATGGTTATAGGTAAGGTTAAGCCTACCGAAATATATAATTTGGCTGCCCAAAGTCATGTCCAGGTTAGTTTTGATTCACCAGAGTTTACCGCAGATGTGGATGCTGTTGGCGTTTTAAGAATATTAGAAGCTGTTCGTCAATTAGGACTTACACAACGATGTAAAATTTATCAAGCTTCTACGTCTGAGCTTTATGGTAAAGTTGAGGAAATACCACAAAATGAAAATACTCCATTCCATCCTTATAGCCCATATGCAGTAGCTAAGTTGTATGGTTTTTGGATAGTAAGAGAATATCGTGAAGCTTATAATATGTATTGCTGTTCTGGTATTTTATTTAATCATGAAAGTGAACGTAGAGGTGAAACTTTTGTAACAAGAAAGATAACACTTGCTGCAGCTAGAATAAAACAAGGCAAACAAGATAAGCTGCTTTTAGGGAATCTTAGTTCTCTTCGCGATTGGGGATATGCTAGAGATTATGTTGAGTGTATGTGGCTAATATTACAACAAAAGCAGCCAGAAGACTTTGTTATAGCAACGGGTGTTCAGCATAGTGTACGAGAGTTTTGTTATTATGCTTTTAAACGTGTTGGCATAGAATTAAAATTTGAAGGTAAAGGTTTAGAAGAGAAAGGAATAGATAAAAATACGGGTAAAGTATTAGTAGAAGTTAGTCCAGATTTTTATCGTCCTACAGACGTTGTTAATCTTTTAGGAGATCCAACTAAAGCAAAAAACAGATTGGGTTGGAATCCTAATAGTACTTCTTTTGAGGAGCTTGTAAATATTATGGTAGATAGCGATATGGCAAAAGTAGCTTCAGAAGGAGTAGCAGAAAGAGTGCGTACGAATTTAGAGGAATATTTGGAAAAGGGAATTGTAAAGTAAGATATAATAAATGTCAGAGTTGGATAAAAGTGCAAAAATCTATATTGCTGGGCACAAAGGCTTAGTAGGATCAGCAATATGGAAAAATCTCAAAGCACGTGGATATAATAATCTTATAGGGCGAAGTCATAAAGAGCTTGATCTAACAAATCAATCAGCAGTAGCTCAATTTTTTGAAAAAGAAAAGCCTGATGCTGTAGTTCTTGCTGCAGCTTTTGTTGGCGGTATTATTGCAAATTCATTGTATAGAGCTGATTTCATCATGCAAAACATGAAGATACAATGTAATGTTATAGAAAGTTCCTATATTAACAAAGTTAAGAAATTATTATTTCTAGGTAGCACATGTATATATCCTAAAAATGCTCCACAGCCTATTAAAGAGGAAAGTCTGCTTACCTCTCCATTAGAATATACTAATGAAGAATATGCTATTGCTAAAATAGCAGGACTAAAAATGTGTGAAAGCTATAATTTGCAATATGGAACTAATTATATAGCAGTAATGCCAACTAATTTATATGGTCCTAATGACAATTTTCATCTTGAAAATTCACATGTCATTCCAGGAATTATACGTAAAATATATTTAGCAAAATTACTTTATGATAATAACTGGGAAGCCATTCGTAAAGATATGGATAAACGTCCTATCACACCTGTTAATAGCTTAGAAAATATTATAGGTAAAGAAAATATAGATGGAAATAATTCTGAAGAGCGTATAATAAAAGCATTATCTTTTTATGGTATAGAAAATAATAAAGTAACACTTTGGGGAGATGGCAGTCCGCTGCGTGAATTTCTTTGGAGCGAGGATATGGCAGATGCCAGTGTACATATATTATTAAATGTAGATTTTAAAGATATTATAGGAATAGAAAAATATTCAAGTACTTTTTATGGGACAAAAACAAATGGAGCTATAGATAGAAACAATAGTTCTAATCGTGGAGGTGCTATTCTTTCTCTTGGTGAAATTAGAAATTGCCATATAAATGTAGGTACAGGTAAAGAAATATCTATTAAGTCTTTAGCTTATCTTATTAAAAAGGTTATTAAGTTTGAAGGAGATATAGTTTGGGATATAAAAAAGCCAAATGGGACTCCACGAAAACTTATAGATGTAACGAAATTGCATAGTTTGGGGTGGACTCATAAAATAGAAATAGAACAAGGCATAAATAATATTTTTAAATGGTATAAAGAAAGTATATTATGAAAAAACAAATAATCATAGGTATGATAGCATTAATATCACCTACTTTTCTTATGGCTCAGAAGATTAATTATCCTACACCTCCATCTGATAAAACTATGGATAAATATTTTGGCATCGAAGTATTAGATCCTTATCGTCCATTAGAGAATGATACTGCTAAAGCTACTATTAATTGGGTAAAGGCTGAAAATAGTATAACATCAAGATATCTGTCTAAGATACCATTTCGTGGAAAAATATTAAAAAGGATGAAAGAACTTGCTAATTATGAGAAACATTCCTTTCCATGGTATAATAAACATACAAAAAAATGGTACTTTTATCTTAATAATGGGCTACAAAATCAAAGCGTATTATACGTTATGGATAAGTTAGGTGATGAAAAAAAAGCTCAAGTATTTATTGATCCAAATAAATTTTCTACAGATGGTACTATTGCTTTAAAAAGCGTCAACTTTTCCAATAATGGAAAATATGTAGCATATGCTATTTCTCGTAATGGCAGTGATTGGCAAGAATTTTATGTTATAGATGCTAATACAGGTAAACTTCTTAAGGATCATATAAAGTGGTCAAAGTTTTCTAATGCTTCATGGCTTGGTGATGGGTTTTATTATTCTGCTTATGATAGTCCAAAACAAGGTAATGGTTTAAGCAATATAAATTCTGTTCAAAAGATTTTTTATCACAAAATAGGTACTCCACAATCTGATGATGTTTTGTTTTATCAAAATCCAGAACATCCAATGCGTTTTTATACAGTAAGTATTAATGAAGATGAAACGATGATGTTTTTAACAGAGAGTGGTGCTGGACAGGGAAATGGGCTCTATGTACGTGATCTTAAACAAAAAGATAGTCAATTTATTCAGATTAATGCTAATTTAGATGTGCAATGTAATCCTATTAAAACAATTGGAGATAATATATATATACTAACAGATGAAAAAGCTCCAACTAACAAATTGGTTGTTACTGATATTCATCATCTTAGTAAAACGGAGTGGAAAACTATTATCCCTGCAAGTAAGAATGTTTTAGAAGATGTTACTTTTGCAGATAAACAATTAATTATCACATATATACAAGATGCCTGTAGTCATTCATATTTATATTCAATCGATGGAAAGCTGCTTAGAGAAATAAAATTTCCTAGTTTAGGAAGTGTTAGTTTTAGTGGCGATTTTTATCGACCAGAGATATTTTATTCTTTTACATCTTTTACAGAGCCTACAAGTATTTACAAATACGATATTAATAAAAATACAAGCAAAATATATACTGCACCTAATATAAAGTTTAATAAGACTAAATTTATTACAGAACAAATATATATTACAAGTAAGGATGGGACAAAAATACCCGTTTTTTTAACTTATAAAAAAGGATTAAAACGCAATGCTAAAAATCCTCTTCTTCTTTATGCATATGGTGGTTTTGGCATTTCTTTGACTCCTTCATTTTCTTTTGTTCGACTGCCTTTTATTGAGAATGGAGGGATATATGCTATGGCATGTTTACGTGGTGGAAATGAATTTGGCGAAGCATGGCACCTTGCAGGCACAAAGATGAATAAACAAAATGTCTTTAATGATTTTATATCTGCAGCAGAATATCTTATTAAAGCTAAATATACTAATAAGGATTTACTTGCTATTCAAGGAGGCTCTAATGGAGGATTACTCATAGGTGCTTGTATGACACAACGTCCAGAGCTTTATAAAGTATGTATCCCACAAGTAGGTGTAATGGATATGCTTAGATATCATAAATTTACTATAGGTTGGAATTGGGCTTCCGATTATGGAACAAGTGCAGACTCCAAAGAAATGTTTTTATACCTAAAATCATACTCTCCTCTTCATAATATTAAAAAAGGTACATCATATCCAGCTACTCTTATAACTACAGCTGATCATGACGATCGTGTTGTACCAGCTCATTCTTTCAAGTTTGCTGCAGCTTTACAGGCTGCAAATGCTGGTAGAACCCCTACTCTTATACGTATAGATACAAATGCAGGTCATGGAGGCGGTAAACCTTTGTCAAAACAATTAGAAGAACAAGCAGATATTTATAGCTTTATACTTTATAATATGGGACTAAAATACTGAAAATTTTATGCAAATACTATTAGCTTCAGCTAAAATTATGAAGAGTGAAACATCTTTAGCCGCTTCAATAAATTCTATTCCTATATTTTTAAAGGAGGCTCAAACTTTTGCTAGAGAATTGAGTGAATATACTATAGAAGAATTAACAAATTTGTTAAAATGCAGTGTAAATATAGCTTTAGAAAACAAATTGCGTTATCAAGACTTTATGAACCAAGATGCATGTCTCCCAGCAATTTTTGCTTATTATGGACAGGTATATAAATGTCTTAAGGTTGACTCTCTAACTACAGATAACTTGATATATGCACAGAAGCACCTATTGATATTAAGTTTTTTATATGGTATACTACGCCCTTTAGATAATATTCATCCTTATCGTTTAGAGGGTAATGTTGTTTTAAAATCAACTAATTTTTCTAATATTTTTGCATATTGGAAACCTTTACTTACAGACGTATTAATAGATAAAGTAAAAAAAGATGATGGCATTCTCTTACATTTGGCCACAGAAGAATTCCAACATCTTTTTGATTGGAAACGAATATTAAGCGAAGTGCATGTAATTAAGCCTTTATTTATGATAAATAAAGGCTCTAAACTTAAAATAATAAGTATGTATGCTAAAAGTTGTCGTGGTGCTATGACTAATTATATTATTAAAAATAAAATAAATACAATCTCTCAACTTTTAAAATTCGAATACAATGGATTTGTTTATGAAAGACATTATGGTGACAAAGGTAATCCACATTTTATATTAGATTCACCAATTAAAACGTATATATGATATATAAAAAGTTGAGAAATATAATTTTATTACTTAAATAAAGATAAACAATTTATACTTCTCTCTAATAAAATCTCTTTTACATAAATGAAATAGTTATTATTAATCTATTATTAAATATATTGTATAATAACTATTTTGTTTCAAAAGAGAATTTATTATTTTTCATTTTTAGCGCGCAAAAATAATTCTTTCTGATGTTCTGTAAGATTTTCAGGCAACTTAACGTGGTAAGTTATAATAAAATCTCCTATAATTCCATTACCTATATTTTTTCCTTTTCCACGTAGTCGTACTTTAGTCCCATTCTGTGTACCTTCTTTTATCTTTAGTTTAGCCTTCCTACCATTTGGTAACCTGATAATAACATCACCTCCTAAAAGAGCAGTAAATAAATCAATGTTAACTTGTTGTTCTATATTTCCATTAATTGGTTTTGCCATATTTTCATTAAACATAGAAGAGCTATAGTTTTCTTGCTTAATTCGTCCACTGCCAAATAGATCTTGAAAGAAGCTACTAAAGCCCCCTCCCCTACTAGTGTTAAAGGTGCTAAAATCAAAGTTAGCAAAAGGATTACTATAATCTTTGCTAGACTCATTAAATCCAGAATCTTTACTATTTGAAAATCCGCCGACATCTTTCCATTGTTCTCCATATTTATCGTATTGTGCTCTTTTTTGTGGATCTCCAATTACTTCATATGCCTCATTTAAGGCTTGAAATTTAGCTTTAGCCTTTGGATCGTTGGGGTGTAGATCAGGATGAAATTGTTTAGCACGTTTACGATAAGCAGCTCTAACATCTTGTTGTGGTATATTTTTATCTACACCAAGTATTTTGTAATAATCTATAAATGCCATAATAATCTATATTTGTATATTAATATTCTCATATCATATTATAGCAAAAGATATGCCATTAATCCATTCTGTCTCTATAATCTTCATAGCTATATGTACGAAGTATTTCTAAATCTTTATTACTGTGAAGTAAGGCTATTGCTGGGTGTGAAATTCCATTAAATGTATTTGTTTTTACAGTAGTATAATGAAGCATATCTTCAAAAATAATATTTTCTCCGATTTGTAGTTTATGATCAAATTTCCAATTACCCATCCAATCACCACTAAGGCAGCTATTTCCACCTAATCTATAAGTAAAAGGATCTGTTGTCTTTCCGCTATTAGGTTGCGTCTCTGCACCACGCACAATAGGATTATAAGGCATTTCTAAGCAATCAGGCATATGGGCAGTAAAACTAACATTAAGAATTGCAGTACGATATCCTCTATCTTCTATAATATCTACTACTTGCGATACAAGTGTACCTACTTGCCAACCAAAAGCACTACCAGGCTCTAAAATTACTTTTAACCATGGATAACGATTATGAAAGCCTTGTAATATGTCTATCAGCTTATCTATATCGTAATTTGCGCGTGTCATAAGATGTCCACCACCAAAATTTATCCATTTTAATTGTGAAAACCAAATAGCAAATTTTTCTTCTATGTGTGCTAATGTTCGTTCAAAAACATCACTTCCATTTTCACAATGACAATGAATGTGAAATCCTTCTATATCTGAAGGCAATTTTTCAGGAATATTTTTTGCTAATATTCCAAATCTTGTACCAGGAGCGCAAGGGTTATATAATAATGTCTTTATTTCAGAATATTCAGGATTAACTCGAATCCCAAGACTGATTTTTTTATTATAAACTCTTGCTTTTAAATGATAGCGTTCATACTGCTGAAAAGAATTAAAAGTAAGATGAGAGGAGCATTTTACAATGTCTTTTATCTCATAATCTGTGTACGCAGGAGAAAAAGTATGACAAGGGGTTCCAAATTCTTCTAAACCTAAACGAGCCTCGTTTAAAGATGAAGCTGTTGTAGCATTAATATATTCTCTGAAAATAGGAAAAGTTTTCCATAAAGCGTATGCTTTAAAAGCTAAAATAATTTCCACAGATGCTTTATTTGCAATATTTGCAATAAGTGATAAATTCTTGCGTAATTTATCTTCTTCGAGCACATACATAGGTTTAGTCAGCTCTTTAAAAGTAGTTGAGTTTATCTTCATGCTTGCAAAAATACTCATTTATTTGTAATTTCAGGAAAATATATTTACCTTTGCATTATAAAAATAGTTTTTAGTAAATATATATTGCTATTGTTTATATTTTTAGTATAATAAATTATCAAGGTATGAAGCTAGTCGTAATGACTATATCCACATATTATATTGAGAAAAAATGGGGAATTATTTTTCCTTTGATGAGATTTATGAATATATTCTTTTCTCAAAACATATCATTCCTTTTCTTTATATTATTATATTTTTTGTTTAACTTTTTATGAGTATATAAAGAAATCACATATAGAACAAATCTTTTACATTTATATAATATAAATAAAATGAGTAAAAATAACTCTTTTTTGGTCTTCTCTGGTACAAAAACGAGATATCTCGCAGAGAAAATATGCACAAGTTTAGGTTGTCCATTAGGAAACTTAGTTATGACTCGCTTCTCTGATGGTGAGTTTGTTGTTTCGTATGAGCAAAGCATTCGTGGTAAGGATGTTTTTTTAGTACAAAGCACTTTTCCGAATTCTGATAATCTTATGGAACTCTTGTTAATGATAGATGCAGCTAAGCGTGCTTCTGCCCGTCAGATTATAGCAGTAATACCTTATTTTGGTTGGGCTCGTCAAGATAGGAAGGATAAGCCACGTGTAAGTATTGGTGCAAAGTTAATAGCTGATCTTCTAAGTGTTTCAGGTATTGATCGTTTAATAACTATGGATCTTCATGCAGATCAAATTCAAGGTTTCTTTAACGTTCCTGTAGATCATCTCTATGCTAGTGGAGTATTATTGCCTTATGTACAAAGTTTAAAGCTTGATAATTTGGTTATAGCAAGCCCTGATGTGGGTGGTTCTAAACGTGCTAATACTTATGCTAAATATTTAGGTTGCCCACTAGTGTTATGCAACAAAACACGAGCACGAGCAAATGTTATTGCTACTATGCAAATAATTGGTGATGTTAAGGATAAAAATGTAGTTATTGTTGATGATATGGTAGATACTGCTGGTACCATTACTAAAGCTGCAGATATAATGAAAGAAGCTGGTGCTACGAGCGTTCGTGCTCTTGCCTCTCATTGTGTAATGTCAGGACCTGCTACTGAGCGTGTAGAAGCATCTTCTCTAGACGAAATAGTTTTTACAGATTCTATACCTTATACTGATCGCTGTTCCAAGGTAAAGCAGATTTCTGTTGCAGATATGTTTGCTGAGACAATACGCCGTGTAGTAAATAATGAAAGTATTTCAAATCAATATCTTATATAAAATATATTATCATATATAATTTTGGCTTAAGTGGTATTGGGATAAGTATTTTAAGTTCTACTTTTATTTTTATTGCCTTTATTTTAAGTTAAGCTAAGGTCTTTACTATTTTATAAGAAATAGAACTGTATTCTTAATATATAGGAATATGGTTCTTTTTTTAATTTATTCTATATTCTAAAAAAAACTATATATGGAAGGTACATATTAATAAAGAATGCTATTTTTTATAGTTCTGATTAAATTTTCATTTATTTTTTATACTTTTGTAAGTATTATGAAATGTAAAGTAAAATGCTCAACATGTGGCAATATATTTGCTGCAGAAACCCAAAAATATGGTAAAAATAAATTTCGATGTCCATATTGTGGGGCTATCTTAGAATGTAGTTTCGACAAGCCTGCTCCTTTTTATACAACAGCAAGAGAGGTCGTTCCATTGGTAAATATTACTAAAATAGAATCTCAAAAAGAAAACATCCCAGAAGTAAAAAGTAAATTACTTGCTATGGCTTCTAAAGATTTATCACAAACTAAGCAAGATAAATCAATTTACATTTCTAAACAAATGTCCAATACATCTTCTCAAACTAGTTTGATAATAAAAGAAGCAGCTAAAACTACATCAAAAATTGTAGCTAGATCCTCTTTCTTTTTAATTAAGATACAAGAAAAATATAAGAATGGAGATTTGTGGATTTTTTTTATTTTTAGTTTTATATTTATTATTTTGACTATAGCTTTCCTTTTAATTTTTGCTGAACTTACAAATTTTTTAGCAAAAGGTCACTCATGGATCTTTAAGCATTATATAGAATTAAGAAATATGATTTGAATATATTGTATATATATAGTTTAAGGAACTGTTATTTAATATTTTGAGTACTTCTTATGAATATAATAGTAGTAACATTTATAATAATAAAATAGAATTATATCACAAAAAAAGTTGACTTTGGACGACTATATTCTTAATTCTATTTCTAAGAAAAATAATGAAATATTATTTATGTTATCAATGATTTTAATAAAATTTATCTATCTTTGCATTATAAATAATTATAATATATAGCATGGAATTTTCTGCAAAACAAATAGCACAGTTTATTCAAGGACAGGTTGAAGGAGATGAAAATGTTATCATCAATGATTTCTGCAAAATAGAAGAAGGTAAAAAGGGAAGTATTTCTTTTTTATCTAATCCAAAATATACTCATTATCTTTATACAACAAAGGCATCTGTAGTTTTAATAGATAAATCTATTGAAATAAATAGGCCATTTGATGTTACATTAATAAAAGTAGATAATGCCCGTGATTGCATAGCAAAGCTTTTACAACTATATGATAAGATGAAGCCTAAAAAGAAAGGTATTGATCCTTTGGCATTTGTATCTTCTACAGCAAAAGTTGGTAAAAATGTATACATAGGTGCTTTTGCTTATATTGGTGATAATGTTGTGTTAGGGGATAATACAATGATATATCCACATGTAACAATAATGGATGAAACATCTTTGGGTGATAATTGTATTATATATCCTAATGTTACTATTTACAATAATTGTAAATTAAGTAATAATATTATTATTCATTCTGGGAGCGTTATAGGAGCTGATGGGTTTGGTTTTGCTCCTAATTTTGATAATAATTGCTATGATAAGATACCACAAATAGGTATAGTAACTATTGAAGATAATGTAGAAATAGGTGCAAATACTTGTATAGATAGAGCAACCATGGGAAGTACGTATATTCATAAAGGTGTAAAGCTTGATAATCTTATACAAATAGCTCATAATAATGATATAGGTGCAAATACTGTAATGAGTGCGCAGGTAGGTATTGCTGGTTCTACAAAAGTAGGAGAATGGTGTATGTTTGGTGGACAGGTAGGTATCTCTGGACATATAACTATAGGAAATAAAGTCTTTTTAGGAGCACAATCAGGAGTACCTGGCAAATTAAAAGATAATCAACAATTAATAGGCACTCCACCTATGCCACAACGTAATTACTTTAAGTCTCAAGCTATTTTTAAACAGTTACCTGAAATGTATAAGCAATTAAGTGCTTTACAAAAGGAAATAGAAAAATTAAAAAAACAGAAATAACACACTAATAAATGGAAACAGTAAAGCAGAAAACTCTTAAAGGCAGTTTTTCCTTATTTGGAAAGGGGCTTCATACAGGTTTAAATCTTACAGTAACATTCAATCCTGCTCCTGAAAATACTGGATATAAAATACAACGTATTGATTTAGAAGGTCATCCTATTATTAATGCAGTCGCAGAATATGTAGAAGAAACTCAACGTGGTACTGTTCTAGTTAAAGGAAATATGCGTATTAGTACAATAGAACATGCTATGGCTGCTATATATGCAATGGGTGTTGATAACTGCTTAATACAAGTTAATGGTCCTGAGTTTCCTATA
Source organism: Prevotella amnii DSM 23384 = JCM 14753 (assembly GCF_000378745.1). Taxonomy (GTDB): domain Bacteria; phylum Bacteroidota; class Bacteroidia; order Bacteroidales; family Bacteroidaceae; genus Prevotella; species Prevotella amnii. The sequence continues at coordinate 27,471 of NZ_KB905266.1, forward strand.
CTTGATGGTTCTGCGGCTATGTATGTTCAGAAAATTAAGGAAGTTGGCTTAAGTGAACAAAATGCAGCAAAAGACTATTATATTATTCGTAAGAAAATAGAGATAAAAGATGGTGATTCTATTATCACTATTCTTCCAGACAACGACTTCTCTATAACAACAATGTGTTCATTTAAATCGAAATTTATTAGTAGCCAATTTGCTACACTGGATAGTATTTCCCAGTTTGAAGAAGAAATATCATCGGCTCGTACTTTTGTATTTGTACGTGATATTTTACCTTTACTTCAAGCTAATCTAATAAAAGGAGGAGATTTAGATAATGCTATTGTTATATACGAACAACATTTGGAACAGGAAAAATTGGACCAGTTAGCTGATTTGCTTCATGTTCCTCATATCGATGCTAATAATATTGGTTATATTCAACATAAACCTTTAAAATGGGATAATGAATGTACTCGTCATAAATTACTTGATATAATAGGAGATTTGGCTTTAATAGGCAAACCACTTAAAGGTAGGATAATAGCAACGCGTCCAGGTCATACTGTAAACAATAAGTTTGCTCGTCTCATGCGTAAAGAGCTTAGAAAGCATGATATTCAAGCCCCTGATTATGACCAAACTAAAGAGCCGTTAATGGATAATATACGTATAAAAGAGTTACTGCCTCATAGATATCCAATGCAGCTTATAGATAAAATCATTTCAATGGGGTCCACTACTATTGTTGGATTAAAGAATATATCAAGTGATGAACCTTTCTTTCAAGGTCATTTCCCAAGTGAACCTGTTATGCCTGGAGTTTTACAGGTCGAAGCTATGGCGCAATGTGGTGGACTATTGGTTCTTTCACAATTAGAAGAGCCTGAACGTTGGTCTACATATTTCTTAAGAATAAATGATGTTAAATTCCGTCAAAAAGTAGTTCCTGGAGATACTTTACTTTTTAAAGTTGAACTTTTAGCACCAGTTAGACATGGTATAAGTTCTATGAAAGGATATGCCTTTGTTGGAGATAATGTCGTAACAGAGGCATCTTTTACAGCTCAAATTATAAAAAACAAGTAATTAAATTTTATATACTTACTATGAATCAAATTAGTCCATTAGCTTTTATACACCCAGATGCAAAACTTGGTGATAACAATATAATTGGTCCGTTTTGTTATATTGATAGTAATACAATAATTGGTAATAATAACAATTTACAAAACAATGTAACTATTAATTATGGAGCACGTATAGGCAATGGTAATGAAATACTTGCCGGAGCAAGTATTTCAACTAAGCCACAAGATTTAAAGTTTAATGGTGAAGACACCATTTGTGAAATAGGGGATAATAATTCTATACGCGAAAATGTAACTATTTCAAGAGGAACAGCTTCTAAAGGAACTACAATTGTTGGTAGTAATAATCTTTTAATGGAAAATATGCATATTGCCCATGATTGTCAGATAGGATCTAATTGTATAATAGGAAATTCCACTAAATTTGCAGGAGAAGTTACTATTGATGATGGTGCAATAATTTCGGCTGCTGTTCTTTGTCATCAATTTTGTCATATTGGTGGAGGGGTAATGGTGCAAGGAGGTAGCCGTTTTTCTAAAGATATTCCCCCTTTTATTATTGCAGGTAAAGACCCTGTAAGATATTGTGGTATCAATCTCGTAGGGTTACGTCGTAGGGGGTATAGTAATGATGAAATAACAGCCATTCATAATGCTTATCGCTTAATATATAGTACTGGTACCAAAGATGAAAATATTCAAAAAATAAAGGATACGATGGATATAACAGATGAGATACAGTATATTATCGATTTTGTAATTAATTCAGAACGTGGAATAATTCGGCAATAGAAACTTGAAAAAAAAGACATTAATAGTAATTACTGGTCCCACAGGAGTTGGTAAAACAGAAACAACTATTCAGATAGCAGAATATTTTAAAGCTATCATTCTTAATGCTGATTCTCGTCAACTATTTTCCGAAATACCAATAGGTACAGCGGCTCCTACTCCTATTCAGCAAGCAAGAGTTAAACATCTCTTTGTAGGAAACTTAAAACTAACAGATTATTATTCTGCAAGTAAATATGAACATGATGTTATTCAACATATGAAGCAAACATTAGACCCTATTACTATTTTATCAGGAGGGTCTATGATGTATATAGATGCTGTATGTAAAGGAATAGATGAAATCCCTACAGTATTACCACAAATACGTAAATCCTTAACTGTTCGTTTAGCTCAAGAAGGACTTGATAATCTTTGTAAAGAATTATATTATTTAGACCCAGAATATTATTCTATTGTTGATAAAAAAAATCAACGTCGCGTACTTCATGCTTTAGAAATATGTTTTCAAACAGGTAAACCTTATTCTTCATTTCGTACAAATGTTATAAAAAAAAGATCTTTTAATATTATTAAGATAGGATTAAAAAGAGAGCGTGAAGAACTTTACAACCGTATTAATCAACGTGTTTTAAAGATGATAGATGATGGATTAGAAAAAGAAGTATTAAGAGTTTATCCTTATCGATATTTAAATTCGCTCAATACTGTTGGATATAAAGAAATGTTTCAATATGTAGATGGATTAACAACACTTGATGAAACTATATTTAAAATACAAAGTAATAGTCGGCGATATGCACGAAAACAACTAACATGGCTTAATAAAGATAATGAAATACAATGGTTTACTCCATATAATATTGAAGGAATCTTAAATTATATTACCCAAAAACTAAATACACTAAGATAATAATTACCTTTGTAATTAATAAACTTATAGTGTTACACTTTATAATATGAAGAGATTTTTTATTTTTATAAAAAAAACTATCAGAGGATTTTTGATCTTTTTTTCATGGTATGTACACCTATATAAAGATAGGGCTTGGTATACAAAAATTGCATTAGTTTTTATGTCATTAATTGTCTCCATTTTCTTATTTTTAGGAATGGTAGATATAAATTTCTTAGGTTTATTTGGAAAATCTCCGGGTTTTTTTGAAATAAGAACTCCACCTACATATGCTGCTTCAGAAATATATAGTTCCGACTCTGTACTAATAGGTAAATATTTTAAAGAAAACAGAACCCCTGTTAAATATAAAGATGTTAATCCTATTTTTTGGAAAGCACTTATAAGTACTGAAGATGAACGTTTTTATAGCCATCATGGTATTGATTTTATGGGTATTGGTGGTGCTTTAAAAGATGCCATTACTCGTAGTGATGCACGTGGTGCTTCTACCATTACGCAACAATTAGCTAAGAATATGTTTCGCGTACGTACACAATATTCTACAGGATTTTTAGGACATATACCTGGTATTCGTATGCTCATAATGAAGAGCAAGGAGTGGATAATAGCGATTAAGCTTGAAATGATATATTCCAAGAAAGAGATTCTTACAATGTACGCTAATACTGTTGATTTTGGTAATAATGCTTATGGTATCAAAACTGCTGCACGCACTTATTATGATACTAATCCTGCTAATCTTACTACAGACCAAGTGGCTACATTAGTAGGAATGCTAAAGGCTACTACATATTATAGCCCACTACTCCATCCTAAAAAATCGTTAAAGCGACGCAACACTGTTTTATATAACATGGTTACACATAATGTGTTGAGTCGTGATAAATATGCTGCACTTATAAAACTTCCTATAAAACTTAACATACATGTAGAAGAAAATTATGCTGGAAAAGCACAGTATTTTAGAGGATATGTAGCCCATTATCTCGAAAATTGGTGTAAAGATAATGGTTATGATCTATATAGTAGTGGGTTAAAAATATATACAACTATTGATACGCGTATGCAAAAAATGGCAGAAGATGCTGTTCGTAAGCAGATGAAACGTATTCAAAAAGAGTTTGAACAGCATTGGGGAAATCAAGATCCATGGAGAGATGAGAAAGGAAATGTCATTCCAGGGTTTATAGAAAGTATTGCAGAGCGACAGCCTTTTTATAAACATCTTGTTCAAAAATATCCTAATAATAGGGATAGTGTCTTATATTACCTCAATAAGCCTCATAATGTAAAATTATTTGATTATGATAAAGGTATAATAGAAAAACGAATGTCTTCAATGGATTCTATCAGATATATGGTTCGTTTTATGCATTGTTCTATGGTAGCAATGGAACCAGATACAAGAGCTGTTCGAGCATGGGTTGGTGATGTTGACTTTAATACATGGAAGTATGATAAAGTGATAGCAGAGCGACAACCTGGTTCTACTTTTAAATTATTTGTTTATTCTGAAGCTATGAACCAAGGATTAACTCCTTGTGATAAACGTCGGGATGAGTATATATCAATGCAAGTAATAGATAAGAAAACAGGGTTGATGCAAACGTGGAGGCCTTCAAATGCTAATGGACGTTTTTCGGGTGATTCAATACCGCTTCATCTTGCTTTTGCTAAAAGCATTAATTCCATAGCAGTTCGTCTTGGACAAGAAATGGGTATAAAGAATATTATTCATACTGCTCAGGATATGGGTATTAAGAGTCCTTTAGATGACGAGCCTTCATTAGCTTTAGGAGCAAGTGATGTTAACTTATTAGAGATGACAGATGCTTATAGTACTGTAGCTAATTATGGTGAACATAGAGATCCTATTGTCATTACACGTATTTTAGATAAAGATGGTAATGAAGTTTATGTAGCTCCGCGCAATCATACTCAGGCTATTCCATATAAAAGTGCCTATTTAATGCAATTAATGCTTAAGGCTACTTTAACTGATCCTAATGGAACAAGTCGGACGCTTAAGAATTATATTTTTAATGATACAGACTGGGGAGGTAAAACTGGAACAACTAATAATCACTCTGATGCCTGGTATATGGCAGTAAGTCCGAAACTCGTAATAGGTGCTTGGGTAGGAGGAGAATATCGTAGTATACATTTCCGCACAGGTGCACTTGGACAAGGATCAAAAACAGCATTACCTATTTGTGGAGAATTTATTTATAGCCTTATGCGTGATAGACGTTTCCTAAAGTATCATACAAAATGGCACCTTGATCCCGATGAGGGAATTGATTCTACCGCATATTTTTGTACCCGTTATATTCCAAAGCGTAAAAAAGTAGATTATGATAGCCTTAGAACTACTCGTTTGCAACGGCAAAATCAAGACGAAGAAGATGAGGATAATATAGATAAAATAGAAGATAATCCTAATACTTCAGAGTCGCCCACTTCTTCTAAAGGTGAACAACATAACTCATCACCAGAAAGGCAAAATTCATCAACAATAGATGAATCGAATATAAAACAACTTAAAAAACCAAAAGTAGAGAAACTTTAACTTTGATAATAACAATATATATTACTATTATCTTTGTTTTAAAAGTCAATTTATCTACTGCAAACAATTAACAAATATTATATGAGTTGGGAAAATAAATGGTAAGACGATAAAAAGAAATATATCTGTTTATTTTACTTTTTCTTTATGACCTAATAATTATATAAAAAGAAAATGGGTAAAGAACATTTAAAAAGCAAAACAATGTTGGATATTGATTTGGATAATCCTGAACTGCAAAATGCTCTTCAAATTATTCAATTCACGCATAACTCTTTATTTTTAACAGGAAGAGCAGGTACTGGTAAATCCACATTCTTACGCTATATTGCTCAAACTACTAAAAAAAAATGTATTATACTTGCGCCTACAGGCATTGCGGCTATAAATGTTGGTGGGAGTACTTTACATAGCTTTTTTAAATTACCTTTTCACCCTCTTCTTCCTAACGATCAGCGTTATTCTGTTAGTCAGCTGCGTAATACTTTAAAATATAATAGTGATAAAGTAAAACTTCTGCGTGAGATGGAACTGATTATTATTGATGAAATAAGTATGGTACGTGCAGATATAATAGATTTTATTGATAAAGTGCTTCGTGTATATACACATAATATGCGTGAACCTTTTGGAGGTAAGCAACTTCTTCTAGTGGGTGATATTTATCAACTTGAGCCTGTTGTTAAAGAAGAAGATCGTCGCCTTTTGCAATCTTATTACTCAAATAATTTCTTTTTCAACGCTAAGATTTTTCGTGAATATCCTCTAATAAGTATCGAACTTAATAAGGTGTATCGTCAATCAGATCCGAAGTTTATATCTATTCTTGATCATTTTCGAACAAATAATGCCACAGAAAACGATTTTAAAATAATTAATTCAAGGGTTAAAACTTTCTCGTTTTCACATTCTTCTAAAGATAAATCTTCTTTTACCATCACTCTTTCTTCTAAAAGAGATACAGTAGATTGGATTAACAAAGAGGAATTAAATAAGCTTTCTGGTTTACCTACAAGTTTTATTGGTGAAATAAAAGGAGAGTTTCCTGATAATAGTCTTCCAACTCCTATAGAGCTTAATATTAAAGAGGGAGCTCATATTATGTTTATAAAAAATGATATAGAGCATCAATGGGTTAATGGTACATTAGGCATAATAAGTGGCATTAATGAGGAAGAAGGGTTAATATATGTTATAGTTGAAGAAGGAAAAGAAGTACAAGTTCAACGTGAGCTATGGGAAAATGTACATTATACGTTTAATGAGAAAGAGAGAAAAATAGAAGAAGAGCAAATAGGCACTTATAAACAGTTCCCTATTAAATTAGCTTGGGCTATAACTATTCATAAAAGTCAAGGACTCACCTTTAATAACGTTAATATTGATTTTAGTGATGGAGTATTTGCTGGCGGACAAGCATATGTTGCCCTTTCACGTTGTACTTCTTTAGAAGGTATTACTCTTAAAACGCCACTTAGTCGTAATGAAGTTTTTGTATGTAACGAAGTTTCCAATTTTGCAAGTCATTTCAATAATAACAAAATTATATCACAGGTTTTAAAGCAAAGTAAAGCTGATCGTGAATATGTTGATGCTATAAAAGATTTTAATAAAAGGGATTTTGATAGCTTTCTTAAAAATTTTTTTAAGGCTATTCATAGTAGATATGATATAGAGCGTCCTAATATCCAAAGATATATACGAAGAAAATTAAATATAATAAACCTTTTGCACAATGAGCTTGAATTGTTAAAGAAAGAGCGTCAGAATAAGGAAATACTGCTTAAAAAGCTTTCTATGGAATATGTACTTATGGGGAAAGATTGTGAGTATGAGGGTGTTAAAGAAGCTGCTATAAACAATTATAAAAAAGCACTTGAATTATATCCAGATAACCCTGAGGCTAAAAGAAAACTTTATGAATTGACTAAAAAACTTAGATAAAAATATCTATTTCATCTATCATTAAATATTTCAAATATACAATTATGACATGAAGAAAAAATCTATAAGTTCATCACTACTTATTTTAGTTATTTTTATATTACTTATTATTATATTTAATCGTAAAAAAATAACTTCATCTATACCTCTGTCTGATACCGTAGAAGCTTCAAAATTTATTCCTATTAAAACGAAAAATCATATTAATATAAATTTAAAAAATATTACTTCATTGGATTTTCCCAAATATAGTATTACTAAAGAGAATGTTTTTATACCTGATACTCTAAGTCTTGCTGAAGATGAAGAAAATATTGCTAGTGGTAATTATACAGCAATACTTACTCTTGATACTATATTAAATAAAAAATTTATAGCTCAACTACAAAAAAATGCACTAAAAGATACTTGTTGGAAAATAAAAGATGATAATATCTCATATATTCACAGAGATAAAAATGGAGGAAAATATAACATTAGTTTTTCTACTAAAGGTAGGCAGATTACAGTAACTCACATAGAATGAAAGTATAACATTTTACAATCATATGATACAATTCTTAGAAACAATACGTCTTGTTAATGGGGTTTTACAACATATAGATTTACATCAACAACGTGTAAATAATACTTTAAGAGCATATTATAATGAAAAAATAGATCTTTCTTCTATAAAAATACCATATCCTTATAAAGAAGGTGTTTTCAAATGCAGGATAGTATATGATAAAAAGATACAAGAAATTAAATTCTTACCATATACTATTAAGATTCGCAAAACTATAAAATTAATTATTAATAATAATATAAATTACCAATATAAGTATGCTAATCGTACAGAACTGGATTCATTATTGCACAATGCAAATACTGATGATATTATTATAATAAAGAATGGGTTTCTTACAGATAGTGCTTATGCTAATATAATATTGCAAAACAGTAATGGACTTTTTACACCAGCTCATCCGCTTTTATATGGCACAATGCGTCAATATCTACTTAATAATAATTTTATTATTAGTAAAGATATTCATATAAATAATCTATCATATTTTCAATATATTTATTTTATAAATGCTATGCAGCCTTTTGGAATCCAACCGCCTATATACGTTAAAGATATTATACTATAGAATGAAAATATGATTTTATATTAATTAAAATATTGATATTCTTGTTTATTCAGCTAAATTATTGTAATTTTGCAAAGCTATTACGGGCTAATAGCATTAAAAATTCAAACCTTTAAAATAAAAATTAAATGGCAACAAAAATCAGATTGCAACGTGGCGGTCGTAAAAGCTATGCTTTTTATAGTATTGTTATCGCTGACGTTCGTGCACCACGTGATGGTAAATTTACTGAAAAGATTGGTACTTATAATCCTAACACCAATCCTGCTACTGTAGATTTGAATTTCGAACGGGCTCTTTATTGGGTAGAAACAGGTGCTCAGCCTACAGACACTGTTCGTAACATTCTCAAAGGAGAAGGTGTTTATTTAATGAAACATTTGCGCGGTGGAGTAAAGAAAGGTGCTTTTGATGAAGCTACTGCTGAAAAGAAGTTTGATGCTTGGAAGCAAGCTAAGACTAATGCTACTGAAGCTGCAGAAAAGAAAGCAGCTGAAGAGAAAAAGGCTGCTGCAGCAAAGAACCTTGAAGAAGAAAAGAAAGTCAAAGAAGCAATTGCTAAAAAGGTAGCAGAGAAAAAGGCTCAAGCTGCACAAGCTGCAGCTGAAGAGTCAGCTCCCACAGAGGAGCAAGCTGCTGAATAAAAAGCATAAAGCTTAGGCTTACTATTAAAAGTAGGAGGTAAACACTAATAATAGATGTTTACCTCCTTTTTTTTTACATACTTATTATACCAACTCCCTTAGAAATAGTACAATTAGTAAAATATATAACAAAATAGGCTGGTAAAATAGCCAGCCTATCAATTTGTCTATTATAAATGTTTGGAGCTTTTTCTGCTTACCAAATTATCCATTACACTTAAACAAGTTAAAATTAATATTTAATACTCTCCCCATGCTTTTATATCTATATCTTCAAGTTTTACAGTGCAAAAAGCTTGAATAAATGCACTTGCAAGACGACTATTTGTTATAAGTGGAACATTAAGATCAATAGCTGCACGTCGTATTTTATATCCATTTGTAAGTTCTCGAGGAGTTAGATCCTTGGGGATATTAACTACCATATCTATTTTCTTTTCATGCAAAAGGTCTAGAGCTTGCGGATGTGCTCCCTTATCAGAAGGCCAATACACAAGGGTGTTAGGTATATTATTTTCTGTAAGATACTTGGAAGTACCACTGGTAGCATATAATTTATACCCATTTTGAATTAAAATTTTCGCAGCATCAAGCATTTCAGCTTTTTGTTTAGCTCCACCTGTAGATAACAATACAGTCTTTTTAGGTATACGATGACCTACGGAAAGCATACTCTTAAGAAGAGCTGTAGATGTATCTTCTCCAATGCAGCCAACCTCTCCTGTAGAACTCATATCAACGCCTAATACAGGATCTGCCTTCTGAAGTCTGTTAAACGAGAATTGTGAGGCTTTAATACCTACGTAATCGAGATCGAAAAGATTTTTATTTGGTTTCTCAACTGGAACTCCAAGCATTACTTTTGTAGCAAGATCTATGAGATTTATTTTTAAAACCTTACTTACAAAAGGAAAAGAACGACTTGCTCGCAAGTTACATTCAATAACTAATATATCATTATCACGTGCCATAAACTGAATATTAAATGGCCCATTGATATGTAAAGCTTTAGCTATTTGCCTACTTACGCGTTTTATGCGTCGCACTGTTTCTACATATAGCTTCTGAGGAGGGAATTGTATAGTAGCATCACCAGAGTGAACTCCAGCAAACTCAATATGTTCTGAAATAGCATAGGCTAAAATTTCACCATCTTTAGCCACAGCATCCATTTCTATTTCTTTTGCATTTTCTATAAACTTACTAACCACCACTGGGTGATCTTCACTAACATTCGCTGCTAATTGTAAAAAGCGTACAAGTTCATCATTATTTGAACATATATTCATAGCTGCACCCGATAACACATACGATGGACGAACAAGTACAGGAAAACCTACACGATCTACAAACTTCTGAATATCATCCATACTGTTAAGTGCACTCCATTCTGGCTGATTTATACCATAGTTAGTAAGCATAGATGAAAACTTTGCACGATCTTCTGCATTATCAATGTCATGAGCAGAAGTTCCAAGAATAGGAACATTTTCCTCATCTAAATACATTGCAAGATTATTAGGTATCTGTCCACCTGTAGATACGATAATTCCAGAAGGCATTTCCATATCTATGATATCCATAACACGTTCAAATGTTAGCTCATCGAAATAAAGACGATCGCACATATCATAATCAGTAGATACTGTTTCTGGATTATAATTGATCATTATAGAGCGATAGTTTTGTTTACGAATAGTATTTAGAGCTTGTACTCCACACCAATCAAATTCTACAGAACTACCTATACGATAAGCCCCTGAGCCAAGTACAATGATACTTTTACGTTTATCGTCAAAAGTTATATCAGAAGCTACACCAGAATAAGTTACATAAAGATAATTGGTTTGAGCAGGATATTCTGCAGCTAAAGTATCAATTTGTTTTACTACAGGTATTATTCCAAGAGCTTTTCTATGACGACGTACTAGCATCATAGCTTTATGCATATTTGGACTATCATTCTCTAAACCAATAGCTCGAGCTATTTGAAAATCGGTAAATCCATTTATTTTTGCCTCTAAAAGTAGTTCTTTGCCAATAGTATTGATATTACACTTTTTAAGTTTTTCATCAATATCTATAATATGCTTTAATTTGTAAAGAAACCATTTATCTATTTTAGTAAGATCATGTATTTTATCTACAGTATACCCCTTATGAAAGGCTTTTGATATAACAAATATACGTTTATCTGTAGGTTCATGAAGAGCTGCAGCTATATCATCTATCTGTAATTCTTTATTTTCTACAAAGCCATGCATACCCTGTCCTATCATACGGAGACCTTTTTGAATAGCTTCTTCAAAGTTGCGCCCTATAGACATAACCTCACCTACCGACTTCATACTCGAGCCTAATTCCTTATCTACTCCTCGGAATTTACTTAAATCCCATCGTGGAATTTTACATACTACATAGTCAAGCGCTGGTTCAAAGAAAGCTGATGTTGTCTTAGTAACAGAGTTTTTAAGTTCGAACAAACCATATCCTAAACCTAATTTTGCTGCTACAAAAGCTAACGGATAACCTGTAGCTTTACTTGCAAGGGCTGATGAACGAGAAAGGCGCGCATTAACCTCGATAACTCTGTAATCTTCACTTTCTGGATCAAAAGCATATTGCACATTACACTCTCCCACTATACCTATATGACGAACTATCTTAATAGATAAGGCACGAAGTTTATGATATTCCGTATTGGTAAGAGTTTGCGAAGGAGCTACTACAATAGATTCTCCTGTATGAATACCAAGCGGATCAAAATTTTCCATATTGCAAACAGTAATACAGTTATCATAGCGATCTCGTACCACTTCATATTCTATCTCTTTCCAGCCTTTTAAGCTTTTTTCTACTAAAACCTGAGGAGAAAAAGAAAAAGCCTTTTCGCATAATTTATTGAGTTCTTGCTCATTATCAGCAAAACCACTACCTAAGCCTCCTAAGGCATATGCTGCACGCACTATAACAGGATAACCTAATATCGTAGCAGCATGACGCGCCTGATTGATATTTTCGCAAGCTTCACTTTTAATAGTTTTTACTTCTATCTCATCAAGTCGTTCTACAAAAAGCTCACGATCTTCTGTGTTCATTATTGCACCTACTGGTGTACCTAAGACACGTACATTATGTTTTTTAAGAATGCCAGAACGCTCTAATTCTACACCACAATTCAGAGCTGTTTGCCCTCCGAATGACAAAAGTATCCCATCAGGCTTTTCCTTTTCTATTACACGCTCTACAAAATAAGGCTGAACAGGTAGATAATAAATCTGGTCGGCAACACCTTCTGATGTTTGCACTGTTGCTATATTAGGATTTATAAGCACTGTAGAAATACCTTCTTCACGCAATGCTTTTAATGCTTGTGAGCCAGAATAGTCAAACTCTCCAGCCTCACCTATCTTTAATGCGCCTGAGCCAAGTAGCAGGACTTTTTTTATTGATTCGTCTTTCATTACTTCAAAGTTTCTACAAATTTATCAAACATAAAATAAGTATCTACAGGGCCAGAACAAGCCTCTGGGTGAAATTGTGCTGTGAACCATGGGTTTTTAGTATGACGTATACCTTCATTACTACCATCATTCATATTTACAAATAGTTCTTCCCATTCTTTATCAAGAGTAGATGCATCTACAGCATAACCATGATTTTGAGAAGTTATATAACACTTGTTTGTACCAACCATTCTTACAGGTTGGTTATGACCACGATGCCCATATTTTAATTTATAAATAGTTGCTCCTGCAGCCTTAGAAAGTAACTGGTTACCCATACAGATACCACAAATAGGTTTTGTACTATTATTAATATGCTTGCGAATTATATTCACTGCATCATTACACATGTCAGGATCACCAGGACCATTACCTAAGAAAAGACCATCATATTCCATATTACTATAATCATAATTCCAAGGTACTCGTATAACTTCTACGCCACGATTAATAAGACTTCTAATAATATTTGCTTTTACACCACAATCTACTAAAACTACTTTCTTGCCAGCTCCTTCATTATAATGAATTATCTTTTTAGTAGACACACGATCTACAAAATTTACTCCTTCATAATCGGCTTCTGGAATATTATTAGGCTCGTCATCAAACAAAATTTTTCCCATCATAACTCCATGCTCACGCAATACTTTTGTAAGTTCACGAGTATCTATTCCTGTTATACCTGGCACTTTCTCACGCTTTAACCAATCTGAAAGGCTTTCAGATGAGTTCCAGTGTGATGGCTGCTCACTATAATTAGAAACTATAATAGCGGATACATATATTTTATTACTCTCCATAAAAGTGGGTAAACCATTCTTTTCAAAAGTAAAAGCAGGTACACCATAATTACCTACAAGTGGGAACGTCATAGTTAATAACTGTCCTGCATAAGATGGATCTGTCAAACTTTCAGGATACCCCATCATAGCTGTATTGAAAACAACCTCACCAGCTACAGGAGCTTCATAACCAAAAGACTCTCCGTGAAATTTAGAGCCATCATTTAAAACTAAAGTTACTTTCCTCATTATTATTATAGTATATATTTTTTATAGTTTTATAACAACTTATTGTCTTCTTTACTTATAGAATAATTATTCTCATAAAATTTAATGAAAGAATGGTTTACTAACCGCATTCCACCTGATGTAGGATAATTACCAGTAAAATACCAATCGCCTTTATGATTAGGTATTGCTTTATGTAATCCCTCTATACTTTGAAAAATAAGTTCTACAGGAGTTGTCATACCTTCAGGTCGAAGCATTTCTACAAGTTTTTGATTAATCTCTTCTACTGTAAAAGGAGCATAGATAGCACGAACAGGATTTTGTATTTCGTCGGTAAGTTCTTTTTTTACTTCTACTTTACAAGCCTCATATACTTCTTTTAATATATGCTCCATTTTTTGCTCTTTTATAAGTTTTATTGTTGCCTGAAACACACAAAACTCTTCTAAATGTGGCATATCTATACCATAATAGTCAGGGTATCGTATCTGTGGAGCACTCGATACTATTACTATCTTCTTTGGATGAATACGATCTAACATCCTTAGAATACTTTCTTTAAGAGTAGTGCCTCGCACAATAGAATCGTCTATTACTACTAAGTTGTCAATATACGGTACTATACACGAATAGGTAACATCATAAACATGAGAAGCAAGATCTTTACGAGAATTACCTTCTGTAATAAAGGTACGCAACTTAATATCTTTCCAAGCTACTTTCTCGGTACGTATATCTTGATTTACTATTTTTATATAATCCTCTAATGGGGCATAAGGCTTCATGTTAGCTAATTGCTTTACTTTTTCCTTATTTAACCATTGCTTACATCCATGTAATAACCCATAGAAAGCTACTTCTGCAGTATTAGGAATATATGAAAGAACTGCATGTTCATAGTCATAATCTACTTTTTCTAACACTTTAGGAGCTAATTGCTGACCTAATTTTTCACGTTCGTTATAAATATCTCTATCTGATCCACGAGAAAAATATATGCGTTCAAAAGAACATGCTGAAATATTCTTTGGTTCAATAATTTGTTGTAAAGAACACTCTCCTACCCTATTTACTATTAAAGCTTGTCCGGGCATTAATTCTTTTATATTCTCACATTCTAAGTCGAAGGTTGTTTGGAGCACAGGACGCTCACTTGCAAGTACTACTATCTCGTCGTTTTTATAATAGAAAGCAGGTCGTATTCCCCACGGATCGCGCATAGAGAACATCTCACCAGAACCTGTCATACCGCAAATAACATAACCTCCATCAAAATGTTTCATTGTAGTTTTAAGGACATTGCTTACATCTAAGTTGTCTTCTATATAATTAGTAATATCCTGTCCTTCTAAACCGTTCTCTTTAGCTATAACAAAATTTCGCTCTACTTCCCTGTCTAATCTATGCCCCATCAGCTCTAAAAGAATATAAGTATCGCTATAAATGCGTGGACATTGCCCCTGAGCTGTAAGTTTTTGAAAAACCTCTTCAATATTGGTCATATTGAAATTACCACACATACTTAAATTCTTTGCTTTCCAATTATTTCTACGCAAAAAAGGATGAACATAAGAAAGCCCACTCTTACCTGTAGTAGAATATCTAAGATGACCCATATACAATTCACCTGCAAAGGGAATATTCTTTTCAACAAAGGAAATATCATTTAGTTCATCATGAGAATAGTCCTTATAAAGATTATGTAAATTCTTAAAAATATTGCTTACAGCGTTTTTCCCCTCTGCCCTCTCTCTAAACATATATTCACTACCCGGAAGAGATGAAAGCTTTACAGAAGCAATACCTGCTCCTTCTTGTCCACGATTATGCTGCTTTTCCATCATTAGGTAAAGCTTGTTAAGCGCATACATCCATGTACCATATTTCTTTTGATAGTACTTTAGAGGTTTAAGCAGCCGTATTACCGCAACACCACAGTCTTCATGAATGTTTTTGTCCATCTAAAAAAATAATATTCTTTATTTATAATTATATATAAAATAAAAGTCAGTAAACCGTTATTCAACGGTAACCGACTTTGCTAAGTTTCTTGGCTGATCTACATCCTTTCCTTTACAGACTGCTATGTGATAAGCTAACAACTGTAAGGGTATTGTTGCCACTAAAGGCTCTAAACACTCTAAAGTATCAGGAAGCTCTATAACAGCGTCAGCTATCTTAGATATAGTAGTATCTCCTTTAGAGACCAAAGCTATAACATAACCCTGCCGCGCTTTTATTTCTTGGATATTGCTGCGAACTTTTTCATACATTACATTATGAGTAGCAATGGTAACTACAGGCATGTCAGAATCTATTAAAGCTATAGGGCCATGTTTCATTTCTGCAGCAGGATACCCCTCTGCATGAATGTATGAAATTTCCTTCAACTTCAAAGCTCCTTCTAAGGCTACAGGATAAGTAAAACCTCGCCCAAGGTAAAGAAAATTTCTTGCATAAGTGAAGATGCGTGCTAAATCAGCCACCTGATCATTTACTTTTAATACTTCTTCTATTTTTGAAGGTATATTAGATAGCTCTTCAACTATCTTTACATATTCAGTACATTTCATAGACCCTTTTATATAAGCCAATGATAGTGCAAACATTGTTAACACTGTTACCTGCCCTGTAAAAGCCTTTGTAGAGGCTACCCCTATCTCAGGGCCTACATGTATATAAGTACCGGTATCAGTTGCACGCGCTATACTTGAACCTATAGCATTACAAATGCCATATATAAAAGCTCCTTTCGACTTTGCTAATTCTACAGCTGCTAACGTATCAGCTGTTTCTCCACTTTGTGAAAGGGCTATGACAACATCATCAGAAGTAACAACAGGATTACGATAACGAAACTCACTTGCATATTCCACATCAACAGGAATTCTGCAAAATGTTTCTATAGTTTGTTTACCTATCAGACCTGCGTGCCAACTTGTACCACAAGCAACTATTATTATCCTCTTTGCACTGAGCAACTGCTCTCGATGATCTATCAAAGCACTTAAAGTAACATTATTATGCTCAATATTTATGCGACCACGCATACAGTTAGTCAAGCATGCAGGTTGCTCAAAAATCTCTTTAAGCATAAAATGTGGATAGCCACCCTTTTCTATTTGACCTAACTCTATATCTACTGTCTTAATCTCTGGTGAAAGCTTTTCATTAAGAATACTTACTACTTTTAAAGGTTCACCAAGCTTCATCACTGCTATGTTCTCATCATCAAGGTAGACAACCTTGTCGGTATACTCTATTATAGGACTGGCATCAGAACCTAAAAAGAACTCGTCTTCACCCATTCCTATTACTAAAGGACTTTGTTTGCGAGCAGCTATAATAACATCTGGATGCGATTTGTCTATAATAGCTATAGCATATGCGCCTATTACCTGACGTAAAGCTATTTGTACTGAAGTAAGAAGAT
Organism: Prevotella amnii DSM 23384 = JCM 14753; assembly: GCF_000378745.1. GTDB lineage: Bacteria > Bacteroidota > Bacteroidia > Bacteroidales > Bacteroidaceae > Prevotella > Prevotella amnii. Next base: position 44,506 of record NZ_KB905266.1, read on the forward strand.
CTAACTTCTTTTTTATCTGAATGTACTCTATAAGCTGTATAAGCACTTCCGTATCAGTATCTGAGCGAAACTTTACACCTTTATCTTGAAGATTGTGCTTTATCTCTGCATAATTTTCAATGATTCCATTATGAATAATAGCCAAATTTTTCGATTGGGAATAATGTGGGTGTGCATTTGTAGAAGACGGCTCGCCATGAGTAGCCCAACGAGTATGAGCAATACCTATAGAACCTGAAATATCCTTATCCTCACAAAACGCTTCAAGATCAGATACCTTTCCTTTTGTTTTAAAAACATTAAGATCATCATGACTGTTTATCAAAGCTACACCTGCACTATCATATCCTCTATATTCTAACCTTTTTAAACCCTTTATAAGGATAGGATATGCCTCGCGTTTTTTCCCTAAGTATCCTACAATACCACACATAAAATTATTCTAAATATAATTATTTATTTTAGTAAAGCTATAACCGTTGTTAGCAGACCTAAACCAAAACCCGTATATGTCATCCATTCCTTTGATGTAGGACCTTGGTTAGACCCCTTAGCCTTAGCCTTATTTGGCTCTACATAAACAATATCATTTTGCTGAAGATAATAATAAGGAGAGTTTATAATATTAGCATCATTCAAATTTAAACGTACTACATGCTTTTCACCAGTAGCGTCTTCGCGAATAAGCATAATATTATCGCGCTTGCCATATAATGTTAAATCGCCAGCTTGAGCCAATGCTTCCATTATATTTATCTTTTCTGTTGCAACAGGAATAACACCCGGACTACCAACTTCTCCTGTTACTGTAACATGATAGCTTGCCATCATTACCGTAACTACAGGATTCTCTGTACGAGCTAAATAAGGCTGTATCTTGCTTTTAAGAAGATCTTCACACTCCGTCTTGGTGAGCCCTGAAACATGTACTTTACCTATAATAGGAAAATTAATAAAGCCTTCATTACTTACCAAATAAGAACCCTTATTAGAAGAAGAGCTTAAACTACCCGTACCCTGCTGTCCACTTATATTAAAAGGAGCTGAAGCCGCAGGATTTATAGTAAATACTCCTATAGATAATAAGTCTTTTGGCATTATCTTTGCATCATAAAGACCTCTTGATGGTGTCAAACTTATAGAATCTATATTAGTTAAATATATTACACCTTTACTCGATCCGCAACTATACATAATTGCAATAACAGCAACAATTACTAAAGTATAAATAATTTTTTTCATATTAATAGTAGTACAAAATCTAATATCAAATCATAATTCGTTGCAAAAATACTATTAATTTTCCATAACCACAAGCTAACAAAGTACTTTTATACTTCTCATCATGTTATTATAGAATAAATTATTACTTTTGCAGAAACAAACTATAAGATTATGCAAAGGACAAATAAAGTATTACTAATCTACACTGGTGGAACGATAGGAATGGGAATGAACCCAAAAACTGGAGCTTTAGAGCCACTTGACTTTAACCATCTGGTAGAAAACTTACCTGAATTTGAGCAAATATCTACTGACATTGATACCTATCAATTTGTCCCCGTCATAGACTCTTCTGATATGAATCCTGCTTTTTGGGGGAAATTGGTAAGTATTATTGCTACAAAATATGAAAAGTATGATGGCTTTGTTATCTTACATGGTACAGACACAATGTCATACACAGCATCTGCACTTTCATATATGTTTGAAAATCTTACTAAACCTATCATTCTAACAGGCTCACAATTGCCTATAGGACAATTAAGAACTGATGGAAAAGAAAACCTCATGACAAGTATAGAGCTTGCATCTTCTTATTATCCTAATGGCAGGCCTATAGTGCCAGAGGTAGCTATATATTTTAGCGGGCATCTTCTTCGTGGCAACAGATCTACCAAGCAAAATGCTGAAGAATTTAATGCTTTCAATTCTTTTAATTATCCACACCTATGTGAAGCAGGAGTAAAATTTAAATTCAACACACATAATATTCTTACCCCTGATTACGACTTACCTATGTCGCCACATACCACATTAGATAATAATGTTATTATTCTGTCTTTATTCCCTGGTATAAAAGAAGGTATTTTCGATCATATTCTTGACTTACCTTGCCTTCATGGTATAGTAATGAGATCTTATGGAAGTGGTAATGCTCCACAACAACCATGGTTAATAAAACTTTTAAAAAAAGCTACAGCAAGAGGCGTTACTATAGTTAACATCAGTCAATGTATTAGCGGACAGGTAGAGATGAGTCGTTATGATACTGGCTATCAGCTAAAAGATGCAGGCGTAATAAGTGGTTATGATAGTACTGTGGAAGCAGCTTTGACAAAACTAATGTTTTTATATGCAACATGTACCGATACAGAAACAATAAGAGCATATATGAACAAGTCGATAGCAGGAGAAATTACTATACCTTAACTTTAAGAATAAAATATTCTTTTCCATTTTTATATAAGGGTTGGATTACCATTAAAAGAATCCAACCCTTTTTATAATTATTTTTTAAGTTATAATATTAATGATATTTGTCTTATTCTTCCGACTCTTCTTTTGCATGAGCTGAAATTAAACGTTCCTGAATGTCATTAGGAACAAGCTCGTAACTGGAGAATTTTGTAATAAAACTTGCACGCCCTCCTGTAATAGAACTTAACGTGGTGCTATAAGAAGACAACTCCTTTAAAGGTATCTTTGCTTGCAATTTCTGATAGCCAGCCTCCGAATCCATTCCCATAATGAGAGCACGGCGACTTTGAAGATCGCTCATAACATCACCAAGATAATCGTCAGGAACAAACACTTCTAAATCGTTTATAGGCTCTAAGATCTTAGGTCCTGCACATTTAAAGGCATCTGAAAAGGCATGTTTAGCAGCTAATGTAAATGAAAGCTCATTAGAATCAACTGGGTGCATCTTGCCATCATATACTACAACGCGAACATCGCGCGCATAGCTACCTGTTAAAGGACCTTTTTCCATACAGTCCATAACACCTTTTAATATCGCAGGCATAAAGCGAGTATCAATAGCACCACCTACAACAGAATTGATAAAGACAAGTTTTCCTCCCCAAGGTAAAGTCTTTTCTTCTTTACTTTTTATATTAAGCTTAAACTCTTGCCCGTCAAACTTATAACCCGTTGGCTCTGGCATACCTTCAGCATAAGGCTCTATTATTAAATGAACCTCACCAAACTGCCCTGCTCCACCACTTTGCTTCTTGTGCCTATATTCAGCCTTAGCCTGCTTAGTTATCGTTTCACGATAAGGAATGCGTGGCTCCTTATAATCGACATGCAGCTTCTCATTATTTTCTAATCGCCACTTTAACGTGCGTAGATGAAATTCTCCTTGCCCATGTACTATAACCTGTCGTAGCTCCTTGCTCTGCTCTACTACCCATGTAGGATCTTCTTGATGCATCTTTACCAAAGCTGCCATAAGCTTCTCTGTGTCGGAAGAGTTTTTAGCTTCTATGGCACGAGAGTATTTAGAGTTAGGATACTTAATAAAATCGAAACGATAATCACAGCCCTTACCATTTAAGGTGTTACCTGTCTTAACATCTTTCAGCTTTACAGTACAACCTATATCTCCAGCATTTAGCTTATCTACCGCAATACGATTAGCTCCTGCACAAACATATATCTGACCTAAACGCTCTTTAGAACCACGATCAGCATTTATTAAATCGTCGCCAGCTTTAACACTTCCACTCATAACTTTAAAATAAGACACCTCGCCGATATGAGGCTCCATACCTGTTTTAAAGAAATAAATAGAGGTGGCATTAGCTGAATTAGGCTGCACTTCCTCGCCTCGTGTGTTGTGAATCTTAGGCATCTCATCTACAAAAGGTACCACGTTGCCTAAAAACTCCATAAGTCTTCTTACACCCATATCCTTACCTGCACATACACAAAAAACAGGGAAGATAGAACGTGTTACCAGCCCCTTGCGAATACCTGTACGAAGATCGTCCTCTGAAAGCTGTTCTTCTTCAAAGAATTTTTCCATTAAATGTTCATCATTCTCTGCAGCTGCTTCTACTAAGATCTTGTGCAGTTCTAATGCCTTGTCCAGCTCCTCTTTAGGAATATCATCTATAGTAGGTTCGCCACCTTCAGCCTTCCAAGTATATCTCTTCATAGTAAGCACATCAATAAGACTATTAAAATTATCTCCAGTCTCTATTGGATACTGTATTTGTACACACTTTGAGCCATAAATATCACGCATAGTAGTAATAATATTATCAAAGTTGCACTTATCAGAATCTAAGTGATTAATCAAAAATATTACGGGCTTTTTTAGCTTCTCTGTATAACGGAAGATGTTTTGCGTACCCACCTCAGGGCCATACTGCCCATTAATGAGAATAACAGCTTCGTCGGTTACGTTTAAAGCTGTTATAGCACCACCAATAAAATCGTCGCTACCCGGACAGTCTATTATATTTAGCTTCTTATTATTCCATTCTGCATGAAGTATCGTAGGAAACACAGAGTATCCATACTCCTGCTCTACAGGAAAATAATCGCTAACAGTATTTTTGCCCTCTATAGTGCCACGACGCTTAATAATAGAAGCCTCAAATAACATACTCTCGGCAAGTGTAGTCTTGCCGCTACCCGCACTGCCAACAAGAGCAATGTTTTTAATTTCGTTTGTTTGATAAATACGCATAAAAGATTGGTTTAAGTAGTTAGTAAAATGTTAAATTATCAGGTTTTATATATAAAATCTACATATTGTAAATCTAAAATATACCCGCCGTCTAAATTATACATTTTACATGAAAGAACCAAAAAATAAAAGAAATAAATAATAAAAATTTAATGCAATTTAGTAAATTTGCAAAAACACTTACTTTATTACATATTATATATAGAAAAGAAATAAATGACAGGGCTTTATATCCATATACCTTTTTGTGAGAGCAGATGTATATATTGTGGCTTCTATTCCTCACTTACACAGAATGTCAACAAGATAGAACATGGTAAAACAATAAGGCAAAGATATATTAATGCTGTATGTAAAGAAATGAGTAAGCACAAGGCAATACTAAATACTATTTATTTAGGTGGTGGCACACCATCGCAACTATCACCTGAAGAGCTTAATCAGATATTTAACCAAATAAATAAAACTTTCTTACAACAACCAGAAGTACGCCCCTCGCTGCCAAAAGAAATTACCATAGAATGTAATCCTGAAGATGTTACCCCGAATTTTGTACAGACTCTTAGCACCTTGCCTGTAAACAGAATATCTATGGGAGTGCAAACTTTTAATGATGAAAGGTTAAAATTTATTCACCGAAGGCATAGTTCTAACAAAATATTAGAAGCTGTCAGGTTGTTAAGAAATATAGGAATAAATAATATCTCTATAGATCTTATGTTTGGATTTCCTAAGCAAACGCAAGAAGAATGGATAGATGATATTAAGAAAGCTATATCTCTTAACGTAGAACATATATCGGCTTATAGCTTGATGTACGAAGAAGGTACGCCGCTTTATGCTATGCTGAAACACCATAAGATAACACAAATAGGAGAAGAACAATATAGAAATATGTACGAAGAGCTTATAGACAGGTTAGAAATAGCTGGGTACGAGCAATATGAAATAAGCAACTTTGCAAAACATGGTTTTCGCTCTCTACACAATAGCTCTTATTGGCATAATGTACCATATATTGGTGTTGGAGCTGCTGCCCACTCATATAACCTTAGATGCCGGCGCTGGAACTATGCCGACATTAATAAATATGTTAATGCCATAGAGCATGACAATCATGCTTATGAAGAGGAAATTATAGATGATAATACTCATTATAACGACTCTATCGTAACTGCTTTACGTACTAAAGAGGGACTAAATATAGATGGCTTTGATGAAAAATATAAAACATATTTCTTAACAAACGCTGCTCCATATATAGAAAATGGTAATATGGGAAAACATGATAATAACTATTTTATAACTCGAAAAGGATTATATATAAGTGATGCTATAATGACCGACCTTATTATGATATGAGATAAGAGAATACTACCTTTAAAAAATAAAGATAATGACAAGAGAAGAATTTGAAAAGCTTTGGGAAGAAAACAAAGAGCATATACGCCTAAATAGTGAAGAGTATCAGGCTGTTAAGAAGTCTTATTATAGCTGGGGTTTAATAGATTACGCCTTGCTTATTGGAGGTTTTGTAATATGCGAAACACTATTTAATAAAATAATAAAATCCATTATATTACAATATCTGCTTGCTATAATAGGAATGATAATTATCTGGGTATTATGGAGGTTTTTAAAATCGAGATTTACTAATAGCAAAACATTAGAAGATATAGATGCAGAGCTAAAAGAAAGATATAAAAAGACTTTGCATTATAGCGACTAATATAAACAGATATAATAATTTTATTATCAGTATGTTTAATAATTAAAAATAAGTAAAGGCTTAAGTCTTTAATTGCACATTTCTACTAATTAATGTAAAAATATTGCAGAGAACTAAACTTTATATATACTTTTGTATCATATTAAGAAGTAAAAGAGAGAAGTTTTATCAATCTATTAAGAAAGGAAAATAGAAATGAAGAAAATTGTCCTTATGATGCTATTTGCTGTCTTAGGTATCTCCGCAGCTATGGCACAACAAAATCAAGCTGAAATAAAGTTTGAAGAGCTTTCACATAACTTTGGAACTTTTGCTACAAGTGTTCCTATTCATAAAACCACTTTTAGGTTTACTAACGTAGGTACAGCTCCTTTAGTTATTAATCAGGTTGTTGCAAGCTGTGGTTGCACTATACCTAAATATGACAAACGCCCTATAGCTCCAGGTCAGAAAGGTACTATAGATGTTATTTATAATGGTAAAGACAGGTTCCCGGGTAAGTTTAAAAAGAGTATCACTGTACGTACCAATGGTAAAACTGAAATGGTTCGCCTTTATATAGAAGGCGTTATGAGAGACTAATATTTAAAGATTTGTTTAAGAATTACATTTTTAGGGCATAGCTTTTTTTAGCTGTGTCCTTTTTTGTAGCTAATAAAGTATAATAGCTTTAATAACTTTTTTAAAAAGATGCACGCTAAAAAAGCTAACCTAAGCTGTTATTTTAAGAAGTAATATATTATTTTTATGTTTATAAAAGGCTGCTCTTTATATGTAAAAAGATTAGGCAACAGGAGGAAAAATAAATTATTTTTGTTTTATTTTTAATTTATTTTTATGAGTAAAATAACTTAAAAATGTTTTTCGTTCCATGTTTTTTATTTATTAAGAAGTAAGGTATTAATCTTTAAAGCGTGTTGTTGTATATGCAAAAGCTCATGTTTACTCGAGCTTTAACTATCTAATGCTAAAGAGCAAGTTTGCATAAGATGAATATACTTTTATTTATTCTATACGCTCTATATATAAATAGGTAGAAGTATATGTTAGAGATTAAAAAACATTTATTTTTGTTATATTTTGAATTTTCTTTTTAATATCATTTCTACAAACAAAAAATATGTATTAAATTTGCCACTGAAATAATAACTAAAAATCTCCCATAAGAAGGAGGCTTAATTACTAAGATGGTATCAGAGGGCTGTCTTAATGAAAAAAGTAAAACGGCCTGAAATATCATAACGTAAATAATTCTATTAATAAAATTTTTATACTAATGCAAAAAGGTAAGATCCTTCCAGTTAGTGTGTTTCTATCATGTTGTAGCTTAACAGCGTTTGCAAGTAATGTTGTGGGTGTATCCAGCGTTGCTAAAGCAAATTATGTTAGTACGGTTATAAATGGTAGAGGTTCACATGTTTCAGAAAGCCTAAAGGCTCTTGGTGTTAACACTAAAGTAAAAGTTGCTGGTAGTGTAGTTGATGAGAAAGGCGATCCTATTATAGGCGCCTCTATCCGCGTGAAAGGTACTCAGACAGGTACTCAAACCGACATTGACGGTAAGTATGTTCTCCACATTCCAGCCAATTCTACGCTGATAGTTAGCTATATTGGGTATAAGACTCAGGAGATAGCTGTTAATGGTGCTACTACGCTTAACATAAAGCTTGCTCCTGAAGCAACAGCTATAGATGAGGTAGTAGTAACTGCTCTTGGTATTAAGCGTTCGGAAAAAGCTCTTTCGTACAATGTGCAGAAAGTGGGTGGTGATAAGGTTACCAATGTAAAGAGTACTAACTTTATGAACTCTCTTTCAGGAAAGGTAGCAGGTGTTAATATCAATGCTTCTTCTGCTGGTATGGGTGGTGCTACTCGTGTGGTAATGCGTGGTCCTAAGAGTATTACTAAAAGCAATCAGGCTTTATATGTAATAGATGGTGTGCCTGTTACTAACACAAGCAATGGTGCTATAGATGGTGGTTTCTATGCTTCACAGCCTGGTAGCGAGGGTATAGCAGACATCAACCCTGAAGATATCGAATCGATAAGCGTTCTTTCTGGTCCTGCTGCTGCTGCTCTATATGGTTCTGCTGCTGCTCAAGGTGTTATCATGATTACTACTAAAAAAGGTAAGAAAGGAAAGGTTAAGGTTACTATAAGTAACAGCTCTCAGTTTGCTAATCCTTTCGTAATGCCAGAGTTCCAAAACAAGTATATCAATGCTCCTGAAGATAACAGGTCATGGGGTGCTGCTACAGGTTCTCCTTATGGCAATTACGAGCCTAAAAAGTTTTTTAATACAGGTGCTAATATCCAGAACAACGTTTCTTTAACGGCTGGTACTGAAAAGAATCAGACATACCTTTCTCTTGGTACGACAAATGCTAAAGGTATAATCCCTAACAACAAGTACGACCGTTATAACTTTACATTCCGTAATACTACTTCTATGCTGAATGATAAGTTAAGCGTTGATTTCAATTTTAATTATGTTCGTGAGGTAGACCGCAACTTAATGGCTCAAGGTCAATATTTCAACCCTCTAACCTCTGTTTATCTTTTCCCACGAGGTGAGAGCTTTGATGCTATTCGCACATTTGAGCTTTACGATCCTTCGCGTGGTATACACGTTCAGAACTGGGGTTATGGTGATGCTTTAAGCATGCAGAACCCTTATTGGGTGGCTAACAGAATGGTTAGACAGAACAAGCGCAATCGTTATATGGTAAGCGGTAACGTTAAATATAAGATAACAAACTATTTAGATGTTACTGGTCGCTTACGTTGGGACGATGCTAAGACTTTCCAAGATGATAAGCGTTATGCTTCTACCACTACTTTGTTTGCTCATTCTAAATATGGCTACTATGGCTATGATAACGTAGATGACAACTCTATCTATGGAGACTTAATGCTCAACATTAACAAGACATTGGGCAATTATAGCATTGGTGCTAACATTGGTACGTCTTTCTCTCGTACAGCTTACTCTGTATCAGGATTTCAAGGAGGACTAAAGGCACCTTCTAATATCTTTACTCCTCATGCTATAGATTATGGCAAACCTACAAACGACAACCGTCCTATATATTATGGTAACAAGCATCGTATCAACTCTGTCTTTGCTAACGTAGAGCTTGGCTGGAAGAGTATGCTATATATGACGCTTACAGGTAGAAACGATTGGGACTCTGCTTTAGACAATACAGACAATCCTTCTTTCTTCTACCCTTCTGTAGGTATGTCGGCAGTAATATCACAAATGGCTAAAATGCCAGAATTTATTAACTATATGAAGGTACGTGCTTCATGGGCATCAGTAGGTTCGGCTATTTCGCCTAATATCACATCTCCTTGGCGATATGGCTATAATCCTGCTTCACAGTCGTATGCTACTGTAACTTATAAGTTCCCAAACAACTTTAAGCCAGAGCGAACAAACTCTTGGGAGGCAGGTCTTACAGCCCGATTCTTTAATAACAACCTTACATTAGACTTAACCTTATACCAGTCTAACACAATGAATCAAACCTTCTTGCGTCCTATTACAGGTGGTGAAGGTTATACTAACGAGTATGTGCAGACAGGTAATGTGCGCAATCGTGGTATAGAGCTTTCTTTAGGCTATAACCATAAGTGGGGCAACTTCACTTGGAACTCTAATGTTACTTATAGTGCTAACCAAAACAAGATTATCGACTTGCTTGAAGATCCTAAAGAAACTATCAGACAAGGTGGCTTAAAGGGTGCCGAGGTAATACTTAAAAAAGGTGGTACTATGGGAGATATCTACATGACTACCGACTTTAAGCGCGATGCCGATGGCAACATAGCTGTGCAAGACGGCAATATAGCTCAGGTTAACCTTACTAATCCTTCTTACAGAGGGTCAGTGCTTCCAAAGGGTAATATTGGTTTCTCTAACGATTTCACTTACAAAGGGTTTAATCTTGGCTTCGTTATTACAGCCCGCTTAGGAGGTATAGTAATGTCTCAAACACAGGCTATAATGGACTCTTACGGTGTTTCTAAACGCACAGAGATAGCAAGAGATAACGGAGGTATATCTGTTAATAATGGTGTTATCAGCGCACAAAACTATTATAGCATTGTAGGTGGCGACAACCCTATATGGTCTGAATATATTTATAGTGCTACAAATGCTCGCATTCAAGAGCTTCATGCTTCTTACACCTTCCCTCGTAAGTGGTTAGGTGGCGCAGAGCTAACTCTTGGTATAAACGCTAATAACCTATTAATGCTTTACAATAAAGCTCCTTTCGATCCTGAATCTACAGCCTCTACAGGAACATATTACCAAGGCTTCGACTACTTTATGCAGCCAAGTCTGCGTTCTTTAGGCTTTAATATTAAACTTCAATTCTAAAACAATCTTGTATCCTAATAAATAATTAAAATGAACAAGAATTACATAAAAAGAAGTATTGTACCATGTATAATGGCTTCTACTATGATTTATACGTTATCTTCATGCACTGAAGGCTTCCAAGAAGAGAACCGTCCGGGAGAATGTCTATCTTCAGAAGAGCTTAACAGAGATAACTATACAACCTCATCTTTTATTGTGCAAATGGAAAACGAGTCGTTCCCAGAACAGGAAAATACCTATCAGATGAATCAAGACTTAATAGGTAACACCTTAGGACGCTTTTTTACATACGCTAATAACAGTTTTGCAGAGAAAAACTTTGCTAAATTTAATGCTCCTGACGGCTGGGTAAGCTATCCTTATAAAGACTCTCAACCTAAAACAGTATCTGCTTTTAAAGCAATAGCACGCCTTACTAACAAGCAAGGGGTAATGTATGCTTTAGCTTTGATTATGCGTGCAGCTAACTTCTTACGTCTTACAGATATGTACGGACCTCTTCAGATAGGAGCAGTTAAGGACAATCCTAATGCTTATTCATCTCAAGAAGATGTATACAAATCGCTTGTAAAAGACCTTGATGAGGCTACCAGCATTATAAAACCTTTATTACTTATAAATCCTAACCTCACTGTGGCTGAAGAATATGATAAGGTGTATAAAGGCAATTGTGCTAAGTGGGAAAAATATGCTAACTCTTTAAAGCTACGTATGGCTATACGTATGCGCTTTGTAGCTCCTGATTTAGCAAAACAGATAGGCGAGAAAGCTGTACAAGATGGGGTTATTACTAAAAATGAAGACAACTGTACCATAGAATACTCACCTAACGGATTATATAAAACATCTGTAGAATGGGGTGATACACGTGCTGCTGCCGACATAGAGAGCTATATGACTGGATATAAAGATCCTCGACTTATGAAATATTTTAATGCTACTGCTACACAAGGCGCACGCCCTGTTATAGGCTGTCGTGTAGGTGCTAAGATAGGTAACAAAGCTGTGGCTGTTAAGCTATACTCTTCTGCTAACGTAACAAAAGATACTCGTGGCGTATGGCTTTCTGCTTCAGAGATGGCTTTCTGCCGCGCTGAGGGAGCATTGGCTAACTGGACAGGCATGGGAGGCTCTGTAGAGAATCTTTATAACGAAGCTATTCGCCTATCATTTGAGCAGTGGGGAGCTAAAGGTGCTGACGATTATATCAATAACAACACCTTAAAGCAAGCCGACTATGTAGATGCTGCAGGAGGCTATGGTGCTAATGCCAGTGCTGTAAGCACTATTACCATTAAATGGGACAATAACGCTACAGAAGAAGAAAAGATGGAGCGCTTAATAACACAGAAGTGGATAGCTCTTTATCCTGACGGGCAAGAAGGCTGGTGCGAGCTTCGCAGAACTGGATACCCTAAGGTGTTCCCAGTAGCACAGTCTACAGGCTCTACCCTACAGGTGCCTAACCGCATACCTTTTGCACATGATGAAATTACCCAAAACAAAAACAATTACGATAAAGCCGTAAAAATGCTTCGTGGAGGACAAGACAACTATGAAGCTAAAATGTGGTGGCAAAAATAATATATTGTGAAATTAAATAGATTGAAAATAAAAAGATGAAAAATTTATTCAAGACAATATTACTCACAGCTATAACCACTACAGCCTTTACAGCATGTAGTGATTGGACTGAGACAGAACCTAAAAACCCTACTGATCTTACAACTACTAACAGAAGTGAGGCTTATTATGCTCAGCTACGCAAATATAAAGCTACCGATCATGAGGTGTCTTTTGGGTGGTTTGGTAACTGGACAGGTAGCGGTGCGTCGTTAGAAAATTCGCTTGCAGGACTTCCAGATAGTACAGACTTCGTTTCTCTATGGGGTAACTGGAAAAATCCTTCTGCTGCCCAGCTAAAGGATCTTCGTTATGTACAAGAGAAAAAAGGAACAAAGGCTCTTATATGCTTCTTAGTGTTTGACATTGGCGACCAGATAACGCCAGAAATCCCTGAAGATAAGCGCAAGGCAGGCATGAGCTTTGAGCAGTGGAGGCATGAGTTTTGGGGCTGGAAAAATGACGAGGCTTCACAGTTAGAAGCTACAAAGAAGTATGCTAACGCTATATGCGACACCATTTATAAATATAACTACGATGGTTTCGATATAGATGCAGAGCCAGGCTTTAGTCAGCCCTTTTTTACTAGAATGGAGCTTTGGAAGAACCCAAAGGTAATGACTACCTTTGTAGAAACTTTAGCTAAACGCATAGGTCCTAAGTCGGGTACAAAGAAGATGTTAGTAGTAGATGGAGAGCCTCACGCATTCCTTGCTTCTTTAGGTAGCTATTTCGACTATTTTATCCTACAAGCATACGGTAATAGCTCTAATTCGGGATTAGATAGAAGAGTAACAGGACAAATACGGCATTTTAAAGGAACTCTTAAAGTGGAAGAGATTGCTAAAAAAATTATAGTATGTGAGAACTTTGAAAGCTATGCAAGCTCAGGTGGTGTGGCTTTTAGAGACCCTCATGGTAAAACAATGCCATCTCTATGGGGCTTTGCACAATGGGAGCCTACCTACGATGGTAAGACTTATAGAAAAGGTGGTGTAGGTACTTTCCACATGGAATATGAGTATGGACCTAAAAACTCTATTACTTACCCATATTTGCGCAAAGCTATTAATATAATGAACCCTATTATTAAATAACGATTAATAAGAAAAGAAAATGAAAAATTATCTACCAAAATACGTTTTAGGTGGCTTAATAATGGGCACTGTGGCTTTTTCTTCTTGCAATAATGCAGAATATTCTGAATTGACACATCAAGCATATATAGCACAGACAGCCACAAATGGTAATTCTTCTACAAAGATAACATTAGGACAGAAAGCTGTTACACAAAACATCAGTGTGCGCCTTTCAGACATAGCTCAGGAAAACAGCTCTTTCGAGCTAACTCCTGACCCTGAAGCTCTAAACGCTTTTAACAAGCATAACGAGACAAGCTACACCTTTTTACCAGAAGGTAGTTATAGCTTATCGGCTTCTGAAATTACCGTGGGCAAAGGGAAAGTTACTTCACAACCAGCTATCCTCACTATAAACCCACTTTCTAAGGCTTTAAAAGATAGCGGAAAGAAGTATGCCATAGCGTTCAAGCTAAAGGCTAAAGATGCTGAAGAGCAGGTGCTTACATCTGGTAGCACCATGGTATATATTTTAGACCAGGTAGTATATCAGGCTGTTCCTACTATTAACAGTAGTAGCAACATTAAGCTAAACTTTAGAAAAGAGCTTTCGCTTAAGGAGTGGACTCTCGAGATGAACGTAAACATCAGCATGCTTGGCACTCGTGTAGGCGAGCTTAACAACCAGACCCTCTTTGGCTGCTGGGCACCAGAAGGTAAAGACGGAGAGATATATACACGCTTTGGAGATGCTCCTATAGAGGGTAATCGCTTACAGGTAAAGACACAAGGTACACAGATGAATAGCAATATGCTCTTTAAGCCTAACACATGGTACCACTTAGCTTTTGTATGTCAAGGGACAAAGTTATATCTATATGTTAACGGCACATTAGACAACTCTATGGACTTACCCGGTAAGGTGGTAAACCTTAAAGACCATGCACAGTTTGGAAATCAAGATTATCTTAAAGCAAATGTTATGGTTAGCGAACTTCGTTTATGGACTAAAGCACGTTCTAAATCGGAAATTGCTAATAATATGTACTCTTGCGACCCAACAAGTCCTGGCTTAGAGGCTTACTGGAAACTAAACGAGGGAGAGGGACAAGAGTTTAAAGATGCTACAGGGCATGGCAAACCTGCTACTGTTCCTACTGCTATAACATGGACTAAAGATGTTCGTATAGATGGACATAATAACTAATAACCTATAAAAAATATCTCATGAAACTATTTTCAAAAACAACAATATTAGTAGCCACTGCCCTAATGCCTTTCTTGGTATCGTGCCAAAGCGAACCAGAAGTGGGGAGCGGACTATATCCTGAAGAGAAAGAAGACTATTCGGCTATAGCTTTCATAGACAATCTTGGCAAGGAAAGCTATATCAACTTTACCCAAATAGTAGGTACTAAGATGTTAGAAGTGCCTAAAGATGACCTAAAGTTTAAAGTTCGCCTAACAGCAACAGCAGATAAAGACCTTACTTTTAATATTAAGGTAGATAACAGTAAGCTCGCTACAAAGAAAGGTGTTACTTCTTTAGGTGAAGATGCTGTAAACTTCTCATCAAAGACCGTTACTATAAAGCAAGGTGAAACCTCGTCTAAAGATGTTGTTATAACACTTAACAAAACATCAAAATCGCTGCTCGACATGCAGAAAGATGGACGTATAGCATTCACTATAGTGTCAAATGACGGCACAAGGGTAAGTAAGCAATATAGTCATTATGTATGGAACGTTACTAAAAAGCAAAGCTATATCAACTCTGCCGGAACTTTAGATGGTAAAACATTAATACCTGTAACTGACTATACCATACCTAACGAATATTCTGGCTCAAACTATATACAAGATGAAAATGGGTTATTTAAAGGTAGTTTTTTCAACTTCAACCTTAATTATGATGATTCTTTTATCAATATCAATCTAACAAATGAGCAAGAAGTAGCAGGGTTTGAATTTCTTTTACCTATTAAATATGGATATGATGATGTTTCTAATTTTATCCCTACGCACATTATAGTATATGGTGGCACAGATGAAAATAATATGGAAAAATTAGGGGAGGCTTCTTTAAAGAAGAAACCTACTACCGAAAACGAAGCTTGGGGTATTGTGTTTTCAAAACCTATAAAATTGAAATATCTTCGAATCAATCCTACAGAGCGATTTGATAAGTCTACAGGATATTCATTTATTAGCGGTTTCAAACTCTATAAATAAAGTATTATTTGTAAATGAAGAACTTTTTATAGCATAGAGCTAATATAAAAGAAAACCTCCTTAGAGCAAATTTTAGACGACTCTAAGGAGGTTTTTATATAATTAAAACTACTATATATAGTAGTTTTGCCACTTACAAAATAAATGCGTTTAAGAAAAGATAATGGTTTATTCCATATATAAGCCAAACTCTGATAAATATACCTTACCACGTGTTTGCTTGATAACAAGTCGTATTTCTTGAGCAGTTACGGTATTAAAACGCAAAAGACGCTTATAACCTATAGTAGTGCCTTCTGCCACTTTTTCCCAGCTACCTCCTACTCTTCTTGCCTCAACTATAAACGATTCTACACGTTGCCCTTTACTGATATCTTCCTGTAAGGCACAAACATTAAACGTAATAGGCGACTTTAAATAATAGGTAAGCACTTTGTTTTTAGCCTTATTTTCATTATCAGCTAAAACAGAAGAAGTTTCATAACGTCCATCTATGCTTGGCTTAAGAGCCTTAAAAACCTTTACTCTGTTTTTATCTATATACTTGGTTAACAAATTAGTCTTAAAGATATTATCTATATTTTCCTTAAAAGACTTTAAAGACTTTACGTCTTCAGCAGAAAGGCGTCCTTCCTTATTAGGAGGAATGTTAAGCAAGAGCACACCATTACGCCCTACCGATGAAAAATAAATGTCGGTTAGCTCTTTTGACGATTTTACCTTATTGTCTTCAGCCTTATGATAAAACCAACCAGGACGTATAGATACATCTATTTCAGCAGGATACCACGCCAAAACCTTTGCTTTTAATATCTTACTCCTACTACCTATATCGTCGCCTACCATATCGCCTTCAGGGGGTAAAAGTTCTGTCTGCTGCGAATGTTTAGCTATTAATGTAGGGTCGAGGTTGTCTTTAGGCACTACGCTCCATTCTGTTTCACGTCCACGCCCCGTCTCTGTACCTACCCAACGCACATCTGGCCCCATTACGGCAATAACAGCTTGTGGCTGTAGCTTGCGTATAAGCTTATACCAACGCACAAAATCGTATTTCTGCTTCTTACCATTAGGACCCTCTCCATTAGCCCCATCAAACCACACTTCGCTAACATGACCATACTGGGTAAGCAGCTCTTCAAGCTGTTTTATAAAATAATCATTATAGGCTTTGCCCTGCCCATATAGCAGAGAGTTACGATCCCATGGTGAGAGATATACACCAAAACCTACTCCATACTTCTTACACGCATTGCTAACCTCGCGCACAACATCGCCCTTTCCTTGTTTCCATGGCGAGCTTTTTACGCTATAATCGGTATAAGCACTTGGCCAAAGACAAAAGCCATCATGATGCTTACAGGTAAGAATAACACTCTTAAAACCTGCATCTCGCAAGGTCTTAACCCACTGCTCTGCATCAATCTCAGTGGGACAGAACAGGCTCGGACTATCTTTGCCATCTCCCCACTCCTTATTAGTAAATGTATTCATTCCAAAATGAATAAAAGCAGTTAGCTCCTGACGCTGCCATAAATACTGCCTCAACGAAGGCACGACATTAGCAGCCTTAGAGATAATAGAAGAAGGTGTGTCTTGAGGCGATATAACTACCATGTTTTGCCCTTTAACATAAACAGGCAATGATGATAAGCATAAGGGTAACACACCAGAGATAATAGATTTTAATATCATAATAGGTTTTATTTTATATATATACAAAAGTAAAAAAAATATCGTACCTTTGCAACAACTTTTGTAAAAATATAATCAACTAATAACCTAAAAACAAAAAAACAATGGATCAGATCACTTCTGAAAGAAAAAAAACGAGTCCTATAACTTGGGTACCTACTCTTTATTTTGCCATGGGTATACCATTTGTTGTACTTAACATGGTATGCACCTTAATGTATAAAGGTATGGGGGTATCTGATACTAAGATAGCTTATTGGACCTCTTTAATCATGCTTCCATGGACATTAAAGCCCATCTGGAGCCCATTTCTTGAGATTTACAAAACAAAAAAATTTTTTGTTGTCACTACGCAGCTGCTTTCAGGTATCATGTTTGCATTGATAGCTTTTGCCTTAGGGGCATCTTCTTTTTTTGCTATTACCATTGCCATGCTTGCAGTGGTAGCATTAAGCGGTGCTACTCATGATATAGCAGCCGATGGCACTTATATCTCTGTGCTTTCAAAAGAGGAACAAGCACGTTGGATAGGCTGGCAAGGAGCATTTTATAATATAGCAAAGATAGCAGCCACAGGTGGTTTGGTATATCTTGCAGGCATATTTATTAAGATGTTTGGTGTTGCTAAAGCGTGGATGATAATAATGCTCATTATAGGTATTATAATGATAGCTTTAAGCATTTATCACTACGCTTTCTTACCTAAAGAAGAGAAAACAAATAAGAAAATAACTACTTTCAAGCAAACTTTAAACGAACTGTTATTCTTTTTTAAAGAGTTTTTTCAGAAAAAGCATATATGGTATTATATTATCTTCATTATCCTCTATCGGTTTGCTGAAGGGTTTGCTATAAAGATAGTTCCTCTTTTTTTAAAAGCATCTACTACTGTAGGTGGATTAGGATTGAGCGAAAAAGAAATAGGCTTATGTTATGGCACTTTTGGGGCAGCAGCTTTTGTTATAGGAAGTATCCTCGGAGGAAACTATATTGCTAAACGAGGACTTAAAAAAAGTCTTTTCTCTTTAGCATTGATTTTTAACATACCTTTTGTAGCTTATACCTTATTAGCCGTATATCAGCCCTCTGATATTTGGATTATAGGGTGCGGTATAGTTATGGAATACTTCGGTTACGGTTTTGGCTTTGTAGGTCTTACACTGTTTATGATGCAACAAATAGCTCCGGGTAAACACAAAATGGCACATTATGCCTTTGCAAGTGGTATAATGAACCTTGGCGTGATGCTTCCAGGTATGCTTAGTGGTGTAGTAAGTGATGCAATAGGTTATAAACACTTCTTTATCTTTGTGCTATTCTGTACCATTCCTGCACTGCTTATTACATGGTTTGTACCTTTTACTTACGAAGATTAATATCTACTGAAAATCTTTTATATATTTAATTTACAAAAATATGACAAAAAAAATATTACTATCCTTAGTACTAAGCCTTTTTGTGGCAACAGGTTTTGCTACAGATGCGTCTTATGATGTAATACCTCTACCACAAAGTATTGTAATGGTAAAGGGAAAATCCTTTATTCTAAATAACAACACCACTATTTTTTGCTCTTCTAAAGACGATTTAATGCAAAAAAACGCATGTTTTCTGTCTTGTTATATAGCAGACCTAACAGGATTAAAACTCAAAGTATCTGACATTAAACCAAAGAAAGGTAACTACATAGAATTATTATTAAACAACAAAAACATAAAAGGCAAAGAGGCGTACACTATAAATATTAATAATAAAAATATTAAAATTAGTGGTTTTACATCAGCAGGAGTTTTTTACGGTATACAAACATTAAGGAAATCGCTCCCTATATGCAATGCTACTAATAATCCTATCGTATTACCAGCAGCAGAAATTAAAGATGCACCTCGATTTAAATACAGAGGAATGATGTTAGATTGCTCTCGCCATTTCTTCTCTATAGATTTCATTAAGAAATTTATTGATCTCATAGCCTTACATAACATGAACACCTTTCATTGGCATCTTAACGATGATCAGGGATGGCGCATAGAGATAAAAAAATATCCTAAGCTCATAGAAATAGGGTCTGTACGCACAGGCACCGTGATGGGACGTAATAGCGATGTAGATGATAGTATTAAGTATGGTGGCTATTACACGCAAGAGCAATGCCGTGAGATAGTGGAATATGCACGTCAGCGTCATATCACTGTTATACCTGAAATAGATATGCCTGGACATATGAAAGCTGTGCTTGCATCATATCCTAATCTTGGGTGTACAGGCGGTCCATATAAAGTGGGACACAACTGGGGAGTATATTATGATGTTTTATGTATAGGCAACGAAGATACCTTTAAGTTTGTAGAAGGTGTTCTTGATGAGATAATAGATATTTTCCCTTCGAGGTATATTCATATAGGAGGAGATGAAACTCCAACAAAACGCTGGAGCGAATGTTCAAAGTGTGAAAAAATTATGCAAAAGGAAGGTCTTCCTATTAATAAATTACAAGCTTATTTTACCAATCGTATAGAAAAATATCTTAACAGTAAAGGAAGATCTATAATAGGTTGGGACGAAATACTTGATGGAGATATTAACAAAAGTGCAACAATAATGAGTTGGCGTGGTATTGAGCCTGGCGAAAAAGGAGCTAAAATGGGACATGATGTTATTATGTCGCCCACCTCACATTGTTATTTCGACTACGCTCAAACAAAAGAACAATATTCTGAACCTTTAACACAGGTGCACTCCTTAGATGTAGAGCAAGTATACAGTCTCGATCCTGCTCCTAAAACAATGTCTGAAGAAAGTAAAAAGCATATTTTAGGTGTACAAGCAAACCTTTGGACAGAATACATTAGCAATCCAAACCTTGCCACTTATATGCTTCTTCCACGTATGGCAGCACTCTCAGAGGTGCAATGGACGAGTCCTGCGCAAAAAGACTTTAAACAATTTAAGATTCGTGCTACTCGCCTTTCAAAGCTATACGACAAATACGGCTATATATATGCTTTACATCTATGGCAAGAAAGATATAAGCATAATAGGGAAAACTGGTAAGAAGAGGTCGAATACATATTATATTTTATTTTTCAGCTTATCTAAAAAAGGCTTTATATCACAGAAAGAAGCTCCTAATTTTTTAAGCAAGTCAACATCTCGTTTGGCTTGCTTATATTTTTTTTGTTTAATATATACCTCTATACGTTGAATAATATAATCAATATTATTAACATCTCTTATAATAGCCTGAGTATAATCGTATTCTGCTAATGTAAGAAGTCCCCTTTCTTTCTCTATTCCTGCTCTAACAGCATAGGCTATAGCACTATCAGGAGCCTGCTCTATTAAGCTATTAATACCGTCCATAGCCTCAGTGTAATGCTTATCCTTCTCGTTTAATAAAACCAAACCTAATTGTGCTTCAAAATGTCCTGGAGCCAACTTTAAAAGGTTATTATAATCTTGTCGTGCAAAGCCATACCTACCTAAACGCTCATTAGCATAAGCACGAAAAAACAACGCTCCAATATTATTAGGATTATGATTAAGAATTATATCATAATCATCTTTAGCCGAACTCCATTTTTCAAGCAATAAATACCATGAAGCACGCTTTAAACGCAAATCTACTGAAGCAACATTCTCCTCTAACCTATGCGTTGCTACTAATAAAGAGTCGCGTAAAGGGTTTACTTGAGCACTTACATTATAGCCCTCTAATAACACGATTATCACTAAAAAGACTTTTTTTATATTTACCATATACCTTTTTTAATGTGAATATTTATGTCTTATAAATGTAGCAAATATAGTGTTAATAGTCTATAAATTACTCTTATTATTAATATTAATAATTAAAAACTTAGCTCTCTATATTCTCAAGATCTCGTATCCATTCAGAGTACATAGCATCGGAAGGCATTCTCCAATCGCCTCTTGGAGAAAGGCTTACACTTCCCACCTTAGGGCCATCAGGCAGACAAGAACGTTTAAACTGTTGTGAAAAGAAGCGTTTATAAAATATACGAAGCCAATGAAGAATAATACCATCAGCATATTCTCCTTTAAAAGCTTGCTGTGCTAACCAAAAGATCTTTTTCGGACGAAAGCCAAATCTTAACATATAATATAAAAAGAAATCATGCAGCTCATAAGGTCCAACAAGATCTTCTGTCTTTTGTATAATATTACCATTTTTATCTGCCGGAGTTAGCTCTGGTGATATTGGAGTATTTATAATATCATTAAGTGTACACTTAGTAACCTCTTCTGTACTATCTTTTGCTATATAATATACTAAATGCTTTATCAATGTTTTAGGAATACCTATATTTACTGCATACATACTCATATGATCACCATTATAAGTACACCACCCAAGAGCTAATTCGCTCAAATCTCCTGTGCCTATAACAATCCCTCCCGCTTGATTGCTTATATCCATTAATATTTGTGTACGTTCGCGAGCCTGCGAATTTTCATATGTGGTATTATGCAAATTTATATCATGCTCTATATCAGCAAAATGTTGCTTAACAGATTCTGAAATGTTTATTTCACGAATAGTTATATCTAATTTTTGCATTAATGTAATAGCATTGCTATATGTGCGGTCTGTAGTTCCAAAGCCTGGCATAGTAACACCTATGATACCTTTACGATTATATCCTAACTTGTCAAAGGCAAGAGATGCAACAAGTAAAGCTAAGGTAGAATCTAATCCTCCACTCACTCCTATAACTACTGTTTTACAATTAATATGCAATAAGCGTTTGGCCAAACCACATACTTGGATATTTAGTATCTCTTCACAATGCTCACGAAGCTCTTCTCCTTTAGGTATAAAAGGATACTTATATACAGAACGAGTAAGAATAAACTCTCGCTGGATAGATGGTGGTATACAAGTGGGGATATTGCTTAAAATAGCTTGATTATTAGCTCTTAGACGCTGCATCATAGTGGGACGTTGAGCATTAACAAAAGTAGTATTAGCTCTACGCTCTATACGCAACCTATCAATATCTATTTCTGAGATAATAATCTGTGCTTCCACTTCAAAACGTTTAGCTTCTGCTAATAACTTACCATTCTCATATATTAAAGCATTGCCTCCATAAACTACGTCCTGTGTGCTTTCGCCAAAACCACAGCTACTATATACATAACCACAAATAGTTCGTGCACTTTGTTGAGCCACTAAAGTTTTAAGATAATTATGCTTGCCTATAAGATCATCACTTGCTGAAAGATTAAAAATAAGTTCTGCTCCTGCCAATGTTAACTGATTACTTGGTGGAAGAGGAGACCATAAGTCTTCACAGATTTCTATGCCAAACCTAACTCCTTGAGAGGTAGAAAACAGCTGAATATCTGTAGAAATATCTATCTTATCACCTACATAATAAATACTTTGCAGCTGCAAATCTTGCGAAGAAGCAAACCAACGTTTTTCATAAAATTCACCATAATTAGGTAAATAAGTCTTTGGAACAATACCCAACAATTTGCCATGCTGTATCACTAAAGCACAATTAAGCAAAACAGAGTTGACACAAATAGGTGCCCCTACTATGATAGTTATATCCAGTTGCCTTGTAAAATCTAATAGCTGTACTACTGCTATTTCTATATTATCAAGCAAAACCTGCTGTTGAAAAAGGTCTTGACACGAATATCCTGTAAGAGATAATTCTGGAAAAACAATTATTTCTACACCTTCTCCTTCTGCCTTTATAACTTGCTTCTCTATCTCTGATAGATTATACTGTATATCTGCTACTTTTACAGCAGGTATAGCTGATGCTACTTTTATAAATCCGTATTTCATAACACTTAGGTATAAGATAGAACAAATATTTCTTATTTTATAGTAACTTGCGTTGCCCCATAACCATATTCACGAAAGGACGCATCTTGATAAGAATAATGCTTATAACGATAGTTCAGCTCATGTAGTAAAGATTGTCGTAAAACACCCTCTCCTTTTCCATGAATGAATATTATTTTTTGACCTTTAATATTCTTATATTCTTCTAAGGTTTTACGAAAAAAATCTAATTGATATTCTAAAATATCAGCTGATGTCATTCCTTGAATGGTTTCTAAAAGAGAATCAGCATGTAAATCGATAATAATTTTATCTTCACGCATCAACTTCTTTACTTTCCTAATAGGCAAAATTGGAGATGTTTCTGTAAAATGCTTCTGCAAAGTTTCTAAATTATCCTTATTAACCGATTTTTGTATACGAGCAGGTTTACATACGGAATCTTTTCTTGTATCTACTTCCAAACAATATTTTTCAGGTTTAACAGTTGCATTATATCTCTGCTTATCATCTAATACTAAATTACAAAGAATAGCTGGTTTATTAAAAAAAATATTTTCATGGAAGGAATTCTGGTTATAAAATTTTATTGCATCAAGTTTCAATTGAACATCATATACTGACTTTAATTCAAAATCTTTATCTTGTTTATATGCAATAAATTGCACATTCCCTCTTAATAAATCATTTAGTTCTTCTTTTCCAAACTGTTCTAATACCATTTTTGTATTTGGCTCTACTTCACCATGAGCATGAAGAGTCCATTTATTATCACTTTCATTTGCTATTTGATAAGTAAATGTAATATAATAATTAGAATCATTAATTATATAAGATTCAAATCGAGTAGCAGAAAGATTATCCTTATCAATAGGAACATACGCAATATATACCGAAAGTTTATCTCCACCTATACGCTCTTGTACAGGAATCTTAAAACCTACAGAAGGATCTTCGTCAGGCTTAACATCAGCATCTATATTACGCCAATTATCTAAACTTTCTTCAGGATCTAAGGAAAGTTGCTGCTTAATACTTTTATTAGTTTTATTTGCATCAATATTTTTTTCTTTCTCTTCTATGCGGCTTAATGCTTTCTCTTCAGCACATGAATCTTCTATAACAATAACATCTTTTATATTTGTAGGTATTTGAAACCCATCTTCATCTTCTATTAATACTATATTCTTATTCTGGAAGCCAGCAATTATGCCTCCTCCTTTCTCATTAAGAAATCTTACTTTATCACCTTTTTTCATAAATAAAATCTTTTTTAAATTATAACATTTGTTTAAGGAATTAATAAAGAAGAGTCACCATAACTCAAAAATCGAAAATCATGATTAAGAGCATAATCATATATGTTACGCCAATCGCCCTTAACAAAAGCACTTACTAATAATATAAGTGTTGATTGAGGTTGATGAAAATTAGTTATAAGAGCTTTTACTATCTTATATGTATATCCAGGAGCGATAATAATCTGCGTACTTGAGTGAAGTGCTTGTAAATTATCTTTTTTTAAATAAAAAAGTATGTTCTCTATAGCCTTTCTTACTGTTATTGCCACACCTTTTATTATTACAAGTCCTTCTTCATTATGTGGTAAATCATAAGGTTCCCACTGCTTTATGTGCAAATCTGCTTCAGAAGCGTTAGGATTTTCTTCAAGATGTATACCCATATAATATAAACTTTCCAATGTTCTTACACTTGTTGTTCCAACAGCTATAGCAGAACAATCATGTAAAAGTAATTGCTCTAAAGTGTGTCGTTGCACTACAACATATTCAGAATGCATATTATGTCCTTCTATCTCTTCGCTTTTTACAGGTTTAAAAGTACCAGCTCCCACATGTAGTGTAAGTTCATCACGAACAATACCACATTCATCTATAGCTTTCAATACTTCTGGTGTAAAATGAAGGCCTGCAGTAGGCGCAGCTACTGATCCTTTTATTTTGGAATATACTGTTTGATAAGTTTCTTTATCGCTTTCCTCTGTATCACGGTTAAGATAAGGAGGTATTGGCAGTTCACCCACTATTTCTAATATTTCAGCAAATGATACATTTTCATTATCCCATGTAAAGTCTATCCAATGATTAGTTCCTCCTAAAGTGTTAAGAGTTTTTTCTTTATTTAACGAAGCTATTAATGTTAATTTTTCGCCTTTTATGTCAAACTTACGCTTTAATTTACCATCCTTCCATTTTTTTAAATTACCTACCATACAAAGCCATGAACAATTATGAGTAGTTTGAAACATCAATTCATAGTCCACTGGATCAGCAGGTTCCAAAAGGAATATCTCTATTAAAGCCCCTGTTTCCTTGCGAAAATGGATACGTGCTTGAATAACCTTTGTGTTATTACAAACCATCAATCCTCCACTTGGTAGATATTTTGGTAAATTATAAAAAACGTCTTCTGTTATTTTACCTTGTCTATATAACAACAATTTACTATTATCACGTTTAGCTAAAGGATACTTAGCTATACGACTATCAGGTAAATGATAGTTATAATCGGAAATGCTAATATGTTTTGTTTCTTCTGACATAATAATATTTTTATTTATAGTTATAATATTGCATGAAACATTGTGTATATTAATATCAACATTAAAATATTTAATACAGTATCTATATCTGATAGGCTATATCCTGTTTCTGTATATTTAGCAGATATAAAATGTAAATGTTCGTTTGTTATTTTATATATTTTATAAAATGAAAAATATCCTAATACTGCTAATGAAATACCTAAAAATACTCCCATTATAATATCAGTAGGGTAATGTACTCCAAGATATAATCTTGTCCAAGCAATGGTTATAGCCCATAATAAAAGAAAAAAAGACAAAGTTTTATTACGTATAAGTAATGTTAGAAATGTGAATATAAAAAAGCTATTACTTGTATGTGAAGAATAAAAACTAAATCCTTTAGCAGTATAGCCATTAATTAAAGGTAATAAAGAATGTAAATGTGGGTCATTAAAAGGACGAAGACGCTCAAAAGAAGGTTTAACTATAACGTTATTTATAATATTACTTAATATGATAGTAACGGCAAAAATGCCTAAGATAAGTGATATCTTTCTCCAGCTTTCATTATTTTTAATTATCAACAATAATAGTGATAAATAAAGTGGTATCCATATATAAGAAGTAGTAAAGATAATGGCAAATTTGTCTAAAAACAAATTGTTACCACCATGTAAGGCAATAACTAAATTATTATCCAAGTGCCTAAGAAATTCTATACCCATTCTTTTTCTTCCTATCTTTTAAATGTGAATAATTAAATTACTTCTGCAACACCTTTTTCTATCCAACCTTTCCTTCCATCATCAAGAACAACTTCCCACCATTGATCCATTGAATTATCTATAATTTTCAATTTAGTCCCTTCGTGTATGATAAACGCTTTACTTGCTGCTGCATCTGGTGTTGTTTTCACAACAACAGAAGGAGATATTACAATAGCAAAATCATGCGAACATATAAAACTTTTTTGTTGAAATGCAAAAAAGATAGAAAACACAAATAGTATTATTAATATGACAAATATCTTAGTTAAAGTCTTTCTAATACTAAGTTTTTTTATCTGTATAAAAGCACACATTCCACAAATAATAAGTATAAGAGAAAATATAGAAATCCATGCCCAACCATCAATACTCAATAAGTTCACTAACGATTTATACCATGTTATAAAAAACATTTCTGATTTAGATGGTATATTATCTATAGTTTTAGATTGAGCTAATTGGAGATTAAATTTTATATCATTATCATCAGGAGACAAACGTAGAGCACGTTCATAAGCTATTACAGCCTTAGCTATACTATCCTGTTTATAATAAGCATTACCTAAGTTATAATAAAGAGATGGTGATATATTCTTTTGTAAAAGGAATTCATATACCTGCGCTGCAGCTGCATAATTACCTTTATTATATAGTCTATTAGCTTCATTTTTTGATGTATTTATTCCAAATGAAGACAATGTAAATATAGTAAGAATGCCAAATAAAAGCAATAACGATTTCATTTTTCTTATTTTCTTATTTCTTTTTGAAACATCTTCTATAGAACTAATAGCTGTTATAGCTTTATCATAAGTACGACGCATATTCCCACGCTCATCACCAGGAGCATAACGTTCATACTCACATTCATCTAAAGCAGATATAAATTTTTCAATCACATTATTTGGAATATTAATATAAGCAAGCGATTCTGTGATATTTTCACGCGATAGTTCTCCTACAGCTATATGTAGCTTATCACTAACATAGCCCCAAAGAGCATGAGATATTTCTTCATAAAATTCTATATTATCACCTTTCAACATCATAGCATAAGCCGAATCTAATCGTGATGTTGCTGTTTTATTGGCATTTTTTTCCAACTTTAAAGAAAAATCAGCAGAACTACTCTTTAACCCATCTCTAAAAAAATAGATTATTAATACTATAATTACAAATAAGATAAATATAAAAAACCAATAAAGAAATGAATTAAAGAAAGTATATTTAAAGTTATTAAAAGAACTTTCTTCTAATTTCAGTGGATGAATATCATTATCTAAAGAAGCAGCATCATCTACTTCCTTATTTTTTATACTTTTATTTTTTAATATTTTTAGACAAAGTTTTTCTGTCTCTATTGTAACATATTTCTGCTGAGACACATCAAAATATGTAAACTTTATAGGGTTAATGGTGAATCTACCTTCATTATGAGGTACTACTATTTGGTCATAAATCATATTACCCTCTGTACCTTTTACAGTCAATCGAGTTTTATCAGAAATATTAACATCGTATGCCTCAAAAGATTTTGGATAAATTATTTTAGGTTGCTTAATAAGTTTTAAGTTACCATTACCACTTATAACTACACGAATAGATAAAGGATCGCCTGCTTTAACTTCTTTTTTATCAGCCTGAATAGAAATATTAAAGTGCCCTACTCCACCTGAAAAATTAGCTGGTTTATTAGGTAAAGGTAATACTTTAATGGCTAAACTTGGCGCAATTATATCTTTTTGAATATCACGACTATTATCTATGCCAAAAGCTTCAAAAGGATTAAAATCAGGATCACTTATTTGGACAATACCTTTAAACGTCAACGATGGTACTTTTAGAATTCCTGTCATTTGTGGATATATAACATATTGACTCCATGTAACAGTGTTATAAACTTTATTTTTTACACGTTCCTTATGGAAGGACTTTTGCTGTGGCAAATTTATTTCCTGTACATGAAAACCTACAAGATCAGGCATTTTGCCTGCAAGTTGTTTCAAGTTTTTAGTAGTATAAACTTTATAAGTCAATAATACTGGTTCTTGTTCATGCACAATAGTCTTATTTGCTATAACTTTAATAAATAAATCTTTAGATGTTATAGAAGATGGAGATGAAGAATAATCTGTATTTTCATCTTCACTCATAGAAGAGGATCCTTTAGAAGAAGCTCTTGAGGTATTTACATTTCCTACAGCCGTAATTCTAACTGGTGTAGAAGCCAGCATTTGCCCTCCTATATCAATACGAGCTGGACCAACAGTTAAAAGACCTTTCTTATTTGCTACAAAAACATAGGCAAAAGAGATAGACGAAGAGCTACTTGTATGTCCATCAACAAAACGAATACTTCGCTGAGAAGAGGTAGCTGGTCCATAAATCTTTTCTAAGCCAGATGAAATCTTTCCCAAATGAAAACGTCGCACATCTTGAGTATATACAGTATATTCTATTTGAAATTCTTCACCTACTGATACTCTTCTTGGTGCTACGACTCGTACATGTTGTGCCATTATTATTTGAAAGCATAACAATAATAGTAATAAAAGAAGATGACGCTTAATATTCATTGTATTACCAGTTTTTATTTAATTGATGATCAGATGGCTGATGCATTGCCTTAGATAAGCGTTTTTGAGTAAGTTTTTCTTGCTGCATAGCTGCATCTAAAAGTCTCTCAGCATTATCTTTACTCATTTCCTTATCACGTTTCTGATCACGTTTATTAGAATTATTCTTGTTCTTTTTATTTTTGTTCTGCTGTTTACTATTGTTTTTTTTGTTTTTAGATTTTTGTTGCTGTTGTCGTTTTTGTTGTTGTCGTTTTTGTTGTTGTTTACAAAGTTCTAAATTATATCTGGCATTATTATTATTTGGATTATTTCGTAATGCATCTTTATATGATTCTATTGCTTCGTCATATTTTTTTTGTCCTTGAAATATAGTTCCAATATTATAATATGCTTTCGACTTATGCAAAGAATTTTCACTTACCTTTGTTGCTTTTTTATATTCACTTAAAGCTTCCTTATTTTTTTTCTGAGCTTGTAATGCACACCCTAAGTTATAAATAGTAATATCGCTTTTATTATTTTTAATTAAACTTTTACGGAAAGCTATCTCTGATTCTAAATAATTTTTAGATCTAAAAAACTTATTACCTTTTCTAATAAGTTGGTTTTCTGACTGTGCATAAATCATAAAATTACAGAAAAAAGATAAGAAAAATATACAAATTAATAGCTTTGCAAAATTATTTTTTATCATATACCATTTTTTCTTTTTTGTATTTTTACGTTCAAGTATGCATACCTCTCCTATTATTAATATTATAAGGATTATAGCAATAGCTTGGAATTGTTCATCATAATCGCTATAAACAATATTATTAATGTCATCTTTTTGTAATTTAGATAACTGTTTTTTTAAGATCTGTTGTGCGTCGCTATTATTATCTACATGTATATAAATACCTTTACCTGCATCAGCTATACCTTTGCACATATCTTCATTAAGATGTGATACAACAATATTTCCTCTTTTATCTTTCAATTTTTCACCATTACCAATAGGAATTTCTGCTCCAGATGTAGATCCTATACCAAGGATATAGATATGAAAACCTGCTTCTTGAGCTTTTTTTGCCATAGCTTCTGCACCTCCTTCATTATCCTCTCCATCTGTGATTATTATTATAGCCTTACCTGCTTTTGATGTAGGAGAAAAACTATGCATAGCAAGATTAATAGCTTTTCCTATATCAGTACCTTGAGTACCAATTAAAGAAGGATTAATGTCATTAAGAAACATCTTTGCTGAAATAAAATCGGACGTAATAGGTAACTGTACAAAAGCATCTCCTGCAAAAACTATTAATCCTACCTTATCATTATCAAAAGAGCGGAGAAGGTCTTCTATAAGTAATTTACTTTTATCTAAACGTGAAGGTATAACATCTTGAGCTAACATAGAGTTACTAATATCTAAAGCTATAACAGTTTCTATACCTTTTCCATTTTTTGTAGTAGCTATACGATTTCCTATTTGTGGGCGTGCTATTATAAGTACCATTAAAGCTATAGAGCTTTGCATAAGAAGAAACTTTATAAAACGACGCCTGTTTGATAAAGCAGGGGATAGTTGTTTTACTAACTCTATATCACCAAACTTTTTAATGCGTTGCTTTCTATGCTGATATAAAATATAATAAAATATTGATAATAAAGGTATCAACAATAATAACCAAAGATATATAGGACTTTCAAATCTAAACATTTTTATTTATTTTATGACTATAATGGAAAACACTAAGGAATACGTTTAAAAACAGTAAGACGTAATAATATCTCCAGCAAAAAGCAAATTAAAGCTGCTATTGCAAAAGGCATATAGACTTCATATTTTACACTCTTTCCTTTTATTTTTAATTTAGTTTTCTCTAACTTATTAATATCTTTATATATCTGTGATAATTCTGTTTGGCTTTGTGCACTATAAAATTTACCATTAGTTACATTTGCTATTCGTCTTAATGTAGTATAATCAATATCACTATATCCGTTATTTTGTTCAGTTCCAAGCCCAATTGTATAAACTCGAATATTGAATTTTTTAGCAATTTCTGCTGCTGTCATTGGAGATATAGAACCTACATTGTTACTACCATCTGTTAATAAAATAACAACTTTACTCTTTGCTTTAGATGATTTTAATCTTCCAACAGCATTTATCAGCCCCATGCCTATTGCTGTACCATCTTGTATCAATCCCTTTACAACTAAATCAGTCCTAACACTGTTAAGCAAGTTGATTAAAGATGCATGATCTGTTGTGAGTGGACATTGTGTAAAAGCTTCACCTGCAAAAATAGTAAGTCCTATGTTATCATTAGGTCGCCCACTTATAAAATCGGACGCTACTTCCTTTGCCACTTCTAATCTATTAGGGATAACATCATTTGTTAGCATACTTGCAGAAATATCCATTGCTAACATAATATCAATGCCTTCACTATCTTTATTTTCCCATGCCGAATAGCTTTGTGGACGAGCCAGTACTATAACGACTAAAGAAAAAGTTATACAACGTAAAAACATTGGTAAGTGGATAAAACGAACACGAGCACTCTTTGGTGAATTTAGATAAGCATAAGTATCACTCATACGCATCGTAGGTTCTGTCCGCCTACCTTTATAGAAATACCATATTATATATGGTATCAAAAGTAGTAATAAAAACAAATATCCACTATCAGCAAAATCCATTTTTTCTTTTTTTTTTAAATCACAATAGTATAAAACTTATAACAAGCATATAATAACAAGACTATTGATACCAACGCTACAATATATATAATACTTTTTATTATCGTTCTTCTATAATTTACTTTTAATCTATTGTCATTATTTTTATCTTCTGTACTTGAATCAATATTTGTTTCTACTATTGCAGCTTTTGTGTCTTCTATAAAACAAACAACTTTAGATAAATAATATTCTTTATCATTTTCAGTAGTGGAGAATTTGGCAAATTTCACTAAGTCGGCTGTAGAAAACAAATTTTGTAATTCGTTGATCTTTAAATTATCACATTGAGATTTTAAAGATTCTATTATCTCTTCAGAGGTCATCTCTAATGAGTTTATATTAAACCGCTTATATATATACCATCTTATTATTTCTGTTATCTTTGTATAATATTTCTTCTGATCAGTAATATTTTTAAATTTATCTCTTAGCTTATTTAAAGCTTTCATAGACTCTTCATAGGGAGATAACTTAACAGGCATACTTTTAAGTGGAATAAACTTATTCTTTTTAATTATTCTTTTATACAAAATAAAACATACTATAAATCCTATAAATGAAATTATAAAGTATAAAAATGAGGGAATAAGATCTATCCATTTAAAAGGTACATCTATAATGGTATCTGATGGTTTTTGATGTGCTTGTTTTTTATTGATTTTTATTTCGTCTACAGTAAGTAAAAACTCCTTACTGATAAATGTTTTTCCTTCTACCATAACAGGTAAGGACGGTATCTTATAGGTGTTTTTATCCCAAGAGGTAAGTATGTAGGTAACGCTATAGCCTTTGTTAGTATTGTTAGTTATAGTATCACGTTTTATATTTAAGATCTCTATTCCTGGTACTATTTCTTGCCTAATCTTAAATTTAGGAAATATAGGTGATACGTTTTTAGGCACTTCTATTGAAATTTTTAGAGCCGCTCTTCCCCCTATTAATATCCTTTTTGCGTCTAATTCTGTTTTTAAGCTAACATGTGCAACACTAAAAATGCTACATACTAATAATATATATAATAAAACTATACTACGTTTCATCTGCTTCTTTTTGAAAATAAAGCCATCAGCTTCTCTACATAATCATCATTAGTAGCAATAGAAACACTATCTACTCTACTTTTATTTAAAATCTCTTTAAGTTGTGTATTACGGTTTATCCAATAATCGTGATGTACCTTTCGTAATCGTATATCATGAGTGTCAATATACATTTCGTGCCCTGTTTCTGCATCTACTACCTTCAGCAAACCTATATCTGGCAACATCTTTGCACGCTCATCATATACCTGAATAGCTACAACATCATGTTTTTTATTTGCTATGATAAGCGATTGCTCAAAATTAAATTTTGTATAAAAATCACTTATAATAAAAGCAGTACATTTGCGCTTTAATACCTTTGTTAGATATTCTATTGCTATTTGCAAATCGGTATGCTTACTCTTTGGTTTAAAAGTAAGCATTTCTCTTATACAATAAAGAATATGTTTACGTCCTTTAGATGGCACAATATATTTTTCTATCGTATCTGAAAAGAAAATAACTCCTACCTTGTCATTATTCTCAATAGCTGAAAATGCTAATGTTGCAGCAACCTCTGTAACACGATCACGTTTCATTTGCAGTTGCGTACCAAAGTCAAGCGATCCACTTACATCTACTAAAAGCATTACTGTCAGTTCACGTTCCTCTTCAAATACTTTCACATAAGGATGATGAAAACGCCCTGTTACATTCCATTCTATATCTCTTACATCATCTCCATATTGATACTCACGAACTTCAGAAAAAGCCATACCTCTACCCTTAAATGCAGAATGATACTTACCTGCAAAGATATTTTTACTCAAACCTTGAGTCTTTATCTCTATTTTTCTTACTTTTCTAAGCAGCTTCGTTGTATCCATAATATAAAGAACAAAACAAGATTAAGGTACTTGGATTTTATTTAATATTTCAGTAATAATTTGCTCAGATGCCATATTAGAGGCTTCTGCCTCATAAGACAATCCAATACGATGTCTTAACACATCATATGCTACAGCACGCACATCTTCAGGTATAACATAACCTCTATGTTTAATAAAAGCATAAGCTCTTGCTGTCTTAGCAAGATTAATACTTGCACGAGGGCTACCTCCAAAAGTTATCATCTGCTTTAACTCTCCCAACTTATAACGTTCAGGATAGCGTGTTGCAAAAACAATATCTGCAATATATTGCATTATTTTATCGTCTAAATATACTTCTTTTACAATTTTTCTTGCAGAAATAATGTCGTTTAAACTTACTATAGGACTTACTGTAGGCATTGAGGATTGCAAATTTTCACTGATAATAAGTTTCTCCTCCTCTATTGTAGGATAATCTATAATTACCTTTAACATAAAACGGTCTACCTGTGCTTCTGGTAAAGAATAAGTACCTTCTTGCTCTACAGGATTTTGAGTTGCCATCACAAGGAAAGGGTTTGGCAAAAGAAAAGTATCATCACCTATTGTTACTTGATGTTCCTGCATTGCTTCTAATAAAGCACTTTGCACTTTTGCAGGAGCTCTATTAATCTCATCTGCTAAAATAAAATTAGCAAATACAGGACCTTTTTTTACATTGAAACTTTCGTCTTTCTGAGAATAAATTTGGGTACCTATAACATCGGCAGGCAAAAGATCTGGAGTAAACTGTATTCTACTATATTTTGCATCAATAAGATCTGATAAAGTCTTAATAGCCAAAGTCTTTGCTAATCCCGGAACGCCTTCCAGCAAAATATGTCCATCACTTAATAAACTTATAAGAAGAGATTCTATCAAGTGCTTTTGTCCTACTATCACTTGATGCATTCCTACTGTTAAATTTGTAATAAAAGAGCTTTGCTGCTCTATCCGTGCATTAAGCTCACGAATATCTATTGCTTCTGCCATTTATAACTATTTTTAGTTTACTACTATCATTTATTTATTATCATACAAAAGTACAATAAATAATAGTCTTAGGTTGTTATCTACAGTCTAAATAACCTTAAAAAAGGTTTTCTAAAACCTTATGTGTTAGAAAACCTTTTCTTATATTAGTATCTTTCTTTTCTTTTCTTTTGATATTGAGGACGATACCTAACCTTTGGCACTTTCATAGTATCTCCTTCATACATTTCATCTACTCCATTTAAAACTTGAAAATATCCTAACATATCTGGCCCTAATGTTCTACGGCTATATTTTGTCATAGAATCGCCACTTTTTAAAACAACAACCTTTTCTATTCCTATGATATTATAAGCCCCATAACGTATTTTAGGATCGTTACTCAAGCTTTCATACCTCGACTCTTCTGATATCTTTTTTATCTTAGCAGATTTTTTCTTTGATGTAATAACTCTATGTACTAAAGATGAATCTACATGTTTTGGAACATATTTTACGGGTTTTACTATGTTTTTAATAGTATTATCCTTTACAATTTCTTTTTTAAAAGATTGATCATAAAAAGTCGTCTTTACGTAATAACCTCCAAAAGCTATTATTGCTATAATTAATACTATCAGTAAAATGCAGCATAAAGATCGCATTTCACGCTCATCATCTGTTGGCTCTTCTTTTTCTATACAATTATCTGTAGCTGTAATATCTTTATTTTTTTCTTCTGTAACTTTTTGTATAATTTTATCTGATAAAACGCTTGAGTCTTCTTTTTGTAAAGATTCAGTAGTATTTTGACATGAAGTGATCTTGTCATTTAATATTTTTTCTTCATTATACAGAGTCTTATCTGCGTCTTTTTCCGAAAAATCATCTTTATTTTCATCTAATTTAGAAATAGTATTATCATTAGATGGCTCTACAGAACTTAAAATAGGGCTTTCTTTACATGATTTTTCACATATCTCTGCATTTTCTTTAATATCAATAGCGGTATCAGAAGAACTTGCTGCGGTTTTTTCTTTTAAAGTTTTTTCTAATGGTATTTTGACATTATCTTCTTCTATACATTCTTCATCATTTTCTGTATTATCCTCATTTTGGTCGTTTTCATCTTCAAATTCTACTCCATCATTCAAAACAACAGTATCAAACTGTGCAAAAGGCTTATTTACAATATCTTTCATTGCTTGGTCTGGCGTAAAAGATATTTTATCGTGTCCTTCTATAAGGACACGTTCCCCTGTATTTACATTAACACTTTCACGAGGTTTTACTGACTGCAATTTAAATGTGCCAAGCCCTTTTATTTTAACAGGATTACTATTTTTAAGTTCGTCTATAATGATATTAAACATTGTTTCTACAAACTTTATAGCATCTGCATTTGATAAGTTGTTTTTCTTTGCAATTGCAGTAGCAAGCATCTGGATAGAACTTTTTGCCATTATTCAGCCACTCCTCCTTTCTTTATATGTGCTTTTATAGTATTAGTAGGCTTAAAACTTAACACCAATTTAGGGGGTACAAGCATTCTTACTCCTGTAGCTGGATTTACTATAATTCGTTCCATACGCTTTTTTATATCAAACGATCCAAAGCCTGATATTTGAATAGGTTTACCTAATTCGAAAGATTTACCCATTTCATCGAGTAAAGTCTTAACACATTTCTGACTTTCTTCTTGTGTAAACCCCATTTGGTTAGATAACTTAGCTATGAACTCTTTATTATTCATTCGGTAAAAATTTATCTTATTTCTCCATAAAGATCGAACTCATCGGAACTTGTGATATACACATTATAGAATTCACCTACTCGCAATGTATCCTCTTTCATTGGGATTAAAACCTCTGGGTCTACCTCTGGTGAGCAAAACTCTGTACGTCCTACATAATAATCTCCTTCTTTTCTATCTATGATTACTTTAAAAGTATGCCCTACTTTAGCTCTTTCTATTTCTGTTGAAATATCCTGCTGGATAGCCATTAATTCGTTAAGTCGTTGCATCTTAACCTCTTCAGGAACATCATCTTCATAATGCTCTGCGCTATAAGTACCTTCCTCGCGGGAATAAGAGAAAGCCCCCATACGCTCAAACCGTGCTTGACGAACAAAATCTTTTAACTCTTCAAAATCTTCATCCGTTTCTCCGGGAAAACCTACCAATAAAGTTGTGCGTAAATGAATATTTGGTACACGACTACGTATTTCTTTTATCAGACTGAGCGTTTCTTGTTTGCTTACATGTCGATGCATTCTGTTAAGCATATTATCAGAAATATGCTGAAAAGCTATATCAAGATATTTACATACATTTGGCTTATCTGCTATAACATCGAGCAAACTTAAAGGAAACTGATTAGGATAAGCATAATGAAGGCGAATCCATTCTACTCCTTTTATATCAGCTATCTTTGAAATCAAATCAGATATATGGTGTTTTCCATCAATATCCACTCCATAATAAGTAAGCTCTTGCTCTATTATCTGAAATTCTTTTACGCCTTCCTTTACAAGTTGTTCTACTTCTTGCAAAACATCTTCCATTTTTCTTGATTGATGCTTTCCTGTAATAAGTGGTATTGCACAATAAGCACAATGCCTATCACAACCTTCTGCTATCTTTATATACGCATAATGGCGTGGTGTGGTAAGATGGCGTACACCATTGCATGAGGCTACACTGGCTTTGCCCAGATCTGTTAATAGCTGTTTATAGTTAAATTTACCATAAAATTTATCTACTTCAGGTATTTCTTTTTTTAACTCCTCCTTATAACGTTGCGATAAGCACCCCATAACAAAGAGCTTATTTAGCTGTCCTTTTTCTTTCCTGTTTACAAATTCCAATATAGTATTGATGCTTTCCTCCTTAGCTGTTTCTATAAATCCACATGTATTGATAACAGCTATTTCTCCATCTGGCTTATCTGAATCATGGGTACATTTAAAACCATTAGCCTCAAACTGCTTCATAAGCAATTCTGAATCTACAAGGTTTTTAGAACACCCCATTGTTATAATATCTATCTGATTTTTATTCATATATTAATGAAAACGTAAGAAAGCAAACTTAATCCTTAAACAAACTATCTACAAATTCTTCTTTATTAAATAACTGCAGATCTTCCATTCCTTCACCTAAACCGATATATTTTACAGGTACTTTTAATTGATCGCTAATACCTATAACAACACCTCCTTTAGCAGTTCCGTCAAGCTTTGTAATTGCTAAAGAAGAGATCTGAGTAACAGCAGCAAACTGTTTAGCTTGTTCAAAAGCGTTTTGTCCGGTGCTACCATCTAAGACTAACATTACTTCGTGTGGAGCATCTGGTATAACCTTTTTCATTACTTCTTTTATCTTTTTAAGCTCATTCATAAGGTTCACCTTATTATGCAAACGCCCAGCTGTATCTATCAATACAACATCTGCATCATTGGCTTTAGCACTCTGTAATGTGTCGAAAGCTACACTGGCTGGATCTGCACCCATTTGCTGCTTTATTACAGGGACCCCTACTCTTTTCCCCCAAATATCAATCTGTTCTACTGCTGCTGCACGAAACGTATCTGCTGCACCTAAGTAAACCTTTTTGCCTGCATGCTTAAATTGATATGCCAGCTTGCCTATTGTCGTAGTTTTACCAACTCCGTTTACTCCCACTACAAGAATAACATAAGGCTTTTTACCCACTAACATCTCACTATTAGCAATATCTCCGGTGTTGTTTTCTGCTAATAAGTTAGCTATCTCGCTCTTTAATATAGCATTTAGTTCACTTGTTGAAACATATTTATCCCTTGCTACACGTTTTTCTATTCGATGAATTATCTTTATTGTAGTATCTACACCAACATCTGATGTTACTAAAATCTCTTCTAAGTTGTCTAAAACATCGTCATCTACCGTAGATTTTCCTGCTACAGCACGTGCCAATTTAGAAAAAACATTCGCTTTTGTTTTTTCCAATCCTTTATCTAACGTATCCTTCTTACTTTTATTAAATAATCCAAATAAACCCATAATATGCTATTTTTATGCAAAGATAAATAAATAAGATGATATAACAAAACACCTTAATATATTAAATCATAAAACAATACCTGCTACTTTTATTTTTTACCTTCAGTGATGAATATTTATCATAAATATAAAAACTACTAAACTAACATCATCTTTCACTATATAAATATTTATTTATTAGTGCATAAAAGTTTACCTTTTTAGTTAGCAAAAGAGATGATGTAATGATAAAAATAATTTATTTTTATCTGATTTTTAATTTATTTTTAATCCAAAAATAACTTATTTTTCATCTTAATTAGTTATCTTTTTCAAGGAAAAACTCATTCTTATTACTATAAAACATTAGCTTTCTACACCTAAAAATTATTATTTTTTACTGGATATAAGAAGTTTATATGTTTTTATTGCTGTCCTGATCAATAAAAATATATTAGCTACAAAAAAAGTAAAGTGGTTTTTATTTATTTCTATAAAACCAATTTGTGGTGATAAGGGGGCTTTTTTATAAACTTTTTTTATTGCCTAAATAGTATTTTCCAAAATTTATTACTAACTTTGTATATAATAGATTATACTTGTCTAAAGTAGGTTATAAGGGTATATGTATTACTCTTATTGCTTATCTTTAATAGTTATAATAGAAAGGATATAATGGATATTTCATACTTTTGGGATAAGTTTAAAAAAGATGATGGGTTAACACGTTCTCTTGGAATAGAATTTATTAACACTCCTGACCCTGATACTTTACAAGCAAAAATGCTTGTTTGCGATAAAAACAAACAACCCTTTGGAGTCTTAGCAGGCGGCGCATCACTATCAATGGCAGAAAACTTAACTGGTGTTGGCTCTATGGCAGTATGCCCTGGTTATATTGCTGTGGGGATAAATGTAAATGGGACTCATGTAAAGCCTGCATATATAGGCGATGTAGTTACTGCTTATGGCAAACTCATTCATAAGGGTAAAACTTTACATGTTTGGCATGTTGATATAAAAAATCAGAACGGTGAGCTTATTTCTACAATACAAGTAACTAACTACTTAATGCCAAACCCAAAGCTATAAGTAAAATGTAGTTATTTAAATAGCAATTAGTAATGCCATCATTTTATAATTTTCTTTTAACAGAAAAAATACAGAAAGGATCATTTGCGCTTAGTCGCTTACCTTTCTCCGATAGTTGTACATGTTATTACCAAGCATCTCCACCTTCGGAATTTTACAATCTTAATAGTCTTAATGGAAAGAAGGGCTTTATCTTTGCTCCTTTTATAGCAAGTAAAAAATATCCTATTTTGCTTTTTGAAGATGCTGTATCCAAAAAGATCACGTTGCCCCCTTCTGGAGAAAAAATAT
Source organism: Prevotella amnii DSM 23384 = JCM 14753 (assembly GCF_000378745.1). GTDB lineage: Bacteria > Bacteroidota > Bacteroidia > Bacteroidales > Bacteroidaceae > Prevotella > Prevotella amnii. The sequence goes on from NZ_KB905266.1 coordinate 84,722, forward strand.
TATTAAAAGATTTTGAAAATAAAGATATAGATATATCTTACACTAAAGCTTTTAATACATTCTATAATGCATTGCAAAACAACTTGTTTGATAAATTAGTTTTAGCTCGATATGTAGATATAAAAATATCACATATTAACCTTGAAAGCATTTTTTTAGAAGCCTGCAAGCAATATCCGCAGCAGCACATAATATTAGTATCTACACCACAATCAGGTATATGGCTTATGGCTACTCCTGAAATATTATTAGATAAAATAAATGGTAACATTTGGCATACTATGGCTTTAGCTGGTACTATGCATAAAGATAAATGTAACATAAAATGGTCTAACAAGAATAAAGAAGAGCACAACTATGTGGTTAAATATATTTTAAATTGTCTACAGCAATATAGCAATTCCATTAATGTTAGCGAGCCTTTTACTACTTTTGCTTCTAACCTCGCTCACTTACGAACTGATTTTCAATTTACACTTACTAATGAAAACAATATAGGAAATTTACTTTCAACCCTTCATCCTACTCCGGCTGTATGTGGTATACCTAAAGAAGCAGCTAAAGATTTTATTTTATCAAATGAGGGAATAGATAGGAGTTATTATAGCGGTTTTATAGGTCCACTAAATATAAACAATGAAACTCATCTTTATGTTTCACTTCGATGTATGCAAATAATGGACAATTGTTGTAGACTTTATGCTGGGGGTGGACTTTTATCAGAAAGTAAAAAAGAAAGTGAATGGCAGGAAACGGAAGCAAAGCTTCAGACAATGCTTCAACTTTTGCAACAGACATAAATAAAAGACATGTATAGTAGTAAAAAAAATGTAAATATCCTTACGTCGTTATTGTTATCGCACGGCATTCATACTGCTGTAGTTTGTCCTGGTTCGCGCAATTCTCCTATTGTACATAATTTATTGGAGACAAACGAAATAACCTGTTATCCTGTTACCGATGAGCGTTCTGCTGGCTTTATAGCAATAGGCATTTCTGAAGCTATTAATGCCCCTGTTGTGGTATGCGTTACTTCAGGATCGGCACTTCTCAATCTATCACCAGCCGTAGCTGAGGCTTATTATCGTAACATTCCTATCATTATTATCTCTGCCGATAGACCACAACAGTGGATAGGACAGAGTGATGGGCAAACACTTAAGCAGGCAAATGCTCTCAAACCAAATGTTCGCAAGCATATTAACATCTCCGAGCCACGCACAGAAGAAGAACTATGGTATTGCAATAGATTAGTAAATGAGGCACTGAATGCTACCGTATCATACGGCGGCGGACCAGTACACATCAATGTACCGCTATCTGAACCTCTTTACGAATATAATATAACACAGCTGCCTAAAGAGCGTTATATATTTTTAGGAACAGCTGTTAGCGATACTGATAAGCTGGAATTATTAGCTAACGAACTATCTCGGGCAAGTAAGCCTTTGATTGTTATAGGGCAGTTAGATGCTGATGTTGCCGAAGCTTTGTCGGCTGATATTGCTAAAATCCATGAGCATTATGTTCTCTTGCAGGACAATCTGTCGTCAGGTGGCAATCCGTATGCACAACATCTTGATGCAGTCTTGACACGAATAGATAATGATACTACCTTTTTACCCGATTTCATTGTTTATATAGGTGGCACAATTGTTAGCAAACGACTTAAGCAATACCTACGAAAGGCACGAGGAATAACCTCTGTTCTTATTGATGAACACGGTGAGGTACGTGATGTTTTTATGAATCTTTCATGGGTGATACAAGCTTATCCAGCTTTATTTGTACACTTATTGGCAGCACATAGCAAACAGCATAAGGTAAATAATTATTATCAACAGTGGTTAACAGTGAGAAAAGCGGTGGCAGAACAAGCTGAAAGCTACCTCCCAGCCTATTCTCAGATGTTAGCAGTAAAGCTTTTTCATACATATCTTTATACATATAAAGGTAAGCATAGCCTGTTTTATGCCAATAGTTCTGCCGTGCGTTTAGGCAATATCTATTCGCAAGAATATATCCATGTCAATCGTGGGGTGAATGGTATAGAGGGGAGTTTGTCGGTCGCTGTAGGGTACTCGCTTAAGGATTCAGAGGCTGAGCAAGTATATTGTGTAATAGGCGATCTAAGTTTTTTCTATGACAATAATGCCCTTTGGAATATATGTTCTAAGCGTCTTCTAAAAGTGTTATTACTCAATAACGGTGGTGGCGGTATATTTTACCAAATGAAAGACCCTAAAAAATCACCTTATTGTGAAGAATATATAGCAGCAAGTCATCACACATCGGCTGAAGGTATCTGCCATTCCTATGGCTTACAATACCTTAGTGCGCATAATGAGGAGGAGCTGCGTGAGCAAATGCAGCGTTTTGTAACAAATACGGAAGGGGCTGTTCTGTTGGAAGTTTTTACTAATCCCAATAATGATGCACAAGTAATGAATGAATATTTTCAATGTATATTATAAAAAATACAAGAATAAAATTGAAATATAGAATAATAATTAAAATAGAAGAATATGCAAGAAAGAGAATGGAAACCCATTGAAGGGTTTAGTTTTGAGGATATACTCTTTGAGGAATTTAATCATATTGCAAAGATAACTATTAATCGTCCTCGCTATCGCAATGCCTTTACTCCCAAGACAGTATGGGAGATGTCTCAAGCTTTTAGCTATTGTCGCGAATCTCTTGATATTCGTGTAGTTATTCTTACAGGTGCTGGCGATAAGGCATTTTGCTCTGGTGGCGATATGCACGTTAAAGGTCAAGGTGGATATATTGGAACTGATGGTGTACCACGTCTAAATGTTCTTGATGTACAAATGCAAATACGTCGTTTAACTAAACCTGTAATAGCCATGGTTAATGGTTATGCTATTGGTGGAGGACATGTTTTGCATATAATGTGCGATTTATCTATTGCTTCTGATAATGCTATTTTTGGACAGACAGGTCCTCGTGTAGGCTCTTTCGATGCTGGATTTGGAGCTTCTTATCTGGCTCGTATTGTAGGACAGAAAAAAGCGCGTGAAATATGGTTTATGTGTCGCCAATATAATGCTATAGAGGCTGAACGAATGGGATTAATTAACAAAGTGGTTGCTTTCGATCATTTAGAAGATGAATGTGTAGCATGGGCTGAACGCATGATGGAACATTCTCCACTTGCTCTTCGTATGATAAAAGCAGGATTAAACGCAGAATTAGATGGTCAGGCAGGTATACAAGAGCTTGCAGGTGATGCCACTATGTTATATTATAATATGGAAGAGGCACATGAAGGTGGGCAAGCTTTTCTTGAAAAACGTAAGCCAGACTTTGATAAATATCCACAGTTTCCATAGTTTATGAAAATGTCTTTTATATAAAAAGGCTATGTATAAAATAAATATTACTAAAAAGATTTTTCATTTCAAAGTTCCTGCTACTACTTCAAGGGGAGTATATCTTACACGTAAAAGTTGGTATGTAACTATACATGATACAGATAAACCTCATATAAAAGGTATTGGTGAGTGTGCTACACTTCCAGATTTATCATGCGATGCCATGCCTGATTATGATTATGAACATATCTTAAAACATTTCTGTAACGATATAGAACATACAGGGAAAATAAATTATACAGCACTAAGACCTTATCCCTCTATGCTATTTGGACTTGAAACAGCAATGAAACAATTAGATAGAAAAGGAAGTTTAGACCTTTTTAATACTCCCTTTGGTAAAGGTGAGAAAGGGATAACCATTAACGGACTAATATGGATGGGGACTTTTGATGAAATGTTTCAGCGTTTAGAAGAAAAACTAAAATCAGGTTTTCATTGCATAAAATTAAAAATAGGATCTATTGATTTTACTAAAGAGTTAGAGCTTATAAAACATATTCGAGCATCTTTTACAAAAGAACAAATAGAGCTGCGTGTAGATGCTAATGGTGCTTTTTCACCTAATGAGGCTCTTTCACGTTTAGAAGCATTAGCTAAATATGACATTCATTCCATAGAGCAACCTATCAAACAAAATCAATGGCAAGAAATGGCTTTCATTTGTAAGAATAGTCCATTACCTATAGCTCTCGACGAAGAGTTGATAGGAATAAACTATATAGATAAGAAAAAAATATTATTAGATACCATAAGACCTCAATATATTATATTAAAACCTAGTCTACATGGTGGCTTGCAAGGCTCTCGAGAATGGATAAACATGGCAAAAGAACGCAACATTGACTCATGGATAACATCTGCTTTAGAAAGTAACATAGGACTAAATGCTATTGCACAATTTACAGCAAGTATTTATGGCTCTGAACTTGTTACTCCACAAGGGTTAGGTACAGGACATCTCTTTATAGATAACATACCTTTACCTTTAGAAATAAGAGGAGATAAACTGTTTTTCTGTGGTTAATATTTTACATAAATATTTATAATAATGACCTTACACGATTTTTTATTAGAGTGGCATAATGATAAAAGTACGCTACTTGTGCATACCAGTGGCTCTACAGGTACCCCTAAAAATATGCTTGTAAAAAAACAGAATATGCTAAACTCTGCTAAAATAACTTGCGATTTTCTTAACTTAAAGAAAGACGACACAGCCCTTCTATGTCTACCTCTTGATTTTATTGCAGGTAAAATGATGGTAGTACGTAGCATAGAACGTGGATTGAAACTTATCTATGTAGAACCTAATGGACATCCTCTTTCTAACAACTCTCTTAGAGAATCAGGCTATTCTGGTGAAATAACTTTTGCGGCAATGATACCTTTACAAGTAGCCAACTCTCTCAAAGTTCCTTCTGAACGTAAACGGCTAATGGCTATAAAGAATCTTATCATAGGCGGTGGGGCTATAGATGTAAACATGGAGACTATTTTAAAATCGTTCCCTAATGCAGTATGGAGTACATACGGCATGACAGAAACTTTATCTCATATTGCCCTACGACCACTTAGTGGTGCTGCTGCAAGTGAATGGTATGAACCTTTTGATAGTGTAAAGTTATCTGTAGATTCAGACAATAGTCTAATTATTAACGCTCCTTTAGTATGCGATAACATACTTAAAACAAATGACAGAGTGGAGTTAAAACAAACAAAACAGGGTAAAACTCTTTTTCGCATTTTAGGTCGTAAGGATAATATTATCAATTCTGGTGGAATAAAAATACAAATAGAAGAAGTGGAAACCATTCTCAGACCATATTTATCAGCTCCTTTTGTAATTACAAAAAAGAAAGATAAGATATTCGGAGAGATAGTTGTTATGCTTACAGAAAACAATGATTTAGATGAAATTAGAAATATATGTAAACAATATTTACCAAAGTTTTGGCAGCCTAAACATATTGCTCATTTAGCGCATATACCTCTTACAAAAAATGGCAAGATAGCTCGAGCAAAGGCAGAAACTATTGCTAAAGATATATAGGAAATGTTTAAAAGCTTATTGGTTTTGTTTTTTGATTTCAAATACTTTTTTGTATAATAAGAAAGGAAGCTCTTCCATGTTTTATTATAAAGCAAGAAGACCGAATTAGATAACAAGGATTTTACAAGACATCAATAATAAAAGACAAACTTTTATATGAAAGAGGTATTATAGCTTAACCATACCTCTTTTTCTTTTATTTATTATTAGTTCTATCCTTATTAAATCACTATGCTAACTATTATTTTTTTATTCTAAAAGGGTCGATGATCTCACTCTACTTAAAGTTTCTGGCGTCATTTGAAGATAACTTGCTATATATACTAAAGGTGCACGTAATATAACCTGTGGACACAACTTGCAAAATCTTTTATATCTATCTTGCGCAGTCTCAAAGCGCACAAGATCGGCATGTATCTGAGAAGTTATTAGGCTTTCTTCCAAAATTTTTCTATAAAGTATTTGAATATTTACATTATGAAGCGCCACTTGTTCTAATCTAAATTTAGGAATAGCATATATAATAGTTGGCTCTAAAGCCTCTACTTGCAAAGAGGTAGGTTCTTCTTTAAAAAGACTCTCTATACACATAAAGATGGTATGATCTTCACCCAAGTGTTCTGTTATTTGTTTACCTTTTTTAAAATAGAACTGGCGTATCAACCCTTGTTCTATGTAATAAATGTTTTTACATACCTCACCCTCTTTAAGTATCATTTGCCCCTTTGCAAAACGCATGGGCTCAAGAATATTCTCAAGCACATTTAACTCTTCATGAGTCATTGTACTATACTTTCTTGCTAATTCTCTTGCAATGTTTCTAGTTTCGCTTATATCATCTATACGCATACAAAAACCTCCCCATAAAGTTATATTTTATTCTTAATCAAGTTTCAATACAGCAAGGAAGGCTTTTTGTGGAACTTGTACATTACCTACCTGCTTCATACGTTTCTTACCCTTTTTTTGCTTTTCTAATAATTTTCTCTTACGACTAACATCTCCTCCATAACATTTTGCTGTAACATCTTTTCGCACCTGCTTAACTGTTTCACGTGCTATAATTTTGGCACCAATAGCAGCCTGAATAGCTATATCAAACTGTTGTCGTGGGATAAGCTCCTTTAGTTTTTCACAGATACGACGCCCAAAGGCTACTGCATTTGATTCATGCGTTAATGTAGAGAGAGCATCGACGGGCTCACCATTAAGTAAAATATCAAGTTTAGCCAACTTTGATGGACGAAAAGAATCAATATGATAATCGAAAGAAGCATAGCCTTTAGATATACTTTTTAGTTTGTCATAAAAATCAATAACTATTTCACCTAAAGGTAACATAAAAATTAATTCTAACCTATTGCCACTAACATAATTTTGACTTATTAGCTCGCCTCGTTTATCAAGACATAATGTCATAATAGGACCAATAAAATCGGAAATAGTAATAATAGAAGCCTTTATATAAGGTTCTTCTATATGTTCTATCATGGTCTGTTCTGGCAACCCTGACGGGTTATGTACTTCTTTTTTATTACCTTGCTTATCGTATACCATGTAGCTAACATTGGGAACGGTAGTTATTACATCCATATTAAACTCTCTATCTAATCGTTCCTGTACTATTTCCATGTGCAATAATCCTAAAAAGCCACAACGAAAACCAAAACCTAAGGCTTGTGAGCTCTCTGGCATAAACGTAAGTGAAGCATCATTAAGCTGAAGCTTTTCTAATGATGAACGCAAATTTTCATAATCATTAGGATCAATGGGGTAAACACCTGCAAAGACCATAGGCTTAACCTCTTGAAAACCGTCTATAGCCTTCTCACAAGGATTATCTACATTGGTAATAGTATCACCGACCTTTACCTCAGTAGCATTCTTAATACCAGATATAATATACCCTACTTCGCCTGTAGATAGCTCCTTTGTTGGTTTCATATCCATTTTTAAAACGCCCACCTCGTCAGCAATATATTCCATTCCTGTCTGTACAAATTTCACCTTATCACCTTTTTTTATCACACCGTTTTCTACTTTACATAGTGTAATTATACCTCTAAATGAATTAAAAATAGAATCGAATATTAATGCTTGCAATGGAGATTTTAAATCACCTTTAGGAGCTGGTACTTTCTCTACAATTGCATCAAGGATAGCATCTACCCCCTCGCCTGTCTTACCACTTGCCAAAATAATATCTGCAGGTTCGCAACCAATAAGGTCAACAATCTCGTCTTCAACCTCTTCTGGCATAGCATTAGGCATATCTATTTTATTTATAACAGGAATAATTTCCAAGTTATGTTCTATTGCCATATAAAGATTTGATATTGTTTGTGCTTGCACACCCTGCGTTGCATCAACAACAAGCAACGCACCTTCACAAGCAGCAATACTTCGAGATACTTCATAGGAAAAATCAACATGACCTGGAGTGTCTATAAGGTTAAGAACATACTTATTACCATTCTTTTTATATTCCATTTGTATGGCATGACTTTTAATAGTAATACCACGCTCTTTCTCCAAGTCCATATTATCGAGCATTTGACCTTGAGTTATTTGAATAGTATTTGTATGCTCTAATAATCTATCAGCCAAAGTTGATTTACCATGATCGATATGAGCTATAATGCAAAAATTTCTGATATGTTCCATTGATACATAATTGTATATATACCTGCAAAAATAACAATAAAAAACGAAAAACTAAAAAAAGGTGTAGTTTTTTATATGAAATAATTTAATAATCGTTCTTGAAAACTATTTTACTTGTTGATAATAAACAAAATAACCCATTTTTAATTTACGTATTCCTATAATATTTTCTTATTTTATAATATATTGCAAATCGACAATATATGAATATTCTCCAAACATAATTATTTGATAATCTTGAGAAAAAGTTTTATTCTGAACTTTTCTCTATACACCAAGTTAATCAAAAAGATAAATAAGAATTTGTTTTAATTGTCCTTTGTTTCTTCTATAAAAGTTTTTTAAAGACCTATTAATATTATAACTTTCATTTGCTATATAACTGCATTGCATTTAGTCCTTAAGCATACTAATAAAAACAAAAATATAGTTAAGTTTCTTTTATATCGCTTACGATAGTAAGAAAAATATATACCTTTGTAAAAAATACAATAATATTTCAATAACAAAAAAATAATACGAAAATGGAAACAGTTTACAATTTTAGTCTTCCTGACAAAAAAAACAAAGAAGTATGTCTTTCTGAGTATAAAGGTAAAGTACTTCTTATAATTAATACTGCTACAGGTTGTGGTTTTACTCCACAATATGAAGAATTAGAAGCTCTTTACAAAAAACTAAAAGAGAAAGGATTTGAAATATTGGATATTCCTTGTAACCAATTTGGACATCAAACTCCAGGTACTGATGAAGATGTAACAAACTTTTGTACTACAAAATTTGGCACCGATTTCCCTCAATTTAAAATATCTGATGTTAATGGTGAAAACGAGCTTCCTCTCTTCACATGGTTAAAGAAAGAAAAACCTCATGGGCTTGGCAAATATGAAGATAAATTAGCAGCTATTATGGAAGATCTTTATAACAAAGCTAATAAAGTGCCTCGCAACGAAACAGATATAAAATGGAATTTCACCAAATTTTTAGTAGATCGTGAAGGTAATGTTGTTGAACGTTTCGAGCCTACATATAGTATTTCTGAAATAGAAAACAAAATTAATTCTATAATATAAAAAATATTACTGCACGGTAAAACTTTTATTAATTTTAATCAAGTAGGAGATAAACATACTAATTATAGATGCTTGTCTCCTACTTTCATATATAATAACCTCTTATACAATACAGTACGTAACGTTCATATATAGAAATATCTATTTGAGATATCATTCAATATATTAACCATTTAAAATAACATAACTTCTCTGAAGTATATTTTCTCGGATTATAATCCTATTACGTGTTAATTTATTAGAGCTTATAAAGTCCTATGCTCTATATTTGGGATAATTCAGAAGCTATAATCTGAAGATGCACATTTTTGATAAACTTTTCCCAGCTTACTCCTTTTAAAATATACATCTAAAAAGATGAAATCTTTTTGCATAAAAAAGAGGTTGTGTCAATTTTGACACAACCCCTTTTCATATTTTCTTATTCCTGACCTGGAATGATTAATTTATACCCCTTACCATGAATATTAATTATTTCAATATTAGGATCTGGTTTTAAATGCTTACGAAGCTTAGTAATATAAACATCCATAGACCTTGCATTAAAATAATTGTCGTCTATCCATATTGTTTTTAAAGCATAATCACGTTGTAATATCTCATTAGCATGAGCGCATAGCAATGCTAAAAGTTCATTTTCTTTCGTTGTTAACTTTGTTATTTTTACAGGGTCGTTATCAAGAGTAAGTAATTGCTTCTGAGTATCAAAAACAAACCTACCAAGAGTATATAAAGTTTGCTCCTTTACTTTTTTACCTCTGACTCTACGAAGTATTGCTTCTATACGAAAAACTAGTTCCTCCATAGAGAAAGGCTTTGTAATATAATCATCTGCACCTATCTTAAAACCTTCTAATATATCCTCTTTAAGCTGCTTAGCTGTTAAAAATATAATAGGTATTTCTGCATTAACCTGACGAATTTCTGTAGCTAAAGCAAAACCATCCATCTTAGGCATCATAACATCTAACACACAAATATCAAACTTACTCTTTAGAAAAGCCTTAAAACCAGCTTCCCCATCAGGACAAAGTTCTGCCTCATACCCTTTAGCTTGTAAATACTCACTAAGAAGAGTACCTAAATTCTCATCATCTTCACACAATAAAATTTTTAATTTCTCATCCATATCGCTTAAACTTTAAATGTTATTATTTCGTTTTACTAAAATATATTTATCTTTTATTTTCATCTTCTTGATCATGAATAACAGGTAACTTTATAACAAACTTAGTACCTTTACCATAATCACTAATTACTTTTATATCACCTTCATGCAAATCTATCATTCTCTTAACATAAGCTAAGCCTAAGCCAAACCCCTTAACATCATGTCGATTACCTGTATGTACACGATAAAACTTATCAAAAATCTTTTTTAAATTCTCTTTTTTTATACCCATACCTGTATCACGAATAGAAAGATATAAATGCTCATTAGTATTCCATGTTTTCATATATATATTTAATGGCTCTCCTGATTTAGCATACTTAACAGCATTATCCATTAAATTAAAAATTACATTTTGAAAATGTGTTTCGTCAACATACATTGTTGAGTCAACAGCTTCTACGTCTGTATATACTTTACCTCCAGTATGCTCTACACGTAATGAAAAAGAATTAGCTATATTCTCTACCATTTCATTCATATCAGTATAAGTCTTCTTAAGCACAGCTCGCTTACTATCATATAAGCTCATTTGTAAAACTTTTTCTACAAGAAAACGAAGCCGCTTTGACTCATCAGCTACTACACTACTAAGATGATCAAGCATTTTTGGCGTTTTGTTAAGAGATTTATCTGTTAACATCTGTGCTGCTAATGAAATACTTGCAATAGGAGTTTTAAGCTCATGGGTCATATTATTAATAAAATCGTTCTTTATTTCACTATATTTCTTTTGACGAAATATAATAACTATAGTATAAATAAATGTAACCAATAAAACAAATATAAAAATAATAGAAGGTATCATAAACTGTACACTTGAGAAAATATAACTATTCATATCAGGAAAGTGTATCTTTATAATTCCCATCCTATTGACTGGATCATTTCGAAACAAAATTTGTGAATACGAGTTTTGCTCACCTTCTGATACATAATCCGGACAACGATATACCTCTCTTCCATCTTGGGTACTTACAGAAAAATGATAAGGAATATCTATTCCATTATTCATTAACTCCGCTTTTAAATCTTGATCTAATAATTTAAAATTTACTCTTTCTTTTAATGGCTTGTCTGAAGCAGAATACAATATATTATAAATAACCTCATCAAGCATAGCTTTTTTATATACATACCTATTTCTTACAATACCCTGTATATCACGTTTAGTTGCTGAAATAGAATTGCTGTCATTTCGTAAGATTAAAGCTTTTGGCGTAAGCGTTGGTTTTGTTCTCAATAGTTTGCTCTCGAAAGAAGAATATGGCTCGCCCTGAATATCAGAAGGTGGAATCTGATGAGTCTTTGGAGAAACAACTGATACCATTTTATTTTCATTACTATCTTTTTTCTCATGCTTATTTATATCACTTTCAAGATAACGCAAAGTTTCATTAAGTTCCATATTACGAGATGCCTGATATAAAGCACGACTTACCGATTCTGCAAATTGTTCTTTCTTCATGCTAACCATTTCTTCTATATAGTTAAACTGAATAAAAAGCAAACCAAGAAATGATAATCCCATAATGATTGCAACTGCCCAAATTGTTTTCTTACTCATAATACTATCTTTTCTCATCTTTATTACAACATATAATAAGAATAATACTTAAATATGTTAATAATGCAAATATAAACAAACCTAAGATAAATTAATAATCAAAAGTTAATAAAGTTGCTTGTTTTTTTATATTTTAACCAAATATAGTTATTTTGATTTATAAAAATCATATATAAGTCAATGTAGATACTTAAAACAAACAACTTATTAGATCTTCTTTTACAAGATTTTACTATATATATAAGTTTTCTGAAAACTAAAAATAATATATTAAACTCATAAAATTGATCTAAATAGTCATTCCTTATAAACCTAATATTCCTCAGATTTACAATATATTATACTCAAATTATTTGCTTATATTTTCATTTTTTTTTGACCTTTACATTATAAATCTTGCAGATATTTATGCTTAAACGTACATCCAAACAGCTCTCTTTGTTCTCTTCTTTAGAGGACATACTCAGTCTTCACCCCCCTTTCCAACTTAGTAATAAGATTGTTGGGAGCGTTTTGAAAATGCTTTTTCTCCATTGTATTGCAGCACTAACTGTCGCCCCGCTCCCCTATTCGCTTGATGTGTGTGGACTTTTAATCTTAAAACATTTGCGTGATGTATCAGATGAAATAGTGATTTCTCAATGGGGTGAGAATGCTTACTACCAATATTTTTGTATTGGACTTTAATTTATACCAAAATAACCCTGTAACGCTATGTTTTCTATTCATCTTCATAACGTTGTATAAGTTTCGGTGGGAATTTCTTGTTAAATTTAATAACCTCTTTAGTTAGTCCATACCAACCTTCAAAATTGAATAGTAGAATGCCTGTAGTACGCAATTGCTGGTCTTTATTAAGAATATCTTTTACATAAGGGTCTACATATCCTGTAACAACATTCGGAGTACCTATGCCGTTTGGACCCGTGTACGAGCAGAATGTAATAAACCATTCGGGAGCCATTCCTCCATACGCTTCACTAGCTTTAATCAAATTCTGGCGAACGAGGTTTACCTTATCACCTGCACGGCATTTATATGTATCCTCCACATGCAGCGTGGTAGTGGAATAATTAGTAGAAGCAAGCGTAGTAGAAAACTGTCTGTTATCAGGCCAACTTGTTATCCAGCCAGAGTTTGTAGAATACCAACCCTCACGGCTCACTATAAGCATCTTACCACGAATATCGCCCATAGTTAGATCCGGACTAAAAGCTCCTGCTATATATTGCTTAATATAAGGATCTGCATTTAAGATATTGCCTACTGCTGTACGATACCTATTACCACCATCATCATATTTTTTACAGTCACGCTTTATAGTCATGATAACCGTTTCAGAAGGGTGATCTCGTAAAAAATCGGCAGTAGCACGCAATACATCTTTATGAAACGTGCGGTCGAACACTACACTGGAGTGGCACAGCTTCAGCACATCACCATCAAGCACCAAGCGTATATCGAAGAAGCGTATGCCATTTTCTAGCTGCCCTTTGATATCTTTGTCTTGTGTCTTTACCCACCAAATACCTGAAGACCATGCTCCGGTATCGTGTGTTCCGGGTATGGACATCTTGCATATTAGCCGGTCGTCCTCCATATCCTGCATCCAATTATTTAGTTTGGTAGGCACTATAGAACGTAGCTTGGGCTTAAAAGTATAACTTTTACCAGCCTCTTGTCCTTGAGAATTGCTCATTCCATCTAAAGGTGTATGATATAACCACCATTCTGACCGTTTAGCAATAGCCTCTGTTTGAGGCACTATATAAAGGTCGTTAGAAAAACTTACATTCTTACCTACTGGCATTACCCAAAAGCCATATACTTTAGACATTTCTTTAGGCTTTAGAGTAATTGGCTTATCGAGCTTACATATTAAATCCTCTCCATTTTTTAGCAGAACAGGAACTACTATAGGCGAATCCTTTTGTTCGTCTACTTGCCATTTTGCTTCCCATACAAAGGGGGCAGCCTGCATCGAATTGTCTGTTGGCTTCATACGAAGTGCAGCTATATTAATATCTTTCTCCGTAGTATTAGCTATCTTCATACGAATAAAAGATCCTTGTGGGAGAAAATTTACTCGTGGGGTGCTCATATTTACGCCATCTTCCGTAGAAAGTGGTAACCACTTAGATAGATAAGGCATATCCCATCGTTGCTCTTTCCTAATAGTTATAGGTCGTGCAAAATGTTCTCCGCTAAATATTACACTATGACTCTTCTCGTCATACTTACCTGAACCAAGAAGGAAACAAGCCTCCCACTTACCTATTTTCTCATTATTAGGACATTTTATATCTGCGGTGAAATTATCACATCTTACCCCATTTTCACCTCCTTTCCACACCACCTTTATACATCTTAATGGTATTTTAGGATTTTCATTTCTTATTAAGCAAAGCCCTTCTTCTACATCATCTGCTTTGAGGCGTAACAAAGGTAATGCTTGCTTATTATTAAAGTCGTACGCAAAAGCCCTCGTACTTTCCTTATTATCATTTTTAACTATAGCACCATCTACCTTAACATTAAGATATACTATATGAACCCCTTGCTGCTGTTCAGATTCAACATTATCTATATTATGGCTACAACTACAAAGCAACATATATATAGCAATAATAACCATACTCCAAAACATAAATAACACGCTATTTGTAAGCACAGCATGAGCTATGCTATGAGCTGATTTATGTTTATTATTTTCAATTATGGACATTTCGTGTTTTCTCGGAATCATCATATCTTATCAATTTTTTTATGTAAATTATTTTGAAGAACACAAAGTTAGTAATTTATTTGCAAATATCAAAGAACATAATACCTTTATTAAGCATCTATCCCATATATATTAACTTTTATATACCTTATATATAAGGTATTTATATTTTAAAAACTTCAAAGACGTTTTCACCTTTATTGTCTAATTATTCTCATTGATTGATTTTAAATATTTTTCAAAAAAAACTTATTCACTATTTACCTTAACCTTTTTTTATGTAACTTTGCTTTAAATTAAAATTAATTACACTATATGAAAAAGCAATATTTAGCATTAGCATTTACAGCTATAAGCATATCTGTATATGCGCAAAATAAAGAAAATAGCAATGCTTCTGATTTCCATTTTACTACTATAAAAGCTAACGCTATTACTCCTGTAAAAAATCAATATAAAAGTGGTACCTGCTGGTGTTATGCTACATTAGGATTTTTTGAAAGTGAGATACTTAAATCTACAGGTAAAACTTATGACCTTAGTGAAATGTTTGTAGCTAATAAAAACTATCTTGACGAAGCTATATTTCACACCCGTATGCATGGTTATAGTAGATTTTCAGAAGGAGGCAGTGCTGACGATGCTTTGGAAATGATTAAAACTTATGGGATAGTGCCTGAAAATGTCATGCCAAAACCTGGATCTTTGGTTGGAGATAGCCTTGCTAATTTTACCGAATTTTTTCCAGGACTTGAGAAGTATATGACTACTATAGCACAAGGAAATCATGAAGAGTTAAGCCCAGCATGGCAGAACAGCGTGCAAGGTATTATAGATTCTTATATTGGTAAATGTCCTCAAACGTTCACTTATAAAGGTAAACAATATACACCAAAAACATTTGCTTCATCATTAGGAATAGACTGGAACAATTATATTAGTATAACAAGTTTTACTCATCATCCATTCTATAGCTCTTTTGTAATAGAAGCGCCATATAAATGGAGAATGAAACAAAGCTATAATATCCCATTAAATGATATGATGAAGATTATTGACGATGCTATTGATGCTGGCTATACAATAGCTTGGGGAGGTGATGTTAGTGAAGATGGCTTTACACGCAATGGGCTTGCATTAGATGTAGATAACGACAAGATATCATCTATAATAGGTTCTGATGCTGCAAGATGGTTACAATTATCAAAGACAGAGCGAGGCAATAAGATAGCAAAGATAGGTATTAACACACCAGAAGTGTCTGTTACACAAGAACGCCGCCAAAAACGCTTTGACAACTGGCGCATGACCTACGATCATGTTATGGTTATTTATGGCAAGGCTAAAGATCAAAAAGGTAAAGATTTTTATATGGTGAAAAATTCATGGGGTACTAATAACAAATATAATGGTACTTGGTATATGTCTCGCAACTTTATTGCAGACAATACCATATATATATTCCTTAATAAGAATGCTATAAGTAAAAAGATGATGAAACAAATAAAACTTTAGTTTAACCTTATAACATAAAACTACTTATAAAAGAAAGATCCCTACCAATTGGGAAAAAACACCAATTTGGTAGGGAATCTTACATTAATTATTTTATAACAATTACTTTCTTATTCTGATAAAGGAACTGCAAAATAACCCTTCTTACCTGTTGGATAAATACCTTGAATATAAAGCACAGGATATTTACTTGTGGAAGCTTTCTTTACAATACTTTGCAAGTCGTCTATAGTCTTAACAGGAGTATCATTTACATTTTGTATAATATAATCACGAGGAATACCTGCTTTTTTCAATGCACCATTATTTACCTTTATTACTTCTAAGCCATAATTAATGCCTAACTGCTGTTTCATTGATTTGCTAACTGGACGGAACTGTCCACCTAAAACATCTATATCTGCCTGCTCTAAAAGTTTTGTTGTACCTTGAGCATTTTTTAAAGTTATAAGCTTTTTAATAACCTTCTTATTACGCATATAAGTAATATAAACTTTATCGCCAGGACGTTTTGCATTAAGAGCTTGCTGAAGTTCTGACATTTTAGTAACTTTCGTTCCATCAAACTGAGTAATAACATCACCCTTCTGCAGCCCTGCCGCTGCACCATTACCATCATCATTTGTAATTTTATCTACATAAACACCCTCATTTGTACCAAGATCTACTGTTTTCCCATCATCTTTTTGAGCATTTATATAATCAAGCACATCACCCCCTTGAATACCAAGCATTACACGTTGTACACTGCCATATTTCTTTATATCATCTACTACCTTTATCATTATAGACGTAGGAATAGCAAAACCATAACCACTATACGACCCTGTCCTAGAATAAAGCATTGCATTAATACCTACAAGTTCACCTTTTGTGTTAACAAGAGCACCACCAGAATTGCCTGGATTAATAGCAGCATCTGTTTGTATAAAGCTTTCTATACCTCCTTGAGTAGCTCCTAAACCACGAGCCTTAGCACTTACTATACCTGCTGTTACCGTAGAACTTAAATTATAAGGATTACCTACTGCTATTACCCATTCACCTACTTTCAACTTTTCTGAATCACCTATAGGCAATACAGGCAAGTTTTTTGCATTAACCTTAAGCAAAGCCAAGTCTGTTTGCTTATCAGTACCTACTATTTTTGCACTAAACTCACGGTTGTCATTCAACGTAACAGTTAGCTCATCTGCACCTTCTACTACATGATTATTTGTTACTATATATCCATCTGAAGATATAATAACACCACTTCCTGTAGCTTCCTTCTTAGGAGTTTGTATCTGCTGACGACGCCTATTACCATCCCCCTGACGCTGATCGAAGAAACCAAAAGGATCAAAAAAACCTCCAAATGGATCCTCTTCAACTTCTACTGTCTTCGTCTTTGAATTCTGAACATATTTAATATGCACAACTGCAGGTAACGCTTTTTCAGACGCATAAGTTAAATCTACTGGCTGACCATAGGCTGCAACAGTAGTTGGAGCTGCGCAGACTTTAATAAAAGCCCCTGTTGATAAAGCAAGAGCAGAAAAGCAAGATGCTCCTACTAATAATTTTGAAAGATTTTTCATCTATAATTTAATTTATTTATTTGATTTTTCTCTTTTTATTTCTTATTCTTTAATCATCTTCTATTAATGATTATGCAAATATAAAGGCAAAAAACGTAATAAACACATAACACAACTAATCTTTATTCGATTTTAACACTTACAATTTAACAATTAACGGCAATTAAAAAGCACCACATCTAATTTTAAATTCATTTATAATTACTCTTCTGTTAAGCTGAAAATAAATCCTTACTGTTTTATCTTACACATTAAAAACAACAATAATACAGCAGCTAATTAGAATCCCTTTTTACTCGAAATATTTATATAAAAACAATGTAATATGAAAAAACTCACTACCCTTTCTCAGAGTAGTGAGTTCCACTTTATAATAATCAGATTATTATTAATTTTAAGTCAGATTAAATAAACTTTTTATCCATATGTGCTACATCATGATTTTCCTGATGTTCCCAATCTTTTAATATATCACGCACATTCTTCTCTTCTTCTACCTGCTCATCAACATACTTAGCTATAAAATTTTGAGAAGCACGATCATTCTCTTTTTCAGCTACTTCTGCTAAGTTATAAATCAATTCGGTTACATGCTGCTCATGCTGATAAACATTTTCAAAAACAGATTTTTCATCTTTCCATGAAGTAGTAACAGCATCAATTGCACCTAACACTACTTCGCCTCCACGATCAAAAACATAATTAGCCATATCTGTAGCATGTTCTCTTTCTTCTTCAGAATGCTTAAACATATAATTTGCAAAGCCTTTCCAGCCTTCCTTTTGAAACCAAAAAGCCATTTGCAAATAAAGATTAGAAGACCACAATTCAGATATAATCTGCTGGCTAAATGCCTCTTGCATAGTTTTACTTATATTCATAACTATCTACTTTTTATTATTATAATGATTTGTATTATCCTACTACAAAGGTAAAAAATATTTTATATCAAACAAGTTATTCTACACAACAATATTATTCAAATCATAGAATAATAACAATCTTTATATTTTACTATTATGTTTTTACAGAAAAACATAATCTACTATAAAATAAAAGAGCATTCTCTTAAAACGAATGCCCTTTTATTTCATCTATAATTCTATTGTTATCATACCTCAATTCTAATTGAGATTTAAGCTCTTTTTTATAGCTTCTATCTTTTCTTTTGCATGACTGACACAATTATTATAATCATTAGGAGAAGTCATGTTTTCTTTTATTTCAAGATAGAACTTAATCTTAGGTTCTGTACCCGAAGGACGAACACTAACCTTATTACCATCTTCGCAAAACCATTGCAGCACATTACTTGTTTCTGGCATATCAATTTTTTCCTTTGTACCATCGGCTTTTATAGCTTCCAAAGTTTGATAATCCTTCCATATTGCTATCTTACTACCTCCAAGTTCCTTAGGTGCCTTGGTACGGAAATTCTGCATCATTTGCTGAATTTCATCTGCACCTGTCTTTCCTGGGCGTTCTACATTAATGGTATATTCATAACTAAAACCATACTCCATATAAATATCCATTACTATATCATATAAAGTCTTGCCATGATCTTTAGCATAGGCGCATATTTCAGCCAAAAGACAACATGCACTAACTGCATCTTTATCACGGCAAAAGCTCTCAGCCATAAAGCCATAGCTTTCTTCTCCACCACCTATATAATCTTGCTTACCTTCTGAAAGCGCAACTTCACGTGCAATCCATTTAAAACCTGTATAGCAATCACGCATTTCTACATGTTGCTTCTCTGCTATTTTACGGATAACTTCAGTAGTAACAATAGTTTTAACAATAAAATCGGTAGGCTTTAATAACCCCATAGCTTTACGGTTAGTTAGAATATACCACAAGAAAATCAAACAAGTCTGATTACCATTAATCAATACCCACTCGCCATTACTATTTTTACAAGCCATACCTACACGATCAGCATCAGGATCTGAAGCCATAAGAATATCTGCATCTATCTTCTTAGCATCACGTAAGCCTAACGTAAGAGCCTCTGCTATCTCTGGATTAGGACGGTCTACTGTAGGAAAATTCCCGTCTTTTACCATCTGTTCCTCTACACAATGGATATTATCAAATCCCCAAGAACGTAAAGCACGCGGAATCATCACACGTCCTGCACCATGTAAAGGAGTATATACTATTTTTAAGTCATGCTGATTCTTTATAACTGAAGGATCAATGCTTACTGTTTTTACTGCATCTAAGAAAAGCTTATCTATATCTTCTCCTATTATTTGAATAAGCTCTTTTTTACCTTCAAACTTTACATCTTCTACTCTTACTTTATTAACCTCTTCTATAATACCCTTATCATGTGGAGCTAATACTTGTGCTCCATCTTCCCAATAAGCCTTATATCCATTATATTCGCGAGGGTTATGGCTGGCTGTGATATTAACACCTGCTTGTGCTCTAAGATTGCGAATAGCAAACGAACATTCTGGGGTTGGACGTAAATCTTCAAATAAAAACACTTTTATATCATTTGCTGAAAAGATGTTAGCTACCGTTTCTGCAAAAAGACGTGAGTTATTACGACAATCATGACATACTACAACACTTATCTGTTCTCTTTCTTTAAAATTTCTTTTCAAATAATTAGCAAAGCCCTGTGTAGCCATTCCCACTGTATAAATGTTCATGCGGTTAGAACCTGCTCCCATTATACCACGTAAACCACCTGTACCAAACTCTAAATCTTTATAGAAGCTATCTATTAAACAACTCTTGTCTGTAGCCTCTATCATGTTTTTTACTGCCAAACGTGTCTCTTCATCAAAAGATGGCGACATCCATGACTTAGCTTTATCCTCACATTGCTCAATAAGTTTTAAATCTTTTGCCATATTGTTACTCTTTTATAATTATTTATCATTCTACTTGCAAATATACAAATAAATAACCAAATACAAATAAGCATACATATTTTCCTTTATCAAAAAATACTATTGAAATTCATTTATAAGTCTATCTGATATGACAGATATTTTATTACCTTTGCAATTATTTTTTATCAATATAAAAGACTTATTATAATATGAACTTTGAAGGCGTTTTCCTTGCAATTTGTACTTTTATTATTATCGGCTTATTGCATCCTATAGTAATTAAAACTGAATATTATTTTGGTACTAAACCATGGTGGTTATGGTTAATTGGAGGATTAGGATGTTGTGTAGCTGCCTTATTTGTATCTTCTATATTTTGGTCTGCCTTACTTGGAGTAACAGGTGCATCATTGCTTTGGGGTATTGGCGAGCTATTTGAACAAAAAGAACGTGTAAAAAAAGGATGGTTCCCTATGAATCCTAAACGCATTAAAGAATATAATGAAAAGAATAATAAAGATGTGAAACGATGAAAACTATTTTGATAGTTGTAGGTAAAACTGTTAACAAAATATTCCAAACAGGAATAGATGATTACACTAATAGGATAGGGCATTATATGCCTTTTTCTATTATAACTATTCCTGAATTAAAAAACACTAAAAACCTAACTATAGATCTACAAAAGAAAAAAGAAGGAGAACTTATCTTAAAAGAAATACAACCAACAGATACTATTATTTTACTTGATGAAAAAGGTACAGAGTTTCGTTCAACAGAATATGCTAAATGGCTTAAACAAAAGCAATCTATTTCCAGACGTTTAATATTTATAATAGGTGGTTCATACGGCTTCTCTAAAGAGATTTACGAACGTGCTAATGAAAAGATTTCTCTTTCTAAAATGACTTTTTCACACCAGATGGTACGCCTTATATTTGTCGAACAACTTTACAGGGCTTGTACTATTCTTAAAGGTGAACCATATCACCATGAATAGACATATATAAGAACACTATAAGACAAAAAATATAAACATATGTTGTGTCAGTAACTATTTTTTTAGTAACTAAATACTAACCAAACATATTCTGCAAAATAACAAAATATATAACCACTATATCTTAGTTATTCCTGTTCTCTTTTATAATAAGATGCTATATATTGTATTATATAATATCATTGCTAATGTATAAAGAGTAATATTTTATAAAGCTGTGGAAAGGACATAAAGAAATATATAAAACTTTTCTGCTTAAAAGATAAATTATTATTCTTCTTAACTTTCTTCCAATATTTATTATGAACCTGCTTAATAATAATTTCTACAAGATTTTCAAATTTTGTATCTTTAGCATAATATCTTACACTAAACATGCGTCGATAAAGTTTCCATAATGCCCACGCCTCATAATTTATATGTCCTTCAACTCTTTTTACTGCATTTGCATAAGTATTAATAGAATAAATAAACCTACTCTTTATTAATTTATTATCAATAATATCTTTATGAGTAATAGAGTTTGGATTTTGATAATAATAATATAATATATCATTCACACATATTGCTCTTTTGCTTTTCAAAAATACTTTAAGATTATAATCAAAATCTTCTGACACAACGTCTTCAAATAAAACATCACATATATTTTCTCTCTTATATAGTTTATTCCATACTGCCAAATATTTCATTTCAATGCCAGAAGGGGCAAATAGCCCATATATTAAGCTTTCCTGCTCAAATATCTCTCCCCCCCCCACTAAGGCAGGTATAGGCTCTGTATGGGTCTGTATCGGCTTATAATTGCACATAGAGAAGTCATAATCTCCATTATGTAAAGCTTCAAACAATTTTTCTAACATTTGTGGGTGTAACATGTCATCACTATCTACAAAACAAATATAATCTCCATTTGCTTCTTTAACTCCTATATTACGCGCTTTTGCAATACCTTCATTAATCTTGTGAATTACCCGAAACCTTTTATCCAACTGACAAAATTTATCACATATTAAACCAGATTTATCCATAGAACCATCATCTACCAATATAACTTCTATATCAGTATATGTTTGTTTCTGAATACTTGATAGACAATAAGTTAAAACTTTCTCTACATTATATATAGGAACTACTACTGTTATCATTGCTTTTATATATTATTAATAATATTAGTATACACTTTAAATAATAAAGCCATTATCTTGGGATATAAATCTTTTCAATTACTTCATTGTATTCTGATATACAACTACTATTCACGGTAATGCCACCACCACTACGAAAGAAATATTTTCCTTCTATTTCCTCTATATATCTGATTAACACACCACTATCTACACGTTTCCCATCATAATATCCAAAAACACCTGTGTAAAACCCACGCTTTTGACCTTGTTCTGCTTTTCGTATAATCTTAGTAGTAGCAACTTTCGGGGCACCTGAAACAGAGCCTGCTGGTAACATAGATAAAATAATATCCCCCAATCGTGTTTGCCAATCATCTTCAAGTGTACCTTTTATTTCGCTGCTGACTTGCAAAATAGAACGTTGAAAAGTATCTATTTTATTTATATATCTATATTTTACCACTCTTATATCATTGGCATTTAATCCTAAATCATTACGAAGTAGGTCTACTACAGTAACATGTTCTGCTGCCTCTTTAGGATTATTAAGAATAGTTTCTTTAGCATTTTTTACAGTAGCATCTATTGTTCCCTTCATTGGAAAAGTAGAAATTGTATTACCATTTATACGCACAAATATCTCAGGAGAAAAACATACGAACTTTTTAGGCACAAAGAGACAATAAGGAGCATTTGATGTTTCAAATATTTCAAGCAACGAAGTTTTACAAGTAATAGGTGTTTGCACTGTGAGATTAGTTAAAAACGAGTCGCCACGATATAAACCTTCACTAACAATATCAAAACGTTTTTTATAAGTTTTAAAACTTATTGGTTTCGCTATAAGACAATCTTTTATATGTTTATTTTTAACAAGACTATTACCTCCCAAAGGTGTTCGAAAAAGAACCTTTTGCTGTTCAAGAGGGTTTTCTATAAAAAAAGCATTCTCTATCTCAAAGTCGAAAGCAAAAAGAAAAGGAATTTTACTTGCTGCACAACGATTCATCTCTTTCACAACAATCTCTGGTCTCTCTATTTTCATAGATTATAAAAGTTTTGAAGTATTTGTAATCCACATGAAGTCATAAACGACTCTGGGTGAAATTGAACACCATACAAAGGCGCATTACGATGTTGCAATCCCATGATGATACCCGTTTTAGTTTCTGAAATAATTTCAAACGAACATGGTAAACTATTCCTTTCCACAACCCATGAATGATAACGTGCTACTATTATATAACTATTCAAATGCTTAAAAATAGAAGATTTATTATTAATGACAACCTGTGATGTACCTCCATGAACAGGGACGGGTAACTGACATAACCTTGCTCCATATGCCTCAGCTAATGCCTGATGCCCTAAACATACCCCAAAATAAGGAACTCTATCCTCTATCTTTGTAAATATTTTCAACAGGCTACCAGCTTCACAAGGTAAGCCCGGTCCTGGAGATGCAACGATACGATGATATTTCTGCAATTTAGAAAAGCAAACTTCATCGTTTTTTAGCACTTCAAAAGTTTCATTTTTGGGGGCAGCTAACTGTAACAGATGAAAAAGATTATAAGTAAAAGAATCGTAATTATCAATGATTAACGTGCGCATTAATATATAGATATTTTATTAAAACAAATAGCTATTGCTTTTATTTATATTATTTTACATCTTTAGTAAAAGCCATTATATTCTTATAATTACTCCTTAAAATGTATTAATTTCATAAATCTCTCTATAACATCTGGCTTCCCTGTATGTTTTCCTTTATCCTCTGAAATTTTACACGTATCGTTAAAATATGGCCAAGACTCTGTTATTTTTACTGCAACAAGTTTTATAACAATATTACGAGGCTTTACACCTGCAAAATCATTTGTAAAATGAGTCCCTATCCCAAAAGATGGAATAACTCGCTTGAATGCTACTCTATTTAACTCTATAACGCTATCAGTATCTAATGCATTAGAAAAAACAACTTGTTTTGTTTTAGGATCAATGCCAAGTGATTTATACTTTGCACAGATCTTATCTAACTGATCATAATTATCACCAGAATCTACACGCAAACCCTTAAACATCTGAGCAAAATTTTCCGCAAAATTATAAGAAAATATATCCCATCCAAAAGAATCATAAAGGAAAGTTCCTAAGGCACCACGAAAAGTATGACTCCAAGCTTCCATTGCAATATGATTAGCCATCTGAGGTCCAAACATACCTCCTATAGCACAAATAAATTCATGAGCCATAGTTCCAACAGGGGTTATATCATGCTTCATAGCTAAATAAACATTACTTGTACCAACAAACTTTCCTGCCCATAACCTACTATTAGCACAATCTTTAAGAGCTTTAACAGCTGTATCTTCTGCTACTAAACTTGCACGACGGCGAGTTCCAAAATCAGAAAAAACACAGCCCGCTTCTAATAAACGCTCTGCCTTATGGTATGTTTTATTATATAACTCTTTATAATCAAGTTCTTCTGCTTGACCATTAAATATATAATACAATTCGGAAATGATGGCAAGTACCTTTACCTCTAACAATATAGTATCTGCCCAAAGACCTTCAAACTCAATATGTAAATAGCCCTCCTCAGTTTGCCATACCTTTACCCAGCTATGATCAAAACGATAACCTCTTAGATAAGTTAAAAACCACTCGGGCAAAAAGGTACATTTACGCTTCATAAAGTCTATCTCTTCATCACTAATAACTATATTTTCTAATAATTCTATTTGATGTCGAACCTCTTCAGCAAACCCGAAAGGATAAATTGTGTCGTCACGGTCTACAAACTGATAACGCACTTGAGCACGCGGATAGTTGTCAATAACAGCACAACACATTGATAACTTATACAGGTCATCATCTGTAAAATGATTTATAATTTGACGCATCTTCAATCTTAACATGATAAATATAACAATACCTTCATGACAAAACTAATTTGCCAATAAAATATTTTAAGAAACCAAAAGTATAAAAAAAATATATAAGCACAAAATATAACCGAAATAAAAATATAACAATCATATAAATATAAAATCCCCATACAAAAAGAAAATATCTGTTTTAAATAATATTAAATAGCTACTATAGTATAGTAACCTTTTAGCATAATTGTTGGCAATATGCTATAAAATATATACCTTTGTATCCTAAATAATTTTATGCATAGCATGAAAATAAAGGAAGTTATTAACGCCCTTGAACAATTCGCACCTCTGCCATTGCAAGAAAGCTACGATAATGCTGGCTTACAAATAGGATTAACAGACGTGGATGTCTCAGGGGTTTTATTATGTCTTGACGTAACAGAGCCTATTGTAGATGAAGCTGTATATAAGGGATGCAATCTTATTGTAGCCCACCACCCTCTTATATTTCACAAATTAGCTCATATCACTACTGAAACTTATGTGCAACGCACAATTATAAAAGCTATACAAAATGGTATTACAGTAGTAGCCATGCACACTAATATGGATACTGTATGGGGAGGAGTAAATAATAAAATAGCCGAAAAACTCCATTTAACTAATCTTCGAACATTTGGAAAAACAAAGCAAGTAGCTAATAATATTAAAGGTGAAATAACTTATGCCTCAGATGGTATTATAGGAGATTTTCCTGTTCCTTTAGCTGCTGACGATTTTATTATTTTGCTTAAAAAATGTTTTAATGTAGAGTGTCTTCAAGCAAATCAACTGTTAAGGCGCAACATAAAAACTATTGCTCTATGTGGTGGTTCAGGAGCTTTCCTCATAAAAGATGCCGTAGAAGCAGGAGTTGATGCGTTTGTTACTGGAGAAATAAATTACCATGATTTTTTTGGTTATGAACAAACTATACAACTTTGTGCCATTGGACATTATCAAAGTGAGCAATTTACTGTTGAAATATTTAAAGCTATCATAGAGAGAGATTGCTCTAAGGTAAAATGCTATCTATCTAATATAAATACTAATCCTATTATCTACTTGTAACAAAAACAAAATAACAAAATTAATATATAAATAACAATTATGGCAAAAAAAGATCTTAAGGAGTTACCAGTGGAAGATAAACTAAAAAATCTTTTTGCATTGCAACAAACCTTGTCTACCATTGATGAAAAGCGTGCATTGCGAGGAGAGCTACCACTTGAAGTACGTGATTTAGAAGACGACCTTGAAGGACTTCATACTCGTATAGAAAAAATAGAACAAGACATAAAAGATTTCCAACACTCTATTACACAGAAAAAAGGAGAGATCATTGAAGCAGAAGCTAGTCTTAAACGTTACAACCAACAGTTAGAAACTGTTGCTAATAATCGTGAATACGATTCTTTAACAAAGCAGATAGAGTTCCAAACATTGGAAATTGAGCTTTGTAACAAAAAAATAAAAGAGGCGCAAATTAAAGTAGAAGAGAAACAAGCAGATCTTATAACAACACATGAACAGCTTGATAACAAGCAACATGCTTTAAATGATAAACGTAACGAGCTCGATGACATAATGCAGGAGACTCGTGAAGAAGAAACTGAACTAAAGTCAAAAGCAAGTGAGCTTGAAACAAAGATCGAACCTGGACTACTTCGCAGCTTTAAACGCATTCGTAAAGGAGCTCGCAATGGTTTAGGTATCGTTTATGTGCAACGTGATGCGTGTGGAGGCTGCTTTAATAAGATTCCACCTCAGAGACAATTAGACATTAAGATGCACAAGAAGATTATTGTCTGTGAATATTGTGGCAGAATCTTAATAGATCCCGAACTTGCTGGAGTTAAGGTAGATCTTCCTGAAGATAAGGTTAAGAAGCGTAGAGGTCCACGAAAAAAAACAGAAGAAAACGAAGATATATAATTAAGTATAATATAAAATCACAGCAAACCCCTTATATCGTAAATTATAAAAGATATAAGGGGCTTATTTTATTTTAACACATTTGTTTTAATCATAAATTTGCACAAGCCTAAAAAATATATTTTACTAAAATATCTATAAATAATAAAGATAATATTTTAGGCAAAATAATATAAAAATGTTGCTATTCCTTCTAATGCAGGCTTGCGCTGTCCTTCTATTTCTATCTGAAATTTAATACCTGCACGACAAATACCACGAAGATTTTCTATTGTATCAAGAGTTGCAACAAGTCTTATACGTGATCCTGTTATAACAGGATTGCCAAAACGCATTTTATCCATACCGTAATTTACCATCATCTTCAGATTATTAACCTTAATAATCTGATTCCACATATATGGTAGTAATGACAATGTAAGATAGCCATGCGCTATAGTACTATGATAAGGCGACTCCTCATTAGCACGCTTTGTATCTACATGTATCCATTGATGATCAAGAGTAGCATCAGCAAAAAGATTTATACGATCTTGATCTACTGCAAGCCACTCACTCTCACCTAACTTCTTACCTAAATATGATGCAAACTCATCATAACTATTTATTAATAACTGTTCCATGATGTTTTGGTTTGTCTTATATTAATTATTATATTTTTTTTTTATAGACTACAAAAGTAAGAAAATAAAATTAAAAAAACGACTTCCTAAATATAGGAAATCGTTTTCAATCTTGAGCGGAATACGGGAATCGAACCCGCCTCCCAGGCTTGGGAAGCCCGTGCACTACCGATGTGCTAATTCCGCAATATGAGCCGATACCGGGACTCGAACCCGGGACCTACGCATTACGAATGCGTTGCTCTACCAACTGAGCCATATCGGCGATAAAAATTTATAAGAGTGTGCTGCGTTATCACTCAGACGTTCTTTATCTTAATCCGAAACAGCTACCAATACTCAAATCCGATACAAAGGTACAATATAAAATAAAAGTGAGCAAATTTATTTTTATTTTATTTTTCTACCAGTGCTTGCATCAATATTTTAGAAACGTCTGATATACCATATTTGTCGAGTAAATCTTTATCACGCGCAAATTCACGATCTAATGATGTTTCCGATTGATTAACATGTGTAGCCCAACGTTTAAATAATTTAGAAGCTTCATCTATATCGCCTTTAAACCACCTTGAATAACCAGCATTAAGATAATCTTCAGCCTTTACAGAGGGCATTTCTAATAATTCTGTATATACATTATATGCTTTTTCTATATTATCATCTTTAAGCATTATCCACGCAAATAGTCGCTTTACATTTTTATTTGTATCATATTTATAATATACCTTAAATATCATACTCTTTGCCTTTTCCAATTTGTCTAAATTCAAAAGACATAGTGTATAGTTAAGTGTATATGATAAATTATCAGGATGTTCTTTCATTAGTTGAAGATAAAGTTTTTCTGCTTTATCATACATAGAAACAGATAACAGACCTTTAGCATATCCTTCTAAAGCCCACTCGTTAGATGGATCTAATGCTATTGCCTTGGTGAAATCATTAAAATTCACCATAGGTAGAGCTGCCTTAGCTGAAAGAGCATAATAATCTGACTTTTCTTCTTTAAAGGTGCGTAGTAAGCTACTTGTCTCATACTTCATTTTACGTTTATAAAGCTGGAAAGCAACTTTTAGCTTATAAGCATCTAACCCTGTCTTCTCAAAAACTTTATTTATAAAGAACAGAATATTTGGCGATTCTAATGTAACTTTTATCTGATTAAAAGGATTAACTATACCTGTTAAATTTGGAAATAACTCAAAAAATCTATAAAGGTCTTGTATAAACATTCTACGAATGTAAGCTGGTGCGCATAAATGTTCTACATCTAATCCGCCTAATGGCATCAAAGTAGCATTACTATAAAGAGCCTCTTTCATCTGAGGTGGAATCCTATCAATAACAGCTCCCAAAGCACAAGTAAATGAATATTTATCCGACTCACAGAAAGCTCCGTTCTTAACTAATGTGTCTATTATCTTATCAGCTCCTACCTTCTCACACACCTGCCTAAGTCCTGGATGTTCTGCATAAAATGGAGAAAACCATGTTACTATAGAACGAAAAATGGGAAAAGATTTCATCTGGCGAAATCCTCCAAAATAAACATCTGAGCCATTTCTGAACATCTCTCCCATCTTATTAATCTTATCCTCCATCTTTTCCATCATTTCTTCCTCTGCATGTGCATTAAAGATATCGTCCTCGCTAATTTTATTTTCGAGATTAATGCCTATTCTGTCGCTCTGTAGATTTTGAGCTTTAATTATATCTGGCATAATATCTCGTTCTATAGCAGCATTATCTTTTTTAGCATCTTTACTAAGAAGAAATTGTATCTGAAGCTCATAAAGAGTCTTTGCTATATTTTTATTACAACAAAGATCTTCTATGATTTTTTTATACTCATTATATATAAAACCTTCTTCACTGAGCATAAGAACCCAGCCTACTAATGCTCGCTGACGTACACCTTCTTCTGTAGCTTTGCTATAAATGTTTACAAGCAATTTAAACTTGTTTACATCAAACTGATTCATACCACTCATCATAACAGCTGCTATGATAATCTGTTGATCAATTACATCTATAGTTGGTGCTAAGAGAAGTTTCTCATAAAAATCACGTTCGTCATCATTCCATTGCAAAGAAATAATAATAGTACTAAATAATCTGTCTATAAAAACAAGATGCCTTTCATAAAGCTCTTCTTGTTTTTGTTTCCTAACTACATCTTCCTTTAATGATAACAATGCTACATCAGAAACAAACTCCTCTAAAACAGTACGTAAAAAGTCATAACTTGTATTTAAATGATTGCTTTTACGAAAAGAATCAATATATATAGGGGTGTGCTTACAATGCCAGCTAACCTTTAAATTAGCTGTAACTGCATATAATCGCTGCAACAATGTTATATAAAGATCATCACGATGAGGATCTTCAACATTCTTCTGCATATATTCAAGCAATAAGCCAAAGCTCACCTTTATGTTCTCAAACTCATCACAACCCAATAATGATGGTTGCTCTTTATATAATAGATCTAGTAAACTTATTGCTCTACTAATATTTTTTTTTCTCAAATGCCCAAGAGCATTATCTAATAGTTCTTTTGCGTTCAATGGTTTGTAATATTAATATGTAAGTTATATAAGCATTTATAAATTTGATAAAAAATAAATTTTATACCCTTAAATGTATTATAAGAAATAACCTCTTTATATTCATCAAAAATATTCTTCCTGAATACCATTAATACTAACAGTATCAGTAACTGCACATGAATTAAAATTTGGAGGAAATTTAAATTTTGCAGAAGAATGATATCCCAAACGCTTATCGGCATAAATAAGTTGCATATAATATGCCCAAACAGGAAGAGCTGTAGAGGCTCCTTGTCCAAGTGCAGTAGATTCAAAGCGGATATCACGATCTTCTCCACCTACCCAACAACCATTAACAAGCTCTGGAGTTATACCCAGAAACCAGCCATCAGAATTGTTATTAGTAGTACCAGTCTTACCTCCTATATCACCTGTATAATTAAGATAGCTACGTAAGCGGCGAGCTGTTCCTCCATTAACTACAGATATAAGCATTTCTAACATCTGATTAGAAGAGGCAGAAGATATAACCTCTGTCATAAGTGGTTGAAACTTTGCTAACACATTGCCATGACTATCTTCTATCTTTGTTACATATAATGGAGCACAACGAATACCATTATTTGCAAAAGTAGTATAAGCACTTGTCATTTCACCCACTGAAACTTCACAAGGTCCAAGACAAAGAACTGGCGAAGCATTCTTATCTATATCAGGATTATTAAGACCAAAATCATGCAAAATATTCACAAATTGAGATGCTCCTAAAAGATTTATCAAATAAGCAGAAATCCAGTTATTCGACTGTTGTAATCCCCACTTTAAAGATACTTCTTGACCATAACGAGCGCGTGAGCCATTACGGGGAGTCCAGCCACCATAAGTACGTTGTATATTAGGTGCTGTAGAGCATGGTGTCATGCCGTTCTGCATGGCTAAAGCATATAGGAAAGGCTTAATAGTAGAGCCTACCTGACGTCGTCCGCCCATAACCATATCATATTTAAAATGCTGATAATCAATACCACCTACATAGGCTTTTACTGCACCTGTTTTAGGATCCATACTCATAAAAGCTGAACGGAGAAATGATTTATAATAACGAATAGAATCTATTGGAGTCATTACAGTATCAACATCGCCATGATAAGTGAAAATAGTCATTTCATGAGGAGTACGAAAACTACGTTTTATCTCATCTGCTGTAGCTCCCTGCTCTTTTAAAGTAATATAACGATTACTACGCAAACAAGCTGCATTTAATATTGCTTTTATCTGACGTCGAGAAAGATTTGAAGAGAAAGGAGCATTCTTTTTATATCTGCTTGCTTGATTAAACAAAGTCTGAAGTTTGCCACCTACTTGCTTTCGTACTGCTTCTTCTGCATATTGCTGCATTCGTGTATCAATGGTAGTATAAATACGAAGCCCATCAGAATTAACATCATAAGGCTCTCCGTTACGTTTAAAGTTTTTATTACACCAGCCATATAAAGGATCTTGTTCCCATGCTATAGAATCAAGAACAAAATCACGCATACGCCACGACTTATAATTTGCACGTTCAGGCTTTACTGCCATCATATACCTACGTAAGAATGATTGGAAATAATTAGCCGATCCATTAACAGGCTTGTCAGCAGAATAATGAATACCAAGAGGCTTACTACATAGCTCTAAATACTCATCATGCGTAAGATAACCCGACTTTGCCATTTGCATCATAACCGTATTACGCCTATCCAAGCAACGATCTGGGTGGCGTAAAGGATTATAAAGAGATGGATT
The DNA here is from genome assembly GCF_000378745.1 of Prevotella amnii DSM 23384 = JCM 14753. Lineage (GTDB taxonomy): Bacteria > Bacteroidota > Bacteroidia > Bacteroidales > Bacteroidaceae > Prevotella > Prevotella amnii. The sequence continues at coordinate 117,275 of NZ_KB905266.1, forward strand.
CTTACACAAGCCCACTAAAAGTGCTGCCTCTAATATATTAAGATTTTTAGGCTCTTTATTAAAATAAACATTAGCTGCTCGCTTTATACCTACAGCATTATGTAAAAAGTCGAAATAATTAAAGTACATCGCTATTATCTCTTCTTTTGTAAAATAACGCTCTAACTTTATCGCTATTATCCATTCTATAGGTTTTTGAAGCAATCGCTCAAAACTACTATGTGCCTTTTCTGAAAATATTTGCTTAGCTAACTGCTGAGTTATCGTTGAGCCTCCTCCGGCATTCTGCTGACGCATAACACCACGCTTTAATATTGCACGGCCTAAAGCAATGAAATCAACACCAGAATGTTCATAAAAGCGCTCGTCTTCTGTAGAAACCAAAGCATGAACAAGGTGTGGAGAAAGGCTGTTATAACCCACTGCTACGCGGTTAGCATTATCTTGATTCCATGTTCCAATAAGCTTCTGATCAGAAGAATAAACTTGGGAAGCAAACTTATCTATAGGGTCTGAAAGCTCGTCCATTTTAGGCATATAACCTATCCAACCATTCCAAACAGAAATAAAGAATATAAATATTACGCTTACTATGGCTATAAATAACCCCCAAAGAATATGTACGAAATGCCTTCTCATTTATCAACTCATTAAAAATCCTATCTATAGAATTAATGAAAATATATGCAAAGATACCTCTAAATAAGGAAAGAGCAAAATAAATAAATGTTTTTTTGATAAATAGTGTTTTTTCTTCTTTTTAGGTTTGATAGTATAATGATTTTCTGTAACTTTACCATCAGAATATAACAAAAATAGTTATCTGACTAATGGAAAATCATAATTTTGTAAACATTAAGACGCTAAATCGAGATGAGCTACTACACTTAATCGAAATGGCGCAAGAGTTTGAGAAGTATCCTAACCGTGAGCTTTTAAAAGGTAGAGTTGTAGCAACATTATTTTATGAGCCATCTACACGCACACGTTTAAGTTTTGAAACAGCAGCCAATAGGCTCGGAGCTAAAGTTATAGGTTTTACAGATGCTAAAGTGTCAAGCGTTAGTAAAGGTGAAACTCTCAAAGATACTATTTTAATGGTTTCAAATTATGCAGATGCTATCGTTATGCGACACTATATCGAGGGAGCCGCACAATATGCGTCAGAAATAGCTCCTGTACCTATTATTAATGCTGGCGATGGAGCACATCAGCATCCTTCACAATGCTTATTAGACCTGTATACCATTTATCAAACACAAGGTAGGCTCGAAAATCTTAACATCTTTCTTGTTGGCGACTTAAAATACGGTAGGACTGTACATTCGCTTATCATGGCAATGCGACACTTTAACCCTACTTTTCATTTTATTGCACCTAAGGCGTTAGCTATGCCTTTGGAGTATAAGGCCTATTGTAAAAAACATAATATAAGATATATAGAACACGAAGAGTTTACTCCTGATATTATTGCTAATGCCGATATATTATACATGACGCGTGTACAAAAGGAACGCTTCTCTGACCTAATGGAATATGAACAGGTTAAAAATATTTATATACTACGCAAAGATATGCTCTCAAAAGCACGTGATAACATGAGGATACTACACCCATTGCCACGTGTTAACGAAATAGCATACGATGTTGATAACGATCCTCACGCTTACTATATACAGCAAGCTAAAAATGGGCTCTTTGCCAGAGAGGCTATATACTGTCATTGCTTAGGAATTACATTAGAAGATATACGTAAAGATAAAACCATTATCAAGTAAAAAGAAAGAAATATGTCAGAAAAGAATATGTCAAAAAAAGAAAGGCTCGTAGCAGCTATCCAGAACGGAACTGTTATTGACCATATTCCAACAGAAAAAACTTTTCATGTTGTAAACTTATTACAGCTCCAGAAGCTCGTCACACCTGTTACTATAGGCTTTAACTTTTCATCGAAGATGGTAGGTTCAAAAGGTATTATTAAGGTAAGCGATAAGTTTTTCACAGATGACGAAATTTCACGTCTATCAGTAGTAGCACCTAACGTTGTACTGAACATCATTAAAGACTATGAAGTGGTAGAAAAGAAAAAAGTAGTAACTCCTGACGAGCTTCGGGGCATTGTAAAATGTAATAACCCTAAGTGTATTACAAACAACGAGCCTATGGAAACTATTTTTAATGTAGTTAATAAAGAAAAAGGTATATTGAAATGTCATTATTGCGATAAAGAGCAACATATAGACAAAGTAGAACTAATATAGGAGCTTAGCTTTTTTATATACACATAATAGCAAGCTCCTAAGCACTATTCTCTCACCGACTGGTTTTGAATAAGGAACTCTTTTAAAAAATAGTTCCCATATAGTCTTTTTCTTTCTTAATTAATACCTTTCTTATCTAAAGCCTTTGCATAGTTAGAAGCATTAACTTGATGTTCTTCATAAGTTTTGGAAAAATTATGTGTACCACTAAAGTCTTCTTTAGCACACATATACATATAATCATGATGCACGTAATTAAGCACTGCATCAATAGCTGCAACAGAAGGTATACGGATAGGTCCTATAGGTAAGCCTTTATATCTATATGTGTTATAAGGGCTATCTGTAAGTGTCCATTTTTCATAAATACGATGTGCTGTAAAGTTGCCTGTAGCGTATTTCACTGTAGGATCTGCCTGCAAACGCATACCTTTTTTATAACGATTCATATACATACCTGCTACCATAGGCATCTCGCCAACATTATCAGTCTCTTCATCTACTATGCTTGCTAAGGTAATTACTTCTGTTGGAGTAAGTCCCATCTGTTTAGCTTTCTGTAATCGACTAAAATTCCAAAACTTTTTACTACCATTGCTTATTTTATTAAGAAATTTGTCTAAAGAAGTGTTCCAATAAAAATCGTATGTGTTAGGTACAAACATCGCAATAATAGTAGTTGGCGTATAACCATATTTTTTGCAAGTCTCTGCATCTGTTATCTTATTCATAAATTCTGTACGGGTAAACATCATCTGCTTGCACACATCATCAGCTAAATCGCCAAGTGTTCGCACACTTCTAATAGTTAAACTCACTGGAGCTTGCATACCATTGCGAATATGACGAAAGGTCATAAGTGCTCCACTATTACCTATCTTATATCTACCTGTGCGAATATTATTGCCATAACCCACCAACCTTGCCAACTGCTTATAAGCTATTAAGCTATAATGTGTTACTTTAGGCTTTAATTTATATAAAATAGAATCTGGAGTATCATCTTTATCTACTGTAATATAACTTACCTTACCATTATTCGACATACCTGAAAAAAATGCCGAATATACTCCTAATATCACAATCAAAAAAATAAATAGTAATACTATTTTTGAATGTGATGAACCTTTTTTCTTTTTGTTTTTACCCATTTTACTTCTCTTATTTCTTAATAAAGATGTGCAAAGATAAGTATTTCATCATTTATTTCTTAATTTTGTACTGCAAAACAATTATAACTTAACAACATTTCGCAATCTATAAGCTTATAAAAACAATATTGACATAAAAATGAAAGAATACGATACTTATATTTTTGACCTCGATGGTACTTTACTTAGTACACTTGAAGATCTTGCAAAAAGTACTAACTATGCTTTACATAAAAATGGTATGGCTGAACATTCTTTAGAAGATATTAGAATGTTTGTGGGAAATGGTGTAAAAAAACTTATGCAGCGTGCCATTCCGCATGGAGAAAACAACCCTAAATTTGAACAAACATACGCTGACTTTAGGCAACATTACTTAAAACATAATCTTGACACTACGCGCCCTTACGATGGCATTCCTGCTCTACTTACAGAGCTTAAACAGCGTGGCAAGCACCTTGCCATAGTCAGCAATAAGTTTTATACAGCTACAAAAAACCTTGCTTGCCATTTCTTTTCTGATACTATAGATGTTGCAATTGGAGAACGTGAAACAATAAAAAAGAAACCTGCCCCTGACACTGTTCTTGAAGCGTTAAAAGAATTGGGAGTTTCTCGCAAAGGGGCAGTATATATTGGCGATAGTGATGTAGATATAATGACTGCTAAAAACTGTAATCTTCCCTGTATAAGTGTACTGTGGGGATTTAGAGATAAAGATTTTCTCTTAAAACATGGAGCTACCACTTTTGTTAGCAACCCTAAAGATATACTATATTAAAGATGCGTTATAGATAACATAATGCTTATAACAGATATACAATAATCAATATTATTATTTTAGCATCTTTTTCTTATCTAATATAGTAATATCTTTCCCTTTTATAGTAATAGCACCATCTTTCTCAAAATGAGATAACACTCTTAATAAAGAAAACTTCTGAATACCAAAAGAATCGGCTATTTCTTTTCTTGAACGTGTAAGATGTATGCTATTACTACCTTGCTCGCCTGCACACTCTAATAAGAGATAAGCTACTTTCTCCTTTATGGTAAACAAACTTAAAAATTTTATTTTCTGAGTGAGAAACATATTTATATTAGATAATATTCTAATAAAATTCATTCTTAAATGCTCATCGTTATCAATGAGTTTTTTTAATTCTTCTGGACGCAACCTAAAAATTTTTACACGGCTAACAGTTTCTACACTTACTGGCATTTCTTTGTTTTGAGCAAAGATAAGTGCAGGAGCTATAATGTTTCCTTCAGACAGCTTACTTACCTCTACCTGTTTCCCTGAAAGCGAAGCCATACGACATACCAAAGTGCCACATATAATAATATCTGCATACTTACAAGGCATTCCTGCCAAAGCATATACATCATGTGCCTCTAAATTAATAATACTATAAGGAGTATTGATAAGAGTCATTTCGATCTCTATCTCATTCATCTCAACAAAGAGTGGACAATTCTTAAGCGATTCTATTATTCTCTTTTCCATACCTACAAATTTACAAATAAATTAGTATAAATTATCTTTTAATGATAGAGTTTTACTATTAAGAATTAATATACTTAGAACGCAAGCTGCTTTATTAACATATAAACGAGCAAATATATATGTTAAAAAAATAGGATATTAAGACAGAAAAAGATATAATTTATAAGAAAAAATAAATTATTTTTCTCTGAAAAATAGATTAAAAATACATCAAAAATAAATTATTTTTAATCAACAGCTCTATTCTTTTTTATCAAAATAGATCATTTTTCCTTATTGTATATATAGCTATTAATCGCTTAAAGCAAGCTCACTATATCTACAGTATCACTTATCATACACTTGATCTTCGACCTCGCCGTTACTCAAAAGACATACCATGTACGAAAGAGGTTCGGTCTTGAATAACACAAATATCCGTTTATATTTGTAAAAGTAATAATTATCACACATACAATTATGATTTACGGATATATTAGAGTAAGCAGCGATAAGCAAACAGTGGAAAACCAACGCTTTGAGATTAGCAAATTCTGCGAGAAACGAAATCTTTTAGTTAATGATTGGATAGAAGAAACTATTAGCGGTACAAAGAATTATACCAAACGGCAGCTGGGGAACTTGTTGAAGAAAGTTAGAAAAGATGACATAATCATTTGTAGCGAGCTGTCTCGGCTTGGGCGTAACTTGTTTATGATAATGGAAATTCTCAATATATGTATGGTTAAGGAATGCCGAGTATGGACTATTAAGGACAACTACCGTCTTGGAGATGATATCCAGAGCAAAGTCCTTGCCTTTGCCTTCGGACTCTCTGCAGAGATAGAGCGTAACCTCATCAGCCAGCGCACCAAAGAGGCGTTAGCGAGAAAAAGAGCAGAGGGAATAAAGCTTGGTCGTCCGAAAGGTCGCAAAAATTCTCCTGAGAAATACAAACTTTCAGGCAAAGAAACACTCATATCAGAGCTATTAAAGAATGGTACTTCTCTTAGAAAAATAGCAAATATTTGCAAAGTGGATAGGAATACTCTTGCAAGGTTTATTAGACTAAAAGAAATAAAAGGAAAATAAAAGAGCCATTTCGTACAGCAACAAAACACTATTTGTAGTTTTTCCTCCTCCGATAGTTGGGTTATCCTCTCACCAATAGAGCAAAGCATTAAGCGCAAAATAGAAGCAGTAGGCACACCACTAAAGGATTGGGATATTCAAATTAATTATGGTATTAAGACAGGTTGCAACGAGGCGTTCATTATCTCTACCGAAAAGCGTGATGAGATATTGGCAAATTGCCAAACTGAAGACGAGCGTACAAGAACAGCTGAACTTATACGACCTATTCTTCGAGGCAGGGATATTAAGAGGTATGGGTATGATAACAGCGGATTGTATCTTATCAATACCCATAACGGCATTCGTGGGCGCATACCTCGAATAAAAATAGAAGATTATCCAGCAGTAAAAGCTCATTTAGACCAATATTGGGATAGAATCTCCACTCGTGCAGACAAAGGCGATACTCCTTATAATCTCCGTAACTGCGCTTATTGGGAGGATTTTTCTAAGCCAAAGATAGTTTGGAATAGAATAGCAGCCGTTAAACAGTTTGCAAAAGTAGATGATTACATATATATTCAAGATAGTATGCACTTCATCACAGGTGATAAACTGAATTATATTTGCTCTGTTCTTAATTCCAAAATCATTCAATGGTTATTATCAACGATAATAGGAGAAGCAGCAGGAGGAAATGCAGGAAATGCTGATAACATTTGGAATCTTCCTATCCCATTAGTAAGTTTAGATAATTCTGTATCTGATAATTATCTGTACGAAAGATATAATTTAACCAATGAAGAAATTGCATTTATAGAATCTCAACAAATCCAATAGCTTTTCGTTCTTCTGGAGTTAAGTTGTATAAATCAAAAAGCATGGAGTCTATTTTCTGTGCTTTTTGTTTTGTATATTCATTTTGTATATCTGATACAGCATCTTTAAATAATAGGTCTTGAGCATCTGTTATTTTACGAACTGGAATTTTATCAAAGAATATCTTTCTTAGTTCTCTGCCTTTTTCTCCTAATTTTGGAAAATTATCAAGGAAACAAAATTTAAACAAGGAAGAGTTGAGAAAAGCTGTAAGGTATTCTACATGTTTTCCTGTTATCATAAATGATTTGTCATTTTGATAAAACCCTTTTTCATCATAATAAAATGGAATGTATTTAGTCATATTTGGATACATAACTTTTGGCTTATAAAAATCCTCCCAATAACTTATACTGTCCTGAGTTTCGGACCACTTGTTATTGGTCTTTTTCCGGGCTTTTACTTTTTTACCATTGACAATATGCGTTTTGCCTGTTTGCTCCAGCCTTTCAATACCGAAAGAAAGTAAGTATTGTTTAACGGCAGGGTACTCATCAATATTGTAATGGCATGAGGGAAAAGTGGCAATAAGCCATAGTTCTGCCCACTCATACCCATACCTCTTAATATCCCTGCCTCGAAGAATAGGTCGTATAAGTTCAGCTGTTCTTGTACGCTCGTCTTCAGTTTGGCAATTTGCCAATATCTCATCACGCTTTTCGGTAGAGATAATGAACGCCTCGTTGCAACCTGTCAGCACACCACGATAAATGTTTATGTCCCAATCCTTTAGTGGTGTGCCTACTGCTTCTATTTTGCACTTAATGCTTTGCTCTATTGGTGAGAGGATAACCCAACTATCGGAGGAGGAAAAACTACAAATAGTGTTTTGTTGCTGTACGAAATGGCTCAAATTCTTTACGCTATCTTTGTTTTGTTTGTTGGTAACGGCACAAAGCGTTTTATGCTTATTGCTCGACTTTGCAAAAAGCAGTATATCCGTATCTACGGTAGCACTTTCAAACACCTGTACTCCTGCAAAATCGATCAGCAACATTGGGTTAGTATTATTGGCAAAAAACTCTCTTGTCTTCTCGCCATAGCCTGCACGCATCCACTTATTGGAAGTGATATAACAAAGATGTCCATTCTTTTTAAGCAACTGCCAGCCACGCTCATAAAACAAACAATAAATATCACCAGTACGAGCAAAGGTAGAATAATTACAATTATCATATAATTTAGCCAGTTCGCCACCATTATTCTGAAGCTGAATATATGGCGGATTACCTATGACGATATCAAATTTTTCTTTGAGGCAGAACATCCATTCTGGATCAAAGAATGTAGAAACAGAATTTTGATCGTATGGATTCCATTCTGTTATTTGTTTTACAGCCGCCTCAAAGCCTACGATTTCTCCTTTACTCTTTTCTTTTCTTATGTTATTTTCAAGGGTGCGTATCTGAGCGTTGAGCTCATCACGCTTTTTCTTATTAATATCCTCACGGAATATAGCATCAGGCGATTCTACCACACCAAATAGGTTTACCTCTGCAGGGCGAGTTTTGTTGACCCACACTTCCTTTTCATATTCTTTGAGATTAACTTGTAAACGCTCTACTTCTTTCTCTAAAACAGATATAACAGAGGCATCAGGCTCTGTAGAGTGTTTTACTATGTAATTCATTATCTCTTCTCGCTTAGCCTCGTCCATGCGCTGGCTTTGCCTTTTCGCTTTTCTTCCTTTTGCCAAAAAGTGTTCGTTTCGTATGTTAAGAAGTTGTTCCTTAAGTTGAGAAAGTTTTTCGTCAGCAGTCCAATCGTTTTCATAACTTCTAATGTCAGCACTTATAAGAGAGTTAGCTGCAACAAACTTTGTTTCAAGGTTAGGCAAAGTATTGATTCCGAAGTTAGTTTCAGGGCTATTAAAGTCTACATTAGTCTGTTCGCAGATAAGAGAGATAAAGAAACGTAATTTACAAATAAGCATAGCTATAGGCTGAATATCTACGCCATATACACAATTTTCTATAATAGATAGCTTAAGGTTGTATCTGTCTATATTGTCTTTGCTGAGTATTTCTTCCAGCTCTACAATTCTATGAAGACAGCCCATAGGAAAGGCACCAGAGCCACACGCAGGGTCAAGTATTTTGATGTTTTTCAGAGCCTCAGCAACATCATGGCATGTGCTAACGTTCCAATTAGCTGGTATATTCTTCTTCACAAACAATTCATTCAGGCTATTTGCATCAATGCCTAAACTGTCTTTCCCAAGAAGATAACTTTTGATAGACTCATCTACCATATAATCTACTATCTCACGCGGAGTATAGAATGAGCCTGTAGCTTTTCGTGCAGAAACATGCGTCTCTTCATTGAAATCTGCCAATAAATTCTCAAAAACTCGTCCAAGCAATTCTGGGTCAAGTGAAACTACAGCATCTGTAGGAGAGTTTTCTTCTATGGTAAAGTTATACTGGCTAAGTAAATTGATAAGACCAGGGTGTAGCTCATCATCATTAAAGAAAAGAATATTGGGAATAAATGCACGATACTTAAAGTTTCCATTAGATGAACGCGTTCCATTACGGCTGAAGCCGTCGTATAGCACATCGTACTCCTGCTTTAGATATAATCCTTTAGGTTTATCCAAACACTCAAACAAACCTCCATTGAGAAATGGTACTTTAGCAAACAGCTTTACCACTTCATCTTCTGAAATACTAAACATTTCAGCATAACGATACAGGTTACGAGTATCACGTGCTGACTTAGCTATGGCAAACTGGCGTGAACTACCTTCTTCATCAATAATAGCACAATTGAGTGTGGCAAAAAAAAGGTTTTGCAAAATGGCATTATAATAGTTACCATTGTCTGTAGCATAGGGATTGAAATCAACAAGGATTTTCTTTAATTGTGCTATGTCAAAAATATTATTTGGCACCAAATTCTTTTGCTTGACAAACCAAACGAAAAGTAAGCGTGTTATAAGCCGAATCAACTTCACATTCATATTCTCCCTGTCGTCCTTCTCTGTGTCAGGATTGTTAGGAAAAGTAACATTCACTTCATCAGACAACGCCCATTGATACCACGAATATAATTTGGTATAGAAATCTTTTGATAGGGCTTCTACTGAGAAAGCTTCTTTTAAGTTGGCGAAATTTACACCCTTGTTCTGTAGGTTAGAGAAACGGCTGACAGCCGTATTATAATAGCTGCCACTATCACCAAACACGAATGTATATCGTTTGGGCGAAGTGCTTTCACCCTTAATGTCGCACACAAAAGAAAGTCGCCAATTGTTACCATCGTCAAAAACAACTAAAGCTGCATCAACCAAATAGCGGAGATAAGGCTTTACTATCTGGCGTAATCCAACACGGCGATTTTTAACAGAAGTATTTGTTTTAATATAAAACAGACCTATTTCGTAATTGTCGGTTGTAGCTTTCTGACCAAGGTAATAACCCTTTCCCTCAGAGGGGTCAAGTTCTAATTGTTCCGGCACTTGGCGGATAATCTTAGCGCCTATAAAGTTAGTTAAAAACTGTGTCCATTCTTTCAGATTGAATTTGCTTTGAAATATAGTGCTGAGCTGTTCTGCTGTGTATGCCATAATTTATTCGAATATTTAATTTGTTATTGAACATCCTCACACTCGACAAAGAAAACCTATTTTCTTTGTACTCGCTTATTCGAATGTTTAATTTGTCTTTGAACATTCTCACACTCGACAAAGAAAACTTATTTTCTTTGTACTCGCTTATTCGAATGTTTCAGATGTTATTATTTCTGATTGTTGATATTGATTCTCTGTCTCTTTTCTTTCTTTGCAGATGTAGTAATGGTCGTATAAGCTCTCTAAACGCATTGAAAGCAGTGGTTTGAGAGTGGATAACTGAGTGGTTTTCTTCTGTTTGTTTAATTCGCGGCTCAATCTATTAATGCTTAATGTGAGGTTAGAAAATATGCCATCGTTAACATATTGCTCTATCACTCGTATCTTATTGTGTATATCATCATAGCTAAACAGGCGTTTCATTTCGCGTAAAAAAGCCAATGCACTAATAGCGTTCTTGTCTTTCTTCCTCTCAGCAATAGAAATATCTGTGGTCTCTACAGCTGAAGTTTCCTGCTTATAGGCAGCAAAAGCTTTACGCACATGCGTATAATGAACATCTTTAACGGCTTCCATATTGCCAACAGGCTCATCTTGCTTTGCACGTAGCCATTCAGCTGCTTGCAAGAATTCCACTGGCAAAGGGGCTTCGTTGCCCGTTATCCGATAGAACTGCGACCGCTGTCCTGTAGCAATATATACAATGGTAGATAGAGGGGCTACACCATGAGGTCTATGCACAGCCGAGCGAACTGTACGGCTCTTACAAGGTAAATTTTTTATCTTGTTATAAAGGTCTTTGTTATTTGTATAAAGCTCACGTATTTCACGTATAAGCTCCAGCTGCTTATCAACGTTGTCACGCACTTTATCATCAAAGAGCTGGAATTCACGCAGCATCTCCTCACGCGAGTACACTTGAGCATCTTCGCCAAGTGCAGAATGAAACCCTTGCAGCTTTATAAGGGCATTGGTATATAGCTGAATCTGCTTGTCGCCATCATTAGAGGGATAGAACATATAATTATAGATATGGTCAGATGTAGAACCTATACGGTTTACACGACCTATGCGCTGCATCAAGCGTGTAGCGTTCCAAGGCGAGTCATAGTTGACAATGACATTAGACCTATGTAGGTTAACCCCTTCGGCAAGCACATCAGATGAAATAATGATATTATATTTATTTTGCTTCTCGCCAGAGAAGTTAGCATCAAAATTGTCCCGGATACTATTCAAAACTGCTTTTCTGTTGGAAGCACTGACAACAAGTACGTCAGTGCGGTGCAAATCATTTTCCAGTCTGTCACCTAAATAGTTAATGGTATCAACACTTTCTGAGAAAATAACAAGCTTACCTTCTTTGTTGAGCTCTACCTCTTTGCCATTTATATTTTTCGTATGGCTCATCAACTCAGACTCAAGAAGTCCTTTGAATTTATCATATTTTGGGTCTTTTTCTACCTTATCCCAAAGGTCCGTTAGTCTTTTAAGCTTTTCAGAATCCTCACGAAGTTTCTCGATGTATTCAGGATTGAAGTCTGCCTGAGTAAAAAGTATATCATCTTTGTTATATCCACGATGCAAAGCTTTCTCAATAATAGCATCTATCTCTACATTGTTTGCCATCATTCCTTTCACATCAATATCGGGTGCAATGAGGATATTATTTTCATCCCACATTTTAATCATGTCATTAGTGATACGAAGGAATGTATGTAATGATTTTTTAAAAGCATAAAAACTGCTTTCAAGTCGTTTTACCATGTGAACACGAAACATACCAGAGAACACACGTGCAAACTGTATGGCATTACGATACTTCGAAGCCTTTTCCCCAATAATATACTCAATGGCGCGATACCTCGCAAAATGTAATCCAATACCGTTAAGGTTATCTTCGTCAGGTGTATCGGTAAGTATTGTAATGGTGTTATAAAAAAGTTTGCTCAGTTCCTCATCCAGCTGATATATACATTCATTTGGCTGCTCAACATTGGGGAAGTGAATTCCCTGCCGTATGAGGTCTGCTTTGTATTCATCATTGTTCCAAAGATTCTTGCGAGTTCTACGAACAAGGATTTTATCAAGAACTCTTGTGCGCATTTCTTCATAAATTTTATCAGCAGCAGCAGTTATCTCGCTGTTGTCGGTCTTGCCACGCTTGCGCATAAGGTCATTATACTGCTTAATCCATGGTTGAAACAATGTTATAATGTTAGTAATGCCATTAAGAGTAGGCTTGCGAGCGTTTTGGAATAACAATATCAGATTACGAAAATCCTCTGGACGGTTATTCAGTGGTGTAGCAGATAATAATATAACTTTCTTTTGTACACCTTCTATCAGTCCTTCATTAATACGTGGAGCCTTACATATACGTTGCAAATCATCATATCGACCAGAGGTGTCTGTGCGAAAATTATGTGCTTCATCAACAATTACAAGATCAAAAATTTCTGGATCATCATAATTATCACTCCCTGCTATGATCTTGTTCAAACTGCCGTTTGTAACAAACTGAGTATACTTTGTGAGGCTAAAGTCATTAAAAGTGCCAAGCCAGTTTTCTTTAACAGCAGGAGGATATATTACAAGAATCTTAGTATTCTTGCCATTTTCTTCAACAAAACGCTTAGCTATCATGGCTGCTACAATCGTCTTTCCTGTACCAACCACATCAGCAAGAAAGAAACCATTATACTCCTTTAGCATCTGAAATCCCTGAATGACTGCGTCCTTTTGGTATTTCAACTGCATATAGCCTTTTGGCAAATCAAGTGTAAAATCGTCTTCTACCTGATTACCAAAAGCATCTATCAAGACTTTCATAAAAATTTCATATGGAGTAGGAAAACTTTCAAGATGAGTCTTTTTGCGAATTCGTTCAATATCTTCAGCTGTAATTGGTATTCCCTCGCTCCATAGGGTTTCAAACTCATTTTTACAATATGCCACATCGTCATAGTCTTTCATAGCAACATTCAGCTCATATCGAGGTGGTTGGGTTATACCCAATCCTGAATCGGAAATGTTAGACGACCCCATCAACACCCATCCGTCTGTATTGGGACTAAAAGTGTGGGGCAGACACAGATAAAACTTAGCATGAAGGTTCTTCGACTTATGAATGCGCATATGCAACTTGCCCGAAACAATGTCATCACAAAGTTGAATAATGCCATCTTCTATATCTTGTGAATATTGAGCATCCTTGACGTCTTGTATAAAGTCCTTTGTGTAAATTTCTCTTGCTTCATCTTCACCGTCAAGCATAAGCAATGCTTGATTATGTCTTCTGAAAATTCTATCAATATTAATCCCCACAAGAATCCTAATATCTTGTACGTTAGCCAATTCTTTTCGCAGCTTAAAATAACCGGACGAACGGAAATAGCCTACAACAGCAAGGAAAGAATGAAAGTTCGGCATTCCATCAGCTATACCTTTAAATTTGTCAAAAAGAGAATTGCCAATATTGTTATTGAAAAATTTAGTACTCATAAACTTTCTATTTTATTAATTCTTTTGGTGAGATATTAAGAATATCTGCCACTTTGAAGATGATGGCGAGGTTAGGTTGCTATGCTCTTTCTTCTGTCCCATTAAATGATTGTATATCTCAATATTAGGTTACAAAGATATGAACTAATAATAAATAAAACGAAGAAAAATAGAATTTTCACGATACTGGAAATAATTGCCTTGTGAGAGAACAAAGAAGTAATAGCTTTTTGATAGCATGAGACCTCTGCAAAACTTATTATTGAAGATTTGCTCATTTCATCATATTTTTGTACCTCTTACCTTTGCATCCGATTATAGAATTAACTTCTGGTAACAGAAGTGAGGCTTATTTATCGTAGTTTTGCTAGTGAAATAGGCCTTGAGGGGCGAGGAGATTTCGTACCAGGTAGGTGTAATCCATATCGCTATAAAGAGATGCCCGTCCCTCTTTTCATTATCTTCTAGAGTCAGGACAAAGTATCTAAGGACATTTCTAAATGATCAAGTGTAGATCCAAGAGTTAAGGCGCAGGAAGGTTTTGGTCTATATTCATAACATTATTAACTTAAAGTTTTAGCTTATGAGACCAAAAT
>NZ_KB905267.1 GCF_000378745.1 Prevotella amnii DSM 23384 = JCM 14753
CGCAAGCGGTTCATTTCTGGGTTTTTCTTGGCATTAGCAGAATCTCTAAGTATGAAAAAGCAGGAGCCGCGTTGATAGCAACTCCTGCCCATACTTGTCAATCTGCGCAGTTCTATTCCTTATGAAGTTGCTCCCCAGCAGAGCTTCACTACGCTTCAAACTGCAAACCAAAGGTACAATATGTAAGCTGCTTCAACGAAGAAACATCGGAAAAAATCATCCTGCAATTTGAGCTATAGGATACATACTTCTCAAAATCATCCTGCAAAATGAGCTATACGCCTATATATCGCTTTGATGGTTAAGATAATGATTAGAGTATAAATAAAAGAGAGTGTGTTTTCTGACACACTCTCTTTTATTTATTTTTTGCTTTTAATAGGCAACCCCATAATTGGGATATACCATAAGAGGAAAACTGATATATTTATATCTAAACTTATTTATCTAATAACTTAGTATTGGAATTAAGCTCTACCTCTGATCCCATTATCATCATCTTAGCCTTTGCGCTATAATTAGTTACCATTTTCTTGCTTGATAAAAGTATATGTTCTGTTATATTAGCATCTACCTTATCCAGTCCCATTTGTTTTAACTGTTCCCAGTTGTTTTTTATGCCTTGTATAGCATCGTCATCAAGCCCTTGTTCTTTAAGCTGGCTGAAAATGTAATCTTTAGTTTCAGCGCTATCCATATTTGCCTTGCTATTACCAACAATGCTCGTAGTGCCTAAAAGAGAAGAAATACCCCATGTTGTTTTTATCTTTAACCCACCAAACTCTCTTATCTCACTATTTCCATTTTTAAAGGTTTTCCCATAAACAGAATAGATACCAGTCTGCGTAAAGGTCTTGAGCAAATTTTCTTCAGAGAATTTTGTAGAAAGTGCCATTATTAATTTTGCTTTTGAAACATTCTTTTCAAGAGCAGGATTTTCTTTATATAGCTTTTCTATGTCAGCTATAGCTCCTTTTGAAATCTTTGCAATAACATCGTTATAGTTTACTATTTTTATCAGCTTCCCATTCTTATCTGTCTGAAATAATATAGGAGTATCTATAAGATACTTTCCTGTGCCAAGTGTGTTACCAGCCAAAACAGCTTCTCCTTCTATGTTTAGCTTTGATGTTACGTCTTCAAGCAAGGCTCCTTTATCATTAACATCTTTCACTGTGATGGTAGATAAATATGTTGTCTTTACTTGTTTTGTACCACTTCCCATAGGAAGACTAATCTTCGTAGTAGTCTCATTCTCATAATGAGCAACATCTCCTTTTTTTAGCTCTGGCTTAACAAAGGTTTGTGCACTTGCACTAAAAACTGCTGTAATGATAGCAATAGATAAAACTAATCTTTTCATAAGCTTTACATTATATATATATGTTTAGAAAAAAGTCCGCAATAATGGTTTATATAACCATTATATAATACGGACTTGCTATTATAATTAATAAGATCTTGCTATCAATACGCGATATTTAGCAGGTTTACCACTTACCATATCTACCCCTAAAGTTTGCTCGAACATATATGGTACACATCTAATTGTAGCTTGTGTGTCTTCTTTTATTTTAGCTTCAGTTTCTTCTGTTCCGTCCCAATGGCATAAGAAGAATCCACCATTTTTTATTTTTTCTTTAAACTCTTCATAATCCTCACATTCATAAATATGAGCATCACGAAAAGCAAGTGCTTTCTTAAAGATATTATCTTGTATTTCGTCTAAAAGATGTTTTATATAATCGGTAATACCGTCGAAACTTACACTCTCTTTCTCTAAGGTATCGCGACGCATTACCTCTATGGTGTTGTTTTCGAGATCTCTTCCGCCCATAGCTAAGCGTACAGGAACTCCTTTTAGCTCGTAGTCAGCAAACTTAAAGCCGGGACGCTTGTTGTCGCTATCATCAAATTTTACTGTTACCCCTGCTTCACGTAGCTCATCAATGACAGGTTGTAGCTTGTTCTTAAGCTGCTCAAGCTGCTCTTCACCCTTAAAAATAGGTATGATAACTACCTGAATAGGAGCAATCTTTGGTGGAAGTACCAACCCATTATCATCAGAATGGGTCATTATCAAAGCACCTATAAGACGAGTGCTAACACCCCAAGATGTTGCCCATACATGTTCTGGCTTATTTTCTTTATTTAAGAAAGTTACATCAAAGCTCTTTGCAAAATTTTGCCCTAAGAAATGTGAGGTACCACTTTGCAAGGCTTTGCCGTCTTGCATCATTGCTTCTATAGTATATGTATCTAAAGCTCCTGCAAAGCGTTCTGTTTCGCTTTTCACTCCTTGAATAACAGGCACTGCTAACCATTTCTCAGCAAAGTCGGCATATACCTTTAGCATTAGTTTAGCCTCTTTTTCTGCTTCTTGTTTTGTGGCATGAGCAGTATGACCTTCTTGCCATAAAAACTCCGAAGTACGCAAAAACGGACGTGTGCGCATTTCCCAACGCATCACATTACACCACTGGTTACACATTAAGGGAAGGTCGCGCCACGAATGTATCCAGTTCTTATAAGTATTCCAAATAATAGTTTCACTTGTTGGACGAATTATCAATTCTTCTTCCAACTTTGCATTAGGGTCAACCTCTACACCTTCACCGTTTTCTTTAGTTTTCAATCTATAGTGTGTAACAACGGCAGCCTCTTTAGCAAAACCTTCTACATGTTCAGCCTCACGCGATAAGAAGCTCTTTGGTATTAGCAGTGGGAAATAAGCATTTTGCACACCAGTAGCCTTAAACATCTTATCTAATTGTCCTTGAATATTCTCCCAAATAGCATATCCATAAGGCTTTATCACCATACAACCACGTACAGCCGACTGCTCTGCCAAGTCAGCTTTTACTACTAAGTCGTTGTACCATTGAGAATAATTATCAGCTCTTTTGGTAAGCTCTTTTAGTTCTTTTGCCATATTTTCTATTAATGTTATGTCTTTAATATGATGGAAATATCTTTTTATAAAGTCTGTTAAGAATGTATATATAGATATTTACCTATTCTAATATCTTTGTGCAAATTTACAAAAAAATGTCGGCAAAAAGATAGTAATATATTAATTTGTTTAAAAGGATAAGGTATATAAGTAAATGTAAAACAATGTATAGCCTCAGCGTGAGCCTTTTTATGTATCGAGAAAGGTGGAAAACTCGGACGCAAGGTAGGCTCTGTAAAAACGACAGAACAGATGAAAGCCGAATATAGGGAAGTAATAAGTTTGCCCGCAAGGGGTATTCCATTCGGGATGTGGCGAAGTTGAGTGGTAAAGGAGTAAGTACCATACAACGAGTGAAATGTAGACTTAACTCGTGATGAGTATTTTTCACTAAGTTGCAAAATAAGCGCAAATATTACTGCGTTTATGCGGAAATGTGAAGTATTATAATTACCTTTACATTCAAATTCGCATCTGAATATGGCAAATAAAGAATTAAACAGGCTAAAAGTTGTTCTTGCTGAAAAAAAGAAAACGAACAAATGGCTTGGTGAACAACTGGGAAAGGACAAAACAACTATATCAAAATGGTGTACCAATACTTGCCAACCAGATTTGGGTAATCTTATGAAGATAGCCAAACTGCTTGAGGTAGAAGTGACTGACCTTCTCAGGGAAGACAATATAGACTGATAAAATGACAACAGACAATAAAGACAACAAACTCTCAATAGGGAGTAGCGATTATGCCGAG
This sequence comes from Prevotella amnii DSM 23384 = JCM 14753, assembly GCF_000378745.1. Lineage (GTDB taxonomy): Bacteria > Bacteroidota > Bacteroidia > Bacteroidales > Bacteroidaceae > Prevotella > Prevotella amnii. The sequence continues at coordinate 3,708 of NZ_KB905267.1, forward strand.
ATACTGCGACATGCTGTCGCAGTAATTGAGCACGCACGGACGGAGATAGCCCGACATATCAATGGCTATGTTTCTACTGCCTATTGGGAGATTGGTCAAATGCTTCATGAGCGCAAGATTGAAAGTGGGTATGGTGATAGTGTAGTAAAAAGACTGTCTGCAGACCTGAAAGAACGCTATCCAAAGATGGGTGTTTCACCGCGCCAACTTTGGAACATAAAGAAATTTTACGAGCGTTACGCTGGGCATGATGAAAAAGTGCTACGCTCCGTAGCACTTTTGCCGTGGTCGCACAATCTGCTATTTATCAGTTGATAGTACCGAAAGAGAAGTTACAGAAAGTCCTTGCTGACGAGATAAAGGTGGTTAGTGAGGAAAAGAAATATTATAACATGGACATTCAAAGAATAAATCAGCATACATCCGCTTTCAATGAGATAACGCATTACATTGAGAGCGATAATGGCAAAGAAAAGGTTGAAGTATGGTTTGCACGCGAGCTTCAGTCTGTTCTTGGCTATGCACGTTGGGAGAATTTTACTATAGCTATAGGCCGAGCAGTCGAATCATGTAAATCACAGAATATCAATGTGAATGATCATTTTCGTGAGGTCACGAAAATGATAAGCTTGGCAAAAGGTGCTAAGCGTGAAGTCAAGGACTATATGCTTACTCGCTTTGCCTGCTATCTCATAACCCAGAATGGTGATCCAAAGAAAGAAGAAATAGCATTTGCACAAGGTTATTTTGCATTACAGACAAGGCGGGCTGAACTTATAGCTGAGCATTTGCAGCAAGTGTCACGTCTGGAAACACGCGATCGACTACGTGCTTCAGAAAAACAATTGTCTCGCAACATTTATGAGCGTGGTGTTGATGACCGTGGATTTGGTCGTATACGTTCAAAAGGTGACACGGCTTTGTTTGGCGGACATACCACCGAAGACATGAAACTTCGCCTCGGCGTCAAGTCAACACGTCCGTTGGCTGACTTTCTTCCTACGCTGACCATTGCTGCAAAAAACCTCGCAACAGAAATGACAAATTACAATGTGGAGCAGAAGGACCTTTATGGTGAACAGAGCATTACTGCCGAACACATTCAGAACAATGTCAGCGTAAGGCAGATGCTGGGGCAACGAGGCATAAAACCCGAAAACCTTCCTCCCGCTGAGGACATCAAGAAAGTGGAGCGCAGAGTGGCAAGCAACGAGAAGAAAATAGAAAAAACTTCAAACAAATTGCCAAAGAAGGTAGAATAATATAGAACACTTACTGACGAGATTAAGGCGGTTAGTGAGGAAAAAGGAAATAATAAGACAAAGATATAGCAAGATGGAGCAGAATTTCAGCTTTAACGAATTGGTATCATATTTAAAAGATATGAACAAAGAGTATCGTTCTCTTTCATATTATCTATTTGCAATCAAATATGGAGAATCTCTAAAAGACAAAAATCTTACGGAGATTGTACGTTCTGCAGGCCTTACTAAAAGTATGTCTAAAGAACTTAGTAAGGGAATGCGACTTTATAAAGTTCTTAAAAGTGACAAATTGGGACTATTATCAAAGGGTAAAAGCGACATTCAAAATCCTAATACACAAATCAATTATTTTTTAACTGATTTGGCAATAAACAATTCAATTTTATATCTCACAGCCCTCCGTACCAAACCATTTATGCTTCTTGCTGGTATCAGCGGTACTGGCAAAAGCCGCATTGTGCGTAAGTTGGCACAAGCGACAATTACCGAGGAGTTGCAAAGGGCTAATGGATATACGGGCGATGACTTTGCCAATGACCGTTGGACGCTGCATTCGCCTGCCAATTTTGAACTGATACAAGTGAAGCCGAACTGGCACAACTCGATGGACGTAATCGGTTATCTGTCTAACATTCCAAGTCCGCACTATGTGTTCACTCCATTCATTGAGTTTATCGTAAAGGCATGGCAGCATCCCGAAGTGCCGTTCTTTTTGTGTCTCGATGAAATGAACCTTGCTCCAGTGGAGGAATACTTTGCCGAGTTTCTGAGTGCCATTGAGAGTCGTAGTTTTGAGGGTGAAGAGTACTTGACTGACCCAATCATCAAGCCTTTTAACTCGTTTGGAGAAGAAGTGGCGAAAAAGATGGTAAACACGTTGTTCCCGAACTTCACGGCTGCCGACAAAAATTCTTCCTTAGGAAAGGTTGTTGACCATCTTGAAACGAAAGGTCTGACCTTGCCAAAGAATCTCATTGTAATAGGTACTGTGAACATGGACGAGACAACTTTCTCTTTCTCACGCAAGGTGCTCGACAGAGCCATGTCAGTAGAAATGAACGAGGTGAACTACGACAGTTTTCTTACCGACACAACAGACGATGACCTTAAAGCCATTGTTAAGGCATTAGAGGAAAACGATGATGCAGACTTGAACACTCTGCTCGTTGACCGTCACATCGAAGCAAGGGAAATCATAGACAATCTGGGCGATGATGCAAAGTTTGCCATAGACTATCTGAAGCGCATCAATGCCTTGCTTGAAGGCACACCTTTCAAGCTTGGCTATCGTGCCGCCAATGAAGCGCTGATATATCTACAAGCATCGTATGAGTTCGGACAGACTGACCGCATAGCTGCACTTGACAACTTTACACTGATGAAAATTCTCTCACGCATAGAGGGCGATGAAACGAAACTGAAAATCACCGATTCGGAAGCAGACAAGGAACGCATAGCCAAAGCAGAGGTGAATGTGGATGAAGCCAAGCAATATGGCGAAATGAACATACTTACCGCCTTGCGCTACATCATCACAAATCAGTTGGGAGAACAAGACAAACTACATTCCGTCAAAAAGATAGACAGTATGCTCAGCCAACTGAAGCGTGACCATTTTGTTTCTTTCTGGAACTAAACATTCATGCTCACAAAAGTATGGCAAGTGTATTCAACTTTGAAGTGACAAACGAGGACTTGCTTGTAAGGTTCTCTTGTCCTAATCATGAGCGGAGAATAGCCGAGACCATCCGCAATCTCTGTATCGACACCATTAATACTGACAGTGCCGCAAAGTTGTTGTGCCGCTACACATCGGAAACACAGCATGTTAAGTTTTCTTTTAACGGATACGCACAGGAAGGAAATGACATCCGCCATGAAGCCGTATTCTTCGAGAATACAGAATATCCACTTATTGTGCGTGGTAAGGGCAAGAACTTAGAAAAATTGTCACTTGCTATCAACGACCATCTGCGCACCGATGGTAAGGACAAAAGCACCATTATCAGCACAGGTGATGAACTGTATGGGTCGCTGAACTTTCACAACCAAGTGGGTATGACAGACTTCTGCATCACCTACAAAGTGAAAGGGGAAGAACAATCCAAGGAATTGAAGTTCATGACCGAGGTTTTGAGCTATAAACTTGACTACCGCTCAGACTTGAAGACAATTATCTCTGACATAGAGTATGAGTATGCTATGCTGAGTACATCGTTTCTGAAGGATACTTATCTCAGTATGCGTCAAGGCACAGGTGAAAGTAATCCGCTGATATGGTGGCAAATATTCAAGTCGTGCTATGCCGACATTATGGAGGCTGCACGCCAAATCGTTGACCGTCCCAAACAGCGTTTGCGCTCCGTAGCTAAGTATGAGAGAGCGGAACGTATGGCATATATTCCAAGAGAACTGGAAAACGAATACCAGATGCATAAGGACAATCCTGCCCATTTGTACCGCACGGAGGAACTGACGCTGAGCCATGACACAATAGAAAATCGTTTCTTGAAATATGCTATTCGGGAAATGACACACCGCTTTGCCGTGGTGAAGGAACACATTATGACCGCTATGCACCTTGACGACCCGAAGCGCATAGACACTTCGCTTGAAGATATGGAGAACGAGCTGATGCAACTCTCGAACAATGCTTTTTTCCGTGGTGTAGGACAGTTCAAGGGATTTACGCAAGATAACCTCGTTATGAAGCAAGCCCAAGGTTACAAAACCATTATGGAGAAATGGGTGGAACTGCAACAGGGCTACGAATTAGAGGATGGCTTGCGCAAACTGGAAGTGAAGGACATTTGCGACCTATATGAGATATGGTGCTTTATCAAAGTGAAGAACATTGTGCAGGATGTTATGAAGGAATTATGCAAGGATGCCAAGCCAAAGGTGAACGGCAGAGACATTAGCAACGACTTTATTCCGCAACTCGTATATGGCGGTTCGGTGAGTTTCATCAACCAAGACGGCATTGAATTGGCAAGTGTATGCTACAATGCCGAGGTGCATAAAGACAAATCCCTTTCAGCCATAAGCGGAACAAACACCATGACGACTGTGCAGCGTCCTGACATTGTGCTGAGACTGAGCAAGCAAGCTGAAGGTAATATGAAGTTCACCTACCTGTTTGATGCCAAATACCGAATAGCCGACACGGATGAGAACGGCTGCAGATATGATAGCCGTTATGATGTGCCACCAGCTGATGCCATTGACCAGATGCATCGTTACCGTGATGCTATATACTACACGGAAGAAGGACGTGACCACGAACACTTAAAGAAAGAAATCATAGCTGGTTATGTGCTGTTTCCTGGACACATACCGTTGGAGGCACTTGACGCAGAGAATGGTGACTATTACTATCAGCAGTCTAACCGCTTGATTGGGATTGGTGCATTCCCCTTGCGCCCCGACCAAGAGCAGCATGCTGGGGACGGAAGCATCATCATAAATGCCAACAATTCGGAGCAAGCCTTGCGCCTACAGATTCGCCATTGGCTTGAGGAAGACAACGGACGGGAACGGTTGTTGGAAGAAAGCATACCTCAAAAGGGGTTGGAATACTCGGATGAGCCAGTTAATAAAGGTACATTCTACATTGCATCAGTAGATAGCCATGTGAATGCCGCCAAGGAACTGGTGCTGAATGGTCAAAGCCAAATCTTCTTCTCTGGCTATAAATCCATTCTGTCTGGTGTTGATTTCCAAAAGATAAAATACTTTGCGCCTGTGGATAACCACTTGGTAAAAGGATATTATCAGGTACTCTCAGTGGAAGCGATGGATATGAGTGAAGCGCTGGTAAAAGAAAAGGCGGAGGCAAAAGGGCAAGCCAAGAACTATAAAGGTTATGACAAGCCAATCCGCATTTGCTTGAAATTAGGCAAATACACTTTGCTGTCCACTCCTTTTGTCTACGGACTTGACAGTAACGCGTCCAAAGGTATTGCTATGACAAGGAAAGAGTTTAAGGAGTATTGCAAAAGAACAAAAGTTTTGGATAATCAATTCTAATATTGGATAATATAGCAATATAGAACCTTTTATGGCAAGAAACAAAAGAAACATACGAAAAGGATACATTCTTTTGACCTAACAAAGACTATTTATAAAAAGCTCATTTATATATTATTAAGAAGACATGTGTTGTAATTGAAAACGAAAACGTTGAGAAGTGAAAATAATCTATTTTTAATACAAAAATAGATTAAAAATGAAGTAAAAATAATCTATTTTTGTTTTTAGGACGTTATTTTTATCTTTTAAATATATTTTTTTTACAAAAAGAAAAACTATCCTTTGTCTTTTATAGAAGATGTTTTTTTATATTCTTTTTGTATCTTTGCTTTTATAAATATAGTATTAATATGGCGCAGTATTACAGAGATTTTGGAAGTTGGTTACATGAAGAATTTAATTTTAAGGTTCAGAAGATTTCTATTGATGCAGGGTTTACTTGTCCTAATAGAGATGGCAGTATAGGCAAGGGTGGGTGCATTTATTGTGATAATAGAACCTTTAATCCTTCATATTGTTCAGTAGAAAACAAATCGGTTACGCGTCAGATAGAAGAAGGAAAGAGATTTTTTTCAGGAAAATATCCTAATATGAAGTATCTTGCTTATTTCCAGGCTTATACTAACACCTATGGTGATATTCAGCACTTAAAGCGCCTATACAGCGAGGCTTTGCAAGTGGAAGATGTTGTGGGGATAGTCATTGGCACACGTCCAGACTGTGTTAGTGAAGATTTACTCAACTATTTTACAGAGCTTAACAAGGTCACTTTTTTGCTCGTAGAGTATGGCATAGAAACAGTGAATGATGCTACGTTACGATTAATAAATCGTGGTCATACTTTTGCCTGTTCACGTCAGATGATAGAGCGCACGGCTGCTCGTGGTATTCGTGTAGGTGCACATATCATTCTTGGCTTACCTGGGGAAGATAGGCAGGAGAGCTTGCGACAAGCTCCTATTATATCTTCTTTACCTTTGACGACATTAAAAATACATCAAATGCAGATAATACGTGGTACAAAACTTGCCAAAATGTATGTAGAAAATCCTTTCCATCTCTATACAGTAGATGAATATATCAAATTAATAGCCGACTATATTTCCTTGCTTCGCAAAGACCTTGTCTTGGAACGTTTTGTAAGTCAAAGTCCAGATAACTTATTATTAGCCCCCAAATGGGGATTAAAAAATTACGAATTTACCAATAAGCTAAACAGTTATTTAGAGCGAATAAGAAAAGTATGAATATTTACATTTTGTTTTATTTATGCTTTAATGTTATTTACCCATTTTGTCATTTAAAGCTTTTTATGTACCTTTGCTACTCATAAAGGCAGTGTTCTGGCTCTGTCGCTGGCACATTATAATGTGCGAGAGGAAAGTCCGGGCAGCATAGGGCGTCCTGCTTCCGAAAATAGAAGCTATTGGTAACAGTAGATGTAGGCAGAAGAAAAAACCGCCATTCTAAAGAATTGGTAAGGGTGAGAAGGTGGTGTAAGAGACTACCAGCAGTTGGGTGATCAGCTGGCTGTGCCGTTCAGGAGCTGCAAGTTCATGTAAACCGTTGTTAGAGGATAGTCCCGTCCAAGTCTGTAGACACAACGGAGGGTAGAATGCTAGAGCTATGGAGCAATCCTTAGAGTAGATAAATGACAGGCATATTGCATATTAAAAGATATGTAATACACAGAACCCGGCTTATAGGAGCACTGCTTTTCTCCTTATGCTATGCCCCTTTTGTAAGCGAAAAGCTTGCAGGGGGCAGGTAAAGGAGTTTTTTTCTTAATATTAATGTTATGACACAATGAAGGATTGGCACAATAAGGCTACTTTATTAAACGATTTTCAGCATAAAGTAGAAAATAAGATAAAACGATTAGATGGCACTCCGGGTTTTCCTGTACGTGGTGCTAAGGTTTCAGAAGAAGAGTTGTCAGACTATCTTTTCTTCTATCAAGCAGCTTTAGATTATAGTGGCTCTGAGCGCACTCAATATACTATAGCTGGTGGTCTTATGGTGTTACCTATCCTTATAATATCAGCCTTTCCTGATAAAAACTTGCCGTTTAAAGGCATCTTAAATGTTATTTTTGCAGTAGTTATAGGTTTAATACTCTTTGCTTTTTATCGTATTATAGTTTCAATAATTATTAAAAACAAAATAAGAAAAGTAAAATCTACTTACCCAGAGGCAAGACGTTACGTAGACGAAGTACTATCCTTTGAGGCTTAAGCTATAAAGATACTTTATGTGGCAGTATTTTATAATAAGTATAGTGTTATTTATAGCAATATGTTATGCTTGTAAGCAGATAATAGAAGCTATTCGTGCAGCAAAAGATCCATGTGGAGGCTGCAAGGGTTGTGCTATCAGAAAAAAGATAAGGGAACATCAAAAAACAGTAAAACATTCAAAGCAAGGTTGTCATAACAAAAGCTAATAGGTATTGCTTTTTAATAAAAAACTGTATAATTATTTGGCTGAATAGAAGATTATTGGTATCTTTGCACTCGCAAAACACAATGGTGCCTGGGCCGGGCGGTTAGGTAACGGTCTGCAAAACCGTGTAGGGCGGTTCGATTCCGCCAGGCACCTCACTAAAAACTTCTTATTTAAGAAGTTTTTTTTGTTTTATCCCTTATCAGCTTTCCTTATTTTTTCTTATGAAAAAGAGTAAAGCTCTTATGTGAATGGAACTCATAAAAAAAGACATATCTATGCTTTCATAGATATGTCTTTTTGTTTGTTATTAAAAGAACTGAAAAAGAAATGTTATAATAAAGCCTTAAACTTTTCGTCAAGAACAGCTTTTGAGGCTGCTCCTACAAACTTATCAACGAGTTCTCCTCCCTTAAAAAACAATATAGTAGGTATATTACGTACGCCATACTCTATAGCGACATCATCATTTTCCTCTACATCACACTTGCCTACAACTATCTTTCCATCGTAGTCTTCAGCCAATTCAGAAATAATAGGAGCTACCATTTTGCAAGGACCACACCATGTTGCCCATAAGTCTACTACTAAAGGCAAGTTGCCTTTCTTATAACTTTCAAAGTTTTCTGATGTAATTTTTACTTCCATCTTTTTTTTTATTTAATTGTTAATAATACTTTTCTCATCTTATGATAATATTTTATTAAATACTACATCATAAAAGCAAGAACTTGTCTAATTAATTTTATATTCTATATCATCATAGCTATCGAGTACAGATATTAGCTTACGATCAAGATTAACTACAGTGTCTTTACTATGAAGGAGCAAACTTTCGTTATTAGGATTGCGCAATTTAAAATAAAGCTGTGTGTTCCCTTTATGTTTTGCAAATACTGAAGATAGCTCATTTATCATATTTTCATCTAATGTAGACGCGTCTACGCTTATGGTTAAACGTTCTAAACGATTATTCTTAACATCGTATAGCTGCTGTACGTTCTGCACATTAAGTGAGTAAAGCTTTGTGTTATATCTATAGCGTTGCTGGCATTTTGCAGTGATATATACAGTGTAGCTTTCTTTAAGGAATCCGCTCCAGCGTATCCAGTCGTCCCCAAAGAGAGCTATTTCGGCAGTACCTTCAAAATCTTCTATCGAGATAAAAGCATAAGGCTTATTAGTTTTTTGAGAAAAAGACTCTTTCACTTTAGTAACTATTCCTCCGAAAGTAATCTCTTCAGTCTTTGCCAATTCTGTCATATCGGCATTACGATGTATTTGAGAACAGTGAGTATTACATAAGTGATTAAGCACCACAGCAAATTCGTCTAACGGATGAGCAGAAAGATATATACCCACTAACTCACGCTCTTTATTAAGTTTTTCTATAGTAGCCCACTTTTCTGTTACAGGAATGGCTGGTCGGGTAACGGGAACACTATCAAAGCCTCCAAACAAGGAGTTGGCAGCTTCAGCCTTCGCCGTTTGGAAAAGCTGTCCATAACGTAGCAAGGTATCAAGAAAGACCTCTCCTTTAGCATTCACACCAAAATACTCTTCACGGCATTTGATAGGTCCTAAGTTGTCAAATCCTCCACTATAAGCTAAACTTTCTATAACCTTCCTATTTATGCTACATAAATCTACTCTCTCTATAAAGTTGAAGATATCTTTATAAGGACCATTTTTTTCTCTTTCTTTTACAATGTTTTCAGCAGCCCCTGTTCCTATACCTTTGATAGCCGATAACCCAAAGCGTATTTCTCCATGTTTGTTTACTCCAAATCCTATCTGGCTTTCATTTACATCAGGTCCAAGAGTTTCTATCTTTAAAGCCTTACACTCTTCCATCAGCTTTGTTATTTCAGTAATCTGACTAAAACGCCTTGTCATTAATGCTGCCATATATTCAGCAGGATAGTGTGCCTTAAGATAGGCTGTTTGATATGCTACCCATGAGTAACAAGTAGCATGCGACTTGTTAAAAGCATAGCTTGCAAACTTCTCCCAGTCGCTCCATATCTTTTCAAGAATCTTCGGATCATGTCCATTCTCCTGCCCTTGTTTAATAAACTTAGGCTTCATGGCGTCAACAATGTTTTTCTTTTTCTTACCCATAGCCTTACGTAAGGCATCACTTTCGCCACGGGTGAAGTTAGCAAGCTGACGTGAAAGTAACATTACCTGCTCTTGATAAACAGTAATACCGTATGTGTCTTTAAGATATTTTTCCATACAAGGTATATCATACTGTACAAGGGAAGGGTCGTTTTTACGCTTAATAAAGTCTGGTATATAATCCATCGGACCCGGTCGATATAACGCATTCATAGCAATAAGATCCTCAAAGACAGTAGGGTGGAGCTCTCTAAGATATTTCTGCATGCCAGCCGATTCAAACTGAAAAGTACCTACGGTCTGTCCTTTTTGATAAAGCTGATACGTCAGAGCATCATCTATAGGTATTTTTTCTATGTCTATGACTTTCCCTGTAGTTTGCTTAATTACTTTACAAGCCTCTTTGAGTTCGGATAAAGTCTTTAGACCTAAAAAGTCCATCTTTATCAATCCTGTAGTTTCTATAACATGCCCGTCATATTGTGTTACTGGTACTTTCTTGTCGGGGAAGTCAGGATCTGTAGCCGTAGATACTGGTACCCAGTCGTCTATAGGATTGCGGCAAATAATAAAGCCACAAGCATGGATACCTGTACCGCGTATAGTGCCTTCCAGCATTTTAGCATATTTTATAGTATTGCGTTCACGTTCGTTCTCGCTCACCATAGCCTCTTGTAACATTGGAGTGCATGAAATGGCATTCTTCAAGTTCATCTTCATTCCGTTGGGAAGACGATCAGGAATGGCTTTACATAAAGCATTTGAACGCTCAAGAGGTAATTTTTCTACACGTGCTACATCTTTAATAGAATTTTTTGTAGCCATTGTAGAATAAGTAATGATATGGGCACACTTCTCATGGCCATACTTATCCATTACCCATTGCAAGACTTTACCACGTCCATCATCGTCGAAGTCGGTATCAATATCAGGAAGATTGACACGGTCAGGATTTAGGAAACGCTCAAAAAGGAGGTCATATTTCAAAGGATCTATCTTGGTAATACCTAAACAATAAGCTACAACAGAGCCGGCAGCAGACCCACGTCCTGGCCCTACCATTACGCCAAGCTCATTTTCAGCAGCATTTATAAAATCTTGCACTATAAGGAAATATCCGGGGAAGCCCATGGTCTTCATGACATGAAGCTCAAAACGAATGCGGCTATTTACCTCTTCTGGTAAAGGATCACCATACAATCGGCATGCACCATCATACGCCAATTTTGCTAAATAGTCGGCTTCAAACTTGATACGATATATTTTTTCATAGCCTCCTAAACGATCTATTACCTTGTTAGCCTCTTGCTCAGGTAACTGATTTTCACCATTTTCATCAGATGTAAACTCATGGTAAAGATCTTCTTTACTAAACTTTTCTCTCCATTGAGCCTCTGTCCCAAAGTCTTCAGGAATAGGGAAGAAGGGCATTATAGGACCATGATTAATATCATAAATTTCTATTTTGTTTAATATTTCTATGGTGTTTGATAACGCTTCTGGCACATCACTAAAGATCTGATTCATTTCCTCTCGCGTTTTAAACCATTCTTGTTTAGAATAGCGCATACGCTTAGGGTCGTCTAAATCGTCATTGGTGGAAAGACAAAGCAAATGGTCGTGTGCTTCAGCTGTTTCCTTATCCTCAAAATGGCAATCATTAGTACAAACGAGCTTAATATTGTAGTCTTTAGCAAACTGCATTAATACCCTGTTCACTTGTTGTTGCAGAGGGAAAGCCTCACGATTAGCTATTAAATTAGGGTCAGTTACTTCGTGGCGTTGAAGCTCAAGGTAAAAATCGTCTCCAAATAGTTTCTTATACCATAAGCACGCTTCACGTGCTCCCTCAATGTCTCCTTTTCTTATTTTAGAGGGTATCTCGCCAGCCAGACAAGCAGAACAAATGATAAGGTCTTCATGATATTTTTCTAATTGTTCTTTATCTGTTCTCGGACGATAATAATAGCCATCGACCCAAGATTTAGATACTAATTTTATTAGATTTTTATATCCATTATAGTTTTTTGCTAACACTATAAGATGATAACCAGAGTTGTCATGCATCTCTTTCACCTTATCAGTCAACTTACGACGAGCTACATACATCTCACAACCAAAGATGGGCTTAAAGGGCTCTTCACCTTTAGCTTTACGTTCCTTATTCTTTGTCGCGCAATAATCTGCAAACTCTTTAATACCAAACATTACTCCATGATCGGTAATAGCCATTCCTTTCATTCCATCATTTATAGCCTTATCGACAAGGTTACTAACCTTCGACTGACCATCAAGGATAGAATAGTGTGTGTGAACATGTAAATGTATATAATCTTCCATTAAACTTTCTGTTTTGCGCTTTCAAAGTTACGATGAAAACAGCAGATAGCAAAACTTAATTATTAAATATTTGTTTGAATAATGAAAAAGACTTACCTTTGCAAAGTATAAAATTACGTCTTCATAAATGGGAAAAAGAATAAAGAAACTTAAGAAAATACGAATACATCACGAGGGTACTAATACCTTATTATTTTCAGCTATTGCCCTTATCATAATAGCTTTAATTCTTTGGTTTGTAATTCCGTCCAAAGTTCCATTTGGTATATTTGTAATAGTCTTTGGAATAATATTTGGTATTGTTTTAAACTTTTATCGTTGTCCTATCAGATATTTTGATTCTGAAGATACTCAGGGCATAGTAGTAGCTCCTGCAGATGGTCATATCGTTGTTATAGAAGAAGTGAATGAGGATAAATATTTTCATGAAAAACGAATCATGGTATCTATTTTTATGAGCTTATTTAACGTACATGCTAATTGGTTTCCTGTTGATGGTGTCGTAAAATTTGTAAAACATTTTAATGGTAATTTTTATAAAGCATGGCTGCCAAAAGCGAGTGAAGAAAATGAGCATACAGATGTTATTATAACTACTGCCGATGGGCAGGATATATTATGTCGCCAAATAGCTGGTGCCATGGCTCGTAGGGTAAAAACTTATGCAGTAAAAGGAGAAGAATGTTATATTGATGAGCATCTCGGATTTATCAAGTTAGGTAGTCGTGTAGATTTATTCCTACCTGTTGATGCTGATATATGTGTAAAAATGGGGCAAAGCACAACAGGTGATAAAACGGTTATAGCAAAATTAAAAACAAAGACTAAAGCTTAAAATGAAAAAACATATACCAAACTGTATTACTTGTTGTAACCTAATATCAGGCTGCATAGCTATAGCATTTGCTGTTGTTAGTGACTTTCAATATGCTTTTATTTGGATTATTATAGGAGCAGTGTTCGATTTCTTCGATGGTATGGTGGCAAGGCTTTTGCATGTAAGTTCGCCTATAGGTAAAGAGCTCGACTCTCTTGCTGATGTAGTTACCTTTGGTGTGGCTCCCTCTACAATAGTGTTTTCTCAACTTGGTATTATGACATATCCATCTTTTTGTGAGCCCTTAAGAGATTATCTACCTTTCATAGCTTTTATAATGGCAGCATTCTCTGGCTTGAGATTAGCTAAATTTAATCTTGATGAGAGGCAGACTTTAGGTTTTATAGGATTGCCTACTCCTGCTAATGCCTTGTTTTGGGGATCATTAATATTAGGAGTAGGGGATAAGCTTGATAGTTATCCGGTGGCTTTATTCTTTATATTAGCAGGGATACTGGTAAGCTCATATCTTTTGGTAGCTGAGATTCCTATGTTTGCTTTAAAATTTAAGCAATGGAAATGGAAAGGAAACGAAATAAAATTCATCTTTTTATTAACTTGCTTACCTTTGTTACTTATTTTTGGTATAACAGCTTTTGCTATAATAATAGCTTGGTATGTTGTTTTATCAGTAATAGTAATGAAAAAAGAAAAATCTAATATCGGCTAGATATTATATATTATGATATCTTTTTTAAAATTAGCTCTGTTACTTTTTATCGTTCTATTCATTGCTTTAGTATGGATTATTTATAGTTTCTATAAGCAAGTGCGTAAAAATGCTCAGCGATTTGGCTTTTTTACCCAACATGCTAATCCCAAACGTGAAGGAGAAGAAACTATAATAGATAAAAGATCTATGGAACAACGTACAAAGAAGGTGATAAAAGACAATGAGGGAGAATATGTTAATTTTACAGAAACTAATAATCCGTCAAATACCTCTTTATAAAAAAAAATTATAGAAAAGAAATGAAGGGTTATATGAGTTAGCTATAATTACCTATCTATCTATTATATAAACAAACCGTTTTCATACACCAATAAAACAAGATATTTACTCACAAAGCACACCTACTTACTATTTCTTTAAAGGCTTATATCTTTATGCCAATAATATAAATGGCGCGTATGACGAAAAACGTTTATGTTGTAGACTGTGTGTTATGTAAATCCTAATCTATCTTATTTATTTTTGTAGGCTCTGTTTTCTCAATCTTTGTCGTTGGCTTAGTAGGTACAGATTGTTTAGATGATGATTCTGCTTTTGAAGGAGTTATTGTAGAAGATTGAGGCACCTCAGGTACTGGTCCTATCTCTGGAGCAGGAAGAGGGAGAGGATCTTTGTGGTCAGAGTCCTTCTTTTTATTTTTATTATCTGCTTGTTTCACCCTATTATTTATATCCCCATCTGTAGTAGATGACGCATTTGTAGTTTCACTTTTGCTCTTTTTCTTTGAGTTGCTCCATAAATAATCACCAACTATATCTATGGTATCATGTGAAACTTTATCTTGCATTTCTGTCTGTGTATCTTCTTCTGTAATATTACTTTTCTTGCCTATATCTACGATGAAGTTATAAGCTATTCCTAAAAATAAAATTATAGCTATAATGCATATTATTCTAAATGGTAGACTTTTCGTAAATTTATTTTTCCTTGCCATAAATTTGTTATAAATATTACTACATCTAATGTGAATTAAACCTTTTCATTTAGTAGTACAAAGATAAGCATTTATATGTAAAGTGGATAATTTATCTTAAAAGAAATGCTATAGCAGATTCAACTCCAAACTGACGTTCACTCATCATGATAGGCTATGGCTTAAGATGTTTTTCTTTTAATTTACTATTATCGCAGTCTTTAGACTCGTTATAAAAATGAACTTTCACATGAGCAATAATAAAATACTATTCCTTTATACGAATAAAGGCATTAGCTAAGATGGCTGTTAAACCACCTGTGGTAATACCGCTGGAGAAAATATTATGAATAACATCAGGCATTTTGTCAAGAATGTTAGGTACAAGCTCCACGCTCAATCCCATAGCAAAGCTAATAGCTATGACCAGAACAGACTTACGGTTGATCTCTGTAGAAGATATAATGCGCACACCTGCAGCAGCTACTGTACCAAACATTAACAAAGTAGCACCTCCCAACACGCAGTCAGGAATTAATGAAAAGACAATACCTATTACGGGAAATAATCCAAGAATTACTAATGCAGCTGCTATGAAATAACCAATATAACGACTTGCTACACCTGTAAGCTGTATCATTCCGTTGTTTTGTGCAAAGATAGAGTTTGGAAAGCTGTTAAAGATAGCAGCTAACATAGAATTGAAGCCATCTGCTAATATACCTCCTCGTGCACGTTTCATAAAGACATTGCCTTCTACAGGTTGTCCCGAAATAAGCGAATTGGCTGTAATATCTCCAAAAGCCTCTACTGCAGTAACAAGGTAGATAAGTCCTATAGCTATGATAGTGCCTAAATCGAAGCGTAAACCATACTTAAATGGTACGGGAAGATAAAAAGAAGTAGACTCTGTCAATGTACTAAAATCTATCATGCCCCAAAAATAAGCTACTAAGCAGCCTATAATTAAACCAAGCACAATAGACCCCATTCGCAAGAAGCGATTCTTAGAACGATTAAAAAAGATAATACTTACTAATACTAAAAGAGCTATGCTAAGATTTTGAATAGAGCCAAAGGTACCTTTACTCATAGCACCTTGGCCTCCTCCACATGATGTGATACCAGCTTTTATCAAACACAGACCTATTAAAGTAACGACAATACCTGATACTAAAGGAGTAATTATCTTGCGGGTATAGGGTAGTATCCTACTTACGACCATTTCAACTACTGACGAAACAAGGCACGCACCAAAAATATAACTTAAACCCACTTCTACATTCATCTTTCCACCTACCATACCTAACATTCCTGCTCCTATGATAGGACTAATAAATGAAAAAGAAGTACCCTGAATGCATAGTAACCCTGCTCCTATAGGGCCAATGGTATGACATTGGATAAACGTCGCTATACCTGATACAAATAAAGACATTGACACCATAAAAGCAGTAGTATTTATATCAAACTGTAAAGCAGAACTAATAATAAGAGGTGGTGTTATGATAGCCACAAAGATTGCTAATAAATGCTGCATAGCAGCAAAGAGAGATTCACGAAATGGAGGACGATCATTAAGTCCATAGATAAGTTCTTTCTTTTCTTCCATAACATAAAGTAAATTTATTCTTTTATACTTGTCTTATAATATATCTTAATTATAAAAATATATATGTAAAGAGGTGAACTTTAATAAGCCCACCTCTTTATGTTTTAATTATCTCCTCAATTTTATTTTACAGTTTTCAAGCGATTCTATAATAGCTAAACTCTCACAGCGAACTCCTGCTTTTTCTATTATACTTCTGCCATGCTGGAACGCCTTTTCTATAATAAACCCCATGCCCACTAGCTCAGCACCTGCTTGAGCACATAAGTCTATTATTCCTTTTGCAGCATTACCATAAGCGAGGAAATCATCTACAAATAAAACCTTATCTTCTTTTGTAAGATATTCTTTTGATATAACAATGTTATACTCTCTTTGCTTAGTAAACGAAAAAACTTTAGTAATAAGCATATCATTCATAGTAGAAGGTGTTTTCTTCTTAGCAAAAACAACGGGTAGATCGAGTAAAAATCCCATCATTATAGCAGGTGCAATACCACTTGCTTCTATGGTTATAATCTTGTTAATTTCTGTAGATGCATATCTACGGATAAATTCTACAGCTATTTGTTTCATCAAGTTAGGATCCATTTGATGATTGATAAACTTATCTACCTTAAGAATACCACCTTCAAAACATTTACCCTCTTTTAGAATACGCTCACATAAAACTTTCATTATTACAATTAATTTTCAATACTTAATAAAAAAAGAAATGAAAAGAAAATATTTATTCACTCTCACTCCATAATTAATTGCATGCAAATTTACTAAAAATAACATATATAAAAAGAATAGTTTTGCTTTTTTATTAAGACAAGAATGAGAAATTTTCTGATAGTCTTATGTCAAGGATTTAAAAAGTATTATCCTAAAAATTATATTGCTGTTTGGTAAAAAAGATTATCATTTAAAAAATAAAAAAAAAGGCTTGGTTGTTTTGCTAAAAAAATATTTACTTGTAAGTGAAAATATAACAAATTTTTATAAAGGAAGAAGGCATATAAAGATGAAAGCGTTTTTTATGATATGGTATAAAATAAAAGAAGCAGTGTCCTTCACAGGTGACCGCTTCAATTTCAAATAGGTATTAGTTTTGTAAGGTAAAAAGATTGTTTTCAGGATAACGCTGCAAAGGTAGGGATAATCTTTTAACCTTGCAAAACTTTTTTCTTGTTTTTTTGTATAAAATCTTTCCATGAGCCATAATGTTTAGCATCAGTTTCAGGGCAATTACTTTGTAAAAAATGACAGTAGGCTGCACCTACAGCGTCAGTGGCATCCATAAAATGGGGCATTTGGTCATCTCTTAAATGTAATAATTTTTGTAACATATTAGCAACTTGTTCTTTAGAAGCAGCACCGTTGCCAGTAATAGCCATTTTTATCTTCAGTGGAGCATATTCATGTATTGGTATATCATGATGTATAGCAGCAGCAATGGCAACACCTTGGGCACGACCAAGTTTGAGCATAGATTGCACATTTTTACCAAAGAAAGGTGCTTCTATGGCTAACTCATCAGGTAGGTATTCTTCAATAATCCCTGTTACGCGGTCGAAGATTTTTCCTAAGCGTAAATATATATCTTTTTCTTTACGCATATCTATAATACCCATAACAATCAGGTTTGCTTTGTTACCTACAGCGCGGAGTAAACCATATCCCATAACATTAGTGCCAGGGTCTATGCCTAAAATGATTTTTTCTGTTTTTGAAGTAGGAGAAAGCATCTATTTTATCTATCTAAATAAAGATTATGGGCAACCTCGTAACCTATAGTGGAGCAATCGCCATGGCCTGGGTATATGATAGTTTCGTCAGGTAATTGTGCTAATAAGCGTAACGAACTTACCATTTGAAACATACTGCCTCCAGGAAAATCTGTTCTTCCTATACTCCTTTTGAATAAAGTATCTCCAGTAAAAAGTAAGTGTTCTTTTTCGCAATAGTAACATACTGAGCCATTGGAGTGGCCAGGAGTAGCTATAGTTTTTAAAGAATGTGTCCCAAACTTGATGATGGTATTATTTTTTATACAATAATTGGTTTCGGGCAAATCGTAATTCAATGTTATACCAAAGATTGTTGAAGCAGCATTTTGAGGATTTTCCATCCAAGTGCGATCCCCTTCATGTGCTTCTGGCTTGAGCCCGTATGTTTCAAATATTGTGTTATCACCTAAATGGTGGTCAAGATGTCCATGCGTAGAAAGCAGATGAACAGGTTTTAATTTTTCCTCTTGTATATATTTTATAATCTTATTTCGCTCTTCGCTACGATAAGCACCACAATCAATAATAACACATTCTTTAGTTTCATCGCTTACAACAAAACAATTCTCTGCTAACATATTACATGAAAAACATTCTACTTTGATCATAACATATCTCCCAAAATAAAGTATAATTTATATAGAACTTTTTAAAATAAAATTTAACAAGGTAAATATAGAATATATTTGTCCTTAAACCATTCTTCTTCAAACCATTGAGTAAGCTCTATCTGTTCTATAATTTTTTTAAATGATTTAGTTTCTTCTTTAAGATTTCCTCCTTTTAGTACTATAACACCATTGGGTAAAGCGTTGTGCTGCTCTTTGGAAATATTTTTCCTTACTATTTTTATCAAATTAGGTAATGGCATTACTGCTCGAGATACGATAAAATCAAACTTATCTTTTTCTTCTTCTCCGCGCATGTGCATAGGAAGGATATTTCTTAGTTCTATATCTTTACCTATCTCTGTGGCTACTTTAATCTTCTTACCAGTACCATCTATCATTTTAAAACTTACCTCAGGGAACAAAATAGCTAAAGGTATTCCGGGGAAACCTCCACCAGTGCCAAAGTCGAGAATAGTGGTGCCAGCCTTAAAATGTATTAGCTTTGCTATAGCCATAGAGTGTAACACATGATGTTCATATAAGTTATCTATATCTTTACGAGAAATAATATTTATTTTAGCATTCCAATCTTGATACAGATCGTACAGCAAACTAAACTGTTTTATTTGTTTATCACTGAGATCCTTAAAATATTTTTTTATAATGTCTATTTGCATAATAGTAATTTATTTTTTAATAGCTATTCGTATCCCCTTACTATTAATTTCTCCTGGATTATAGACAAAAATAGTGGAATCGTCAGTAAAAATATAATTGCTTGCAGGATAAATATTTATATTCTCAAAAAAGCCTTTTGCTTGAATATCTTTTAATGTAGGATTATCAATGTTTAGCTTCTTACCAAAAGCATCTATGATAACATTATTCATCTCTTTATTTCCGTATCTATCTTTTAGTGTAAGAAGTTTTCCTGTTTTAGGATTAAAATTGCGAATAATGCAGTATTTTGTTTTAATACCACTGCCATCATCTATCGATATGTTGGATGTTGCCACTATATTGTCACCATCTCCAGAAGATAATGTAACATTTATAAATAGTTTACCTTTTGTTTTTGCATTTTGTTTTTCATGTTGGCGAATAAGTTTAGCCATATAAAAATATTCTTTTATATATTTTTCAGCAAAAATTATCAAGGCATGTTTTGGAGTGATGTGCTCGTTTAAAATGGAAAGATAATCTGGTTGTAACAACCCCATTCTTAGTAAAGAATCGGTAGTAGTAGAATATTTTTCTCCTTTTAAATAAGAAAACTCTACATGAACTTCACAAGTAATATTATCTGAAAGATGTGCTGTTGTGTCTATAACGGCTTTAGTTATTGGAAGCGTCAATACTTTAGCTGATTTGTTTTTTTTATAGCAGCTACATAAAAGAAAGCTCCCTACAACTAAGAACGTACATAATATAAATGATTTCTTTGTCATAATATGAACAAAATTACAAAAAATAGCTGTAACTTTTGCATAAATGCTGAAGTTTACCATATTTTAAAGCCATAAAAGTAGTTGATGAGAAAATGGAAGGTACTTTCCGATAATCTTGTTTGTTTATAATAAAGATAAAGGTTTATTTGGAAAATAAAAAAGGAGATATGGCTATATTTTTCCATATCTCCTCTGAATAAGATTTAACTAATTAAAAAGGAAAATTAGTTATTATTGTAATCTGAATGTAATAGGAAGAGTAAACCATACATTGGCAGCCTGACCATTATTCATGCCAGGATTCCACTTAGGCATACTGTTCACAACTCGTAGAGCCTCACGATCAAGGGCAGGGTCTACACCGCGAAGTACCTGTGCTTGACTAACGCTACCATCACGTCCTACAACAAACTTAACAATAACTTTACCTTGAACACCATTTTCTGCAGCCACTGCAGGATAAGTAATATGAGAACTTAACCAGCTGTTAACATCACCTTTAAAAGTAGGCATTTGTTCTGCTACGGTGAAAACTTTAGTAGCTATATCCTCAGCTGGAGCTTCTTGTTTAGCTTCAACCTTAGGTGCTTCTATCTTAGGAACAATTTGGTCTGGAGTTGCTACAGTACTTCTTGCAGCCACTTCGGTACGATCATTTACACCTTCCTTAGATTCACTACCAATAGCTTTTGTCTCCTTGTTCATCTTCACCATAGGAGGCATTTCTTCCTTAACATCTTTATCATCTTTGATGACAGGAGCAGTAAACTTAACTGTTGCACGAGTTTGAGGAACAACCTTTTCTGGCTCAATCTTCTTGGGCTCAGCTTTAGGTTGTTGCTTCTTACGTTCAGCTTGTTCCTTTTTAGCTTGTTCCAGAGCTGCTGCTTCCATCTTTGCTGCATATGCTGCTTGAGCTGCCAAATCGTCATTGTGCTTTTTGATTTGGTAAGCTAAATAGCCTCCTCCAAGGAATGCAGCAATAAGCAATATAGCTAACGCCTTAATATTACGCAGAGATGTTCCCTTACGTAGCTTGTAAGCTCCATACTCTTTGTTTTTGTTGGCGAATACCATTTCGACCCATTTAGGATCGTATAGATCTATTTTTGCCATTGTCTTTCTATTCTTTAATTGTTACTAGTATATTGATTATAATTGAACACCTTTTTTAACAAGAAGAGCCTTGTCTTGGTCATTCAATTTATCAATAACAAATGTTCCAATGTATGAAATCTGCATTTCATCGAGGATATCCACTAAGTGATGATATGAAGCCTTATCTGTTAGTTTAATTACAACAGTTAATGTACCAACCTTAGTGCCATTTATCTGACCACTCTTAATATTAGCTACCTCTGCCTGATATACACTGTCAGGATAAGCTTTAGGATTAGCTTGCTTCTTCTTTTCAAGTTCTTGCATAGCAATGCTAAGATCTTGATAAGGAATTGAAGCATTTTCCCCAGTATCTCCACCACCAATTTGCTTGTGTTGAAGGACATAGCGGATACCTGTAGTGCCTTTAGTCCAATCAGCAGGCTTTAACCAAGATGGATTATCATACTCTGGCTTACCTTCACCGTAAAACATCTTATCACCATCAGCGATATAAATGGTAATAGAGTGAGATTCTTTAGCTTCATTCTTTTTAGCATCTGGAGTGTTCTTGTCATTACTTGGCATAGTTAGCTCCATGGTAGAAGGCTTGCTTAAAGATGTACATAGCATGAAGAATGTGATAAGCAACATAAGCATATCCACCATCGGAGTAAAATCGACACGTACGGTCATTTTCTTTTGCTTCCCGCCTCCGTTGTTATTAGAAACCATTTCTGCCATATTACTTAACCTCCTCTCTAGCCTGTGCGGCCTTTTTAGCATCCAATTGAGTAATCATGTAGTAATGGCTCTCGTCCATATCTTGAAGTTCGCTCATTACTTTCTTAACAGTACCATAAGGAGTATCTGCATCCGACTTTATAGCTAATCTTACTTTAGGATTAACTTGGCGTGCAGCGTTTACCCATTGTTGAAATTCTGTAAAGTCTTGTCCTTTGATACTATCAAGTGGAATACCCATTTTTGGAAGTTCTGTTGTACGTTTTGCAGCAGGTAGCATTAAGTATTCTGGGAGTTTGTCCAAAGGAGTACCGAATGTTGATTCTGCTACAAAGACTTTTTTCTGTGCAGGGGTCAATGTTGTCATGTTATCTACTATTTGAGCCAGTTGATTAGTGTTATCATAGCTCATGAATACCTGACCATTCCCCGTAGGTGTACCTGCAGCCGTCTTTTCAGGGCTGACGATAATTGTTAAGACACCATTCTCTGGCACTTTTGTTTCTGACACAGACCCTGGGGTGTTTACCTTTACAGGCTCACTCTTTACAAATGTAGATGTAAGCATGAAGAAGGTAAGAAGAAGGGTCATAACGTCAGACATAGGTGTCATGTCTATAAACGTGTCCGACTTCTTAATTTTTACTTTACCCATAGCGATAAATATTTAAAGGGTTAGCAAAAATTAAGCTTCGTCTGTGTGGTTTGCTTCGTATGTCTGAGCAATAGAGTAACCAACCTCATCAAGAGCGTATGTCAACTTGTCTACCTTGTTTGAGAAATAGTTGTAAGAAACTACAGCACACCACGAAGTAGCAATACCAAAAGCAGTGTTGATCAAAGCCTCAGAAATACCAGCAGAAAGAGCAGCAGAGTCTGCACCGCCACCAGAAGCCAAAGCAGAGAACGACTTAATCATACCGGTTACAGTACCTAACAAACCAGTAAGAGTACCAAGTGTAACAAGTGTTGCAACAATAGGTAGATTCATGGTTAATGTAGGCATTTCTAACTGAGTAGCCTCTTCGTGAGCTTGCTGGATTTTAGCCACTTTGTTAGCCTTCTTTAAACTTGAATTAGCACCTGTTTCCATGTTTTTGTAAGCATTTAAAGATGCTTTTACAACATTAGCAACAGAACCTCTTTGTTGGTCACAAAGCTGGTTAGCTTTTGCTAAATCATTGTTGTTTAATGCTGCTTTAATGTTCTGAACGAACTTTGGTAGGGCACCCTTGCCGAAAGCTGTTTTAAGAGCAAGCCAACGTTCTATAGACATTGCAAGAACGGTGAGCAATAATGTGTGGATAACTGGTACCACAACACCACCTTTATAGATAGTACCCCAAACGTCAGCAGGAGTTTCTCTTGTTACACCATCTTGGAAGTGCATAGGATTAGCAAACCATGTGCAAAATAATACAAATGCTACGACTGCGCAAACGACGATTATCCAAAATGCGCCTCTAACTCCTGTGAAGCCCTCAGACTTCTTAGCTGGGGCTGCTTTTTTTTGTGTTGTTGCCATAATTAAATGAACTTTTAATTTTTTAGTTATTAATGAATTTATTTGTTATTATTTATTTGATTTCAAAAGCTTTATTATCACTCTATGACTTTATTGACATTTTCATGATGTTTAACAGCGCAAAGATAACAATTAATACCAAACTATCACGATAATTAGTAACTTTTAACAATCATATTTTATATATGTTTCAATCTAATAAAATTCTTATATTGTAATTTTTTTTTATTTTAATTTTAGTAATGCGCTTTTAATTCGTTTTAAGGCTGTTATAATATTTTCTTCACTTGTAGCATAACTAATTCTAAAACAATCTGGTGCGCCAAAGTCATCGCCTCCTACTACTGCGACATGAGCTTCCTCTAAAAGAAACATTGCTAAATCTGTAGCGGTATTAATTTGTTTGTCGTTATATTTTTTACCAAAAAGTTTAGAACATTTTGGGAAGAGGTAAAAAGCTCCTTCTGGTACATTTACTTCGATGTCTGCTATTTCTTTTGCTAAATTTACTATAAGGTCTCTTCTCTTTTTAAATTTACTACATGATGTTTTTACACAGCTTTGATTGCTTTCATAAGCGGCTAATGCTGCCATTTGACTTACACTGCTTGCTCCGGAAGTATATTGGCTTTGTAGCTTGCAAACACCTTTTGCTATCCATTCAGGAGCAGCCACCCAACCTAAGCGCCACCCTGTCATAGCATAAGCTTTACTAACACCATTGCAGATGATAGTGCGGTCTTTCATGTTTTTAAAAGAAGCTATACTTGTATGTGTGTTTGTATAAGTAATGTGTTCGTATATTTCATCTGAAAGTACGTAGAGATTTTCATATTTAAGAATTACCTTTGATAATGCTTCTAATTCATCAGCAGTGTATACACTACCTGTTGGATTGCTTGGCGAACATAGTATAATCAACTTTGTTTTTTCGCTAATAGCCTTTTCTATTTGCGCAGGAGTTATTTTAAAGTTTTGCTCAAAGCTAGCCGATACATATATAGGTTTACCTCCTGCTAATAATACCATTTGAGGGTAACTTACCCAATAGGGTGCAGGTATAATTACCTCATCTCCATGATCAATTAAAGATAGTATGGTATTACAAACAGCCTGCTTACCTCCTGTACTTACTACCACTTCATTTGTATTGTAGTTAAGATTATTTTCTATTTTTAGTTTATTAACTATGGCTTTACGTAATTCTTGGAAGCCAGCTACTGGTGAATATTTAGAATAGTTCTCATCGATAGCCTTTTTAGCAGCCTCTTTTATGTGGTTAGGGGTCATAAAGTCTGGTTCTCCCACACTCATATTAATAACGTCAATACCTGTAGCTTTCATTTCACT
This sequence comes from Prevotella amnii DSM 23384 = JCM 14753, assembly GCF_000378745.1. Classification (GTDB taxonomy): domain Bacteria; phylum Bacteroidota; class Bacteroidia; order Bacteroidales; family Bacteroidaceae; genus Prevotella; species Prevotella amnii. Next base: position 28,594 of record NZ_KB905267.1, read on the forward strand.
ACTCTTTTGCGACATAGCCAAAGTGGCAGAAGGTGATAATCTTTTTAAACGTTTCGACAGTTGTTGTGTCATATAGCAGATATTACATTGTGAATAATAAACGCTGCAAAAATAATACTTTTTATTATAATATGGAACTTTTTAAACTAATATTTAAATAATTCTCCCCCTGATTTGTAATAACACGTATAATATAAACATTTTTGTAGACATTTAAAAAGCATTCGTTATAAGTATAAGTATAATGCGGACAAAATAGTAAAAAAAGTTTTTTCTAACCTTAAAAAGTATATATTTGCGATATTATTGTTGTGTAAATATGTCTTTTTTTATATCTTTGCAGTCATAAAAAGTAAAAGGAAGGTATATTACGATGAATTTATATAAGGAGGAATATATAGATATGATAATTAAGAAATTCTATAAAAGTATAAATTAATTATAATAAATTTTGGAATACGGATAATACCTAATAACTTTACGACAGATTTATTACACTAAAAATATTAATGATATGTACAGGGCATCGCATAACGTTTTTTTAAGCATAGCTATTCTTACTACTTTTGTCTTAGTTGCATGTGGTAAGAGGAAAGCAGCAGATGGCAGAACTGATACTCCCATTTCTGGAACTATTAAGTTTGCTTCAGACGAAAGTTTTGCTCCTATTATAGAAGAGGAGCTTCAGACATATCAATATCGCTTCCCTAAAACTCATTTATTGCCTATTTATACAGATGACAATACAGGTATGAGGCTTTTAATAGATCAAAAAGTAAATCTTTTTTTTACATCGCATAAGTTAGAAAAAGGTGAAGAGGCTTTAATACAAACCAAAGGGCCTATTCCTTCTGTATTTCCAATAGGTTATGATGGTATAGCTTTTATAGTCAATAAAGCTAATAGAGATTCTTTGCTTACTGTTAGCCAAATTAAGCAAATTTTAGGAGGTAAATTTACTCAGTGGCGGCAGGTTAGCAAGCAAAATTTACAAAAAAATATTGAGATAGTGTTCGATTCAAAAGCATCTGCTACGTTACATTTTGTAGCGGACTCTATTTTAGGTGGTCAAAAGAACATGAGTAAAAATATTGTAGCAGCAAAGAACACCTCTTCAGTTATAGAATATGTAAATAAAACTCCGAATGCTATAGGCGTTGTAGGCTCAAATTGGTTATATGATAGGCGTGATACTACAAATACTACTTTTAAGAAAGGTGTTAGGGTTGTAGCAGTGTCTCAAACTACCCAAGCTATGCCTTCAAATAGTTGGCAGCCTTATCAAGCCTATTTATTAAATGGTCGCTATCCTTTTGTGCGTACTATATATGCAATAGTTGCTGACCCTCATAAGGCTTTGCCATGGGCGTTTGCTAATTTTATTACAGGTCCTATAGGTCAGATGATAGTATTAAAGGCAGGTCTATTACCTTATCGAGGCAATATAAATATTCGTAGGGTGGAGGTTAAAAATTAGAAATAATTATTTTGGGAAAAACAAATGTAATTATAGTATAAGGAAGCTATAAATAAAAGAAAGGTTTGAAGTTATGAAGAAAATTAAATATGTATTAGTAGGAGCATTGATGTTGGGAATGTCAACTCCTTTGATGGCTCAGGAGGCTGATTATAAAGCAGCTTTAAAGCCTATTGTATCAGCTTTGGAAGCTGTTCCAAACGATCCTAAAGTAGTAAAAAACCTTGTAAAAGTCTACCAAAAGACATTCAAGAAAGATGAGAAGGCTCTTGTAGCTCTTGGTAATGTTTATCTTGCGCAGCGTAATTATGATGCTGCAACAGCTATTGCTAATAACATTACTACGAACAAGAGGTTTAATGGTAGTTTAGCTTATGTCTTGCTAGGTGATATTGCAGCCTTAAAGGATTCTATAGGTAATGCCGGAGATGCTGCATCACAGTATCAGGCAGCTATTAGCCTTGATCCTCATAATGTTGCAGCTTATGAGCGTTATGCGAAAGTATATCGTCATGTAAACGCTAACACAGCGATAGAAAAATTAGAAGAGCTTCGTAAGGTGGAGCCTAATTATCCGGTAGAGGCTACTGCTGCCGACTTGTTTATTGGCGATGGCAAATATGAAGAAGCATTAAAATGGTATGATAAGGCTAATCGTGCTAATCTTACAGAGAGCAATTTCTATAACTACGGTTTTGCTGCTTTTGTAGATCAAAACTATGATAAAGCCCTTGATGTAGTAAGGACAGGTTTGCAGAAATATCCAAATAGTGAATATCTTAGTCGTGTAGGTATGATGGCTTCTACAAGTAAAGCTCTATATGCAGAAGCTTTAAGCTATGCTAATACGCTTTTTGCAGGTAAGAGTAAAAAGGTGGCTAACGACTATCTTGTATATGCTAAAGCATTAGCAGGTAATAAGCAGTTTGACCAAGCTTTCCAAGCTATAGAAAAAGCTAAAGAGTTAGCTCCTAATAGTATTGCTACTATTAAGGCTCTTGCAGATATATATGTATTACAAGGTGATGAAGATAAAGCTTTAGAAGCACAACAGGAATATTTACAAAAAAATCCAAATGCGAACTCTTCAGATTTCTCATCTCTTGCAGGTACTTATGTACAAAAGGCCGAGAAGTTGACAGGTGAAGAGAAAAAGGCTACACTTACTAAGGCTATGGCAGTATATGAAGATATGCTTACCAAATTCCCTTCTATATCTGATTGGATTTGGTTAAATCAAGCTAATATTGCTAATATTTTAAATGACCCTGATAAAGTAGCAGAGATTTATCAGAAAGTAGCTGCTTTTGAAGAGGCTAAACCAAGTCTTAATGCCGACCAAAAGAGTTATCTTGAGAATGTTTATTATGGTTTAGGTTATTATAATTCTAAGAAAGGTAACGCTGAGGTTGCTAAGGATTACTATAACAAAGTGTTAAAAGTAAATCCTAATAATGAAAATGCTAAGAAAGCATTAGGTATGTAAATTCATACAAGAGAAGCTATTAAAAATACCAAACAGAGATGTTTCTATGAAATTTAAGAAACATCTCTGTTTGAAAAAGTAAGACAATATACCAAAGGGTGGTTAGTCATACCATGAAAGAAAACACAATATACTTAAAACTTTATCATTACAAAAATATTATACTATCCAAAAAAGAACAAAACTTATGAAGTTATATCCAAACAAGATACCTTTTGTACAATTTACTATTTGCTTATTGTCATATCTCTAAAAGATTTCTATTTATGGATAATTTACAAAAAAGTAAATATTTTATCTTTGCCTTTTTTTTATTATTTATAACTTCTTCATGTAAGAAGTTATATAGATATAATAGATTTATTGGTAAAGATACTGCACGAATAAATTGGATTTATCATGAGAATAGAGCAGATGATAATGGAGATGATGGAGATGATGAACTTCTTTTTAAAGTAAAACCTACTAACAACGCAACAAAAAAATATAAAAACCCTAACGAATACGCTCCACAGAGCGATTTAGAAGGACGCGAATGGTAAAACTTTTAAGATAGAAAGGTTATAATATTAAGGGGAATTATAGAGTTATATGTTTTTCTGAAATTGTAATTAAAAGGAGTATAGAGTTATGTTTTTATATACAAAAGGATTAAGAATAAGTTATATATATCTTTAGAAATCTAATTCTAAAGAAGGATATTTCTGTTGTAATTCTTTTGCTTTTGTCTTTAACTTTTCTATAAAATTCAGATAATCCTTTGATGTTGGGTCAAAAGGACGATGTGCTAATCCTTCTTTAATGGGATGCCATGCAGTTAAGAAATCGTTTAGTGATGAGGAGAAACACGATAGTTGTAGACGTTCCCATATATATTCCACAGCTTGCTGACTGGGGTGTAACATGTCAGCTGTATAAAAGCGATAATCGCGTAACTCATCATTTATTATCTCGTAAGCAGGGAAATAGAATACCTGTTTAGGATAGGTATGTACAAATTTATCTGCCGCCAAAAGGAGTATAGCTTTTGAAAGCTGACTTTTGTGATAACCATATTTAGCATAGCGTATAGGACTAACAGTAATAATCACCTTTATGTTTATATTAGTTTCTAATAGTTTTTTGTAAATAGCAACGAGGGTAGTAAAACATTCCTCTATAGATAATTCTTCTTCGGTGAAAAGGCTTTGAGGGCGTTTGGCACAATTGTCTACAATCTTGCCAGTAGCTTTTTCGCGATATACATGGTTAGTACCAAGAGTTATCACTACTTTGTCGAAACTTTTATTTATTCTTTCCACTGTGTGAAGTATCGATACAGGATTATACATAACTCCAAAAGGATTGATTATTGTATGAAACTTTTCCTGTTCGAAGCGTTTACCTATGTTAGTAGCAAAGCAAGAACCTACAAAGAGAATATTTTCTAAAGGCTCAAACTTAAAAGGGGGAGAGGGTAAGGTAACTATTGTGCGAAATTCCATATAACTTTTAATATTAAAAATATTCCAAATACATATCTTTATCTAAAAAAATTACATTTGCTTCTTTTTATTCTTCCATTCTACATAACCAATAAATATTAACGCTAATAAGAGGATAGCAATAGCAATATAAGCAATAGTTTCGGTAATAGCAATGCTCTTAGGGTGAAAATCGAATACTATCTTATGTTTTCCAGAAGGTACTTTAATGGCACGTAGAATATAGTTAGCACGCCCAATTTCCACTTCGCTACCATCAATAGTGGCTTTCCAACCTGGATAATATATCTCTGATAAAACTACAATGCCACCATGTTTTGAATAAACAGAGTACTCTAAATGATTAGGTGCATATTTATCTAAACGGACTTTACCTTGGTCTGCTGTAATATTATCTTTTGTTGCAGCTGTTTTTAGTATGTTTTTAAACTTAACATCTGCAACTGCTTGGTGTCGAAGATCTATCTTCCCAAGAAGGTCATATTCTTTATTAGCATTATCAGCGAATATTATGTCATTGACAAACCAGCCATTACCCATAGCGTATGGATTATTTATAGGCATGGTCTGCCCTCCTTGTAATGGAAATATAAAAAACTTTGCGTTAAGCATGTTTAGCACGGGGAATAGTCTTTTACCATCTACTTTTTGCATATTGCCTCTATACCTTATCACCTCTTTCATAGTATGTTGCATTTCTGGCATTATGTATCCATCTATAATATCTTGGTAGCGGCGTAGCTTAGCTGCATTATAGCCACCTATACTCTTATGAAAGAAAGAGGTTTCATTTTCGTTAAATGTGTTTGAAGCAAAATTAAGAACACGGTCGTCCTTACCAGAATTGCGTAAAATAGCGTCATCGGTGGCTGTTTTTTGTTGCGGTGCATCACGCTCACTTTTAGGGACAAACATATCATCATTAAGATAACGTTTGTCTACCTGCCACATGTCTATAAAACATAATACAGTGATAGCATATATCATAACACTGGCTTTTAGTTTGCCCCATCTAAAAGCATATATTAAAGCTAAGCCTATTATTATTATTATTACCGAACGCCAAGCGTCTGCGCTTACTAAAGCTGATCGCATTGTAGCTATATTCGATAAAATAGATTGTAAAGAGTTATTATCCATACCTTGTATAGAACTTAGCATATTCCTTTCTTGTAAGCTAACAAAAGGCCCCATTAGGTCTGGGAAAATACCAATTATAACAGAAACTCCAAGTGTAAGAGCTATACTAATATAGATAAAACGAGCTTTACTAACTAAGACATCTGGTTTATCGATAATTTCTTTTAGGGTGAAAATAGCAAGTAGAGGGATTGTAAATTCTGCTATAACAAGAATGCTTGACACTGTACGAAATTTAGCATACATAGGGAAATAGTCTATAAACAAATCGGTAAGCCACATATAGTTTTTACCCCATGATAAAAGTATAGAGAGTATTGTTGCTGCTAATAATGCCCATTTAAGAGGTGTGCGTACTATAAATAGACCCATTATAAAAAGTAGCATAACAAACGCACCTACATATACTGGGCCACTTGTGCCGGGTTGTGTCCCAAAATATTGTGGAAAAGAATCGTATAATACTGGGATAGAACTTTGTATAGTAGGGTCGGCTTTAGACATGGCAGTTTTGTTTTGCGATAAAGGTACGGAGGCTCCACCTTTAGCGTTAGGGATAAGAAGAGTCATTGTCTCATCTATGCCATAGCTCCAATGTGTGATATATTCGCGATCTAACCCGGAACTGGCTTGATTATTAGAGGCTTTATTTACAAGCTCGTTTTTACCACGTGTGCTCTCTTTTTGGTATTGCCATGTATGAAAAAGACTTGAAATGTTAATAGCTATCCCAACTCCGGCAGCTATAAGACAAACTATAGACGACTTTACGAATGTCATAATCTGTTTATCTTTTATAGCTTTATAAAGATAAGCCATTACCATAAAGAAGACAATAAACAGGTAATAGTAAGTCATCTGAATATGGTTAGCCTTAATCTCAAATGCTGTAAATATAGCTGTTATAACAAATCCTAAAAGATATTTCCCACGATAGGTTAAAACAATACCTGCTATCATAGGCGGAAGGTAAGCTAAAGCCATTACTTTCCAAAGATGTCCAGCTGCTATTATTATTAAGAAGTAAGAAGAGAATGCCCAAATAATACTACCTAAAGCGGCTAAAGATTTACGTAAATTGAAAGCTCTTAAAAGGATATAAAAGCCTAACATATAAGCAAAAAGAAACCATACGTTATCAGGTAGCCATAAGTGGTAAGCATTCATTACCACAGCAAGCCCATCTGTAGAATGGTAGGACGGTGATATTTGATAGGTTGGCATACCACTGAAGATAGAGTTTGTCCAACGTGTCGTTTCACCTGTAGCTTCTTTATACTTTCCTAACTCTTGCACTGCGCCCATACCAGCTGAAGCGTCGTGTCTGTATAATATTTTCCCTTGTGTTACAGGAATAATGAAATAAGCAAATGAAATAACCGCAAAAGCTACTACGATAATAAGATCGGGTAAAAATTTCTTCCAAGTATTCATATGTTTTTATTTATAGATTCTATCCTTTAAGTAGTGTTCTAACTATTCTAAAACATTGCAAAGATACAAAAATATAGTATGTTACCATGTGTAACTATCATCTTTTTCGTATCTTTGCATTATGAAAATAGGAATTATTGTTGCTATGGATAAAGAGCTGACACAGCTCAAAGCCATTCTCAGTAGCATTCAAACGGAGCGTTTTAATAATAAAGACTTTATAATAGGAGCTCTTAATGATAAAAAAATCATTTTACAGCAATGTGGAATAGGAAAGGTTAATTCTGCTGTAGGTACAGTAGAAATGATAAATAATTATCACCCAGATTTGATTATCTCAAGTGGCTGTGCTGGTGGGGTTGATGTCTCTTTAGAGGTTGCACAAGTGGTAGTTGCAAAAGAGTGTGTTTACCATGATGCTTATTGTGGTGATGAGCAGCTCTTTGGACAGATAATGGGAATGCCTGCCCGTTTTAAAACGAGTCAGGAGTATATTGACAAGGCTTTAGCATTAAATGATATTAAGGGTAAAATCCCTACTATAAAAGCAGGACTTACAGTGAGTGGCGAATGGTTTGTAAACACGAAAGATAAAATGCAAAGCATAATTAATCATTTTCCTGACGCAAAAGCTGTAGACATGGAAAGCTGTTCTATTGCTCAGGTGTGTTATATATATGGTATACCCTTTGTTTCGTTTCGTGTTATAAGCGATATTCCTTTGAAAGATACGAACGCTTCTCAGTATTTCAACTTTTGGGAAAAGATAGCAGAAGGTAGCTTTGAGGTAACAAAACATTTCTTGAACATTCTTTAAAGTAAAAATAAGAAAATGGATAAAATATCTTCTTTTACTATAAATCATCTTGCTCTAAAGCGTGGCATTTACGTTAGCAGGAAGGATTATATAGGTAGTGAGGTTATCACTACTTTTGATATTCGTATGAAAGAGCCTAATCGTGAGCCTACATTGCATGTAGAGTCTATACACACGATAGAACATCTTGCAGCTACTTTTTTGCGTAATGATGAAAAGTGGAAGGATAGGGTAATATATTGGGGGCCTATGGGTTGTTTGACTGGCAACTATCTTATCCTTAAAGGCGACCTTGATTCGGTTGACATTGTCGACCTAATGCGTCGTACGTTTACCTTTATAGCCAATTTTGAGGGAGAAATACCCGGTGCTACACCACGCGACTGTGGCAACTATTTAATGAACAATCTGCCCATAGCAAGGTGGGAGGCTAAGAAGTTTTTAACAGAAGTGTTAGATAATATAAGCCAGGAAAATCTTATCTATCCACAATAAAAATGGTATAATGTGCAAGAAAAACAATATAATAAAGGTGTAATATATATAAAAAGCAAATCTAACTTCTTGCATATTAGCAGAATAATACTTATCTTTGCATCACAAATTGTAAATATGAAGAAAAGCATTATTTTATCATTTTGTGTGGCACTTATTTTTTGCAGCTGTGCCCACGAATATAATGTAGTATATAAGAGTGCAGACCCAGAATATAAGTACGAGTTTGCTAAAGAGTTATTTGTTAAAGGTAAGTTTGCAAGTGTTATTCCTCTTTTGCAAGATTTGGTAGTTACGCTAAAAGGTACAGAGAATGGTCAGGAGAGCTTATATATGTTAGCAAAGGCAGAATATGGCATGAAGGACTATGATGCAGCTTCAGAAATATTTAAAAAATATTATCAGAGCTATCCTAAGGGGATATATGCAGAGATGGCACAGTTTAACATTGGGCAATGTTTGTATGAAAATGCTCCAGAGCCGAGGTTAGATCAGACACCTACCATTGCAGCTATACAGGCTTTTCAGGACTATTTAGATCTTTTCCCAGATGGTAAGATGAAAGAAAAGGCGCAAGAGCGAATGTTTGAGCTTCAAGACAAATTAGTAAAAAAAGAATATTTGAATGCAAAGCTTTATTATAATCTTGGCTCTTACTTTGGTAATTGTACAAGTGGAGGCAATAATTATGAGGCTTGTGTTATAACGGCTCAAAACGCTATAAATGATTATCCTTATAGTAATCTGCGCGAGGAGTTTGCCATATTAATAATGAAGAGCAAGTTTGAGCTGGCGCATATGAGTGTAGATGCTAAAAAGCTACAACGTTTTCAAGATGCAGAAGATGAGTGTTATGGATTTATCAATCAGTTTCCCGACTCTAAGGAGCGTCATACTGCGGAGGAATATATAAAAAAATGTAAGCAGGTTACAAAAGATTAAAGCGATTATAAAATATTATATTTACAAGAATGGATTACAGGAAGTCAAAAGCACCGTCAAACACGGTAACAAGAGATGTACAAGAGCTTTGGAAAGATACCGACAATATCTACGAAAGTGTCGCTATTATTGCAAAGCGTGCTAATCAGATATCAGTAGAGATAAAGCAAGATTTAAACAAGAAATTAGCTGAATTTGCTTCATATAATGATTCTTTAGAAGAAGTTTTTGAGAATCGTGAGCAGATAGAGATTAGCCGTTATTATGAGAAGCTTCCAAAGCCTACTTTGCTTGCAACGGAAGAGTTTCTTAATAATAGCATTTATTGGCGCGATCCTTCTAAAGATGTAAAAGGAGAATACGAAGATTAAATCATGATTCAGCGAAAGCAAACTATTTTCTTATTATTAGCTATCATTGCTATACTTGCATGTATGGCTATGCCTATTGCGCACATAGAGGCTAAGGCGATGGCAGCTAACCAAGAGGTGTATAACCTATGGATACAACATTCTAACGGTGATAAAGAGTATAGCGTATGGGCTTTATTTGGGCTTTTAGTAATAAGCTGCCCTATAAATCTTTTTGCAATATTCGATTTTCGTAACCGCAAGCGTCAGAGCCGTTTGTGTGTTTTCTCTATGTTGTTGATGTTGGGTTGGTATATTGTTTATGGGGTATTTAGCCAGATGTTAACAGCTTTAGGCAGCTTTAATGTAAAGTTTGCAGCTTGTCTGCCTTTAATATCTCTTATATTGCTATTTATGGCTCGTAAAGCTATATTAGCCGATGAGGCATTAGTAAGAGCTGCAGACAGAATAAGATAATAAAAAGTATATTCACCTTATAATATATTATATATGAGAGAGTGAGCAAAAATTATTATTTTGCTTGCCCTCTTATTATTTTTTTATATGCTAAAGGTGTTTATAAGTACTTTGTTTAGAGCGTGAAGAAAGGAAGAGATGATGTTGCTTTTACCTTGTTCTGCTTTTAATAAAAAAACTTTTGTGTAAATATAAAACTGATAAAATAAAAACAAAACATGGCTACAGTAGACGACAAGAAGATTATCTTCTCAATGGTGGGAGTATCTAAGATTATACCACAAAACCAAAAACAAATATTAAAGAATATATATCTTTCTTTTTTTTATGGTGCTAAAATAGGTATTATAGGCTTAAATGGGGCAGGAAAATCTACCCTTATGAAGATTATTGCAGGCATAGAACAGCCCACACTTGGAGATGTAGTGTGGAGTCAGGGTTATAGCGTAGGTTATTTAGAGCAAGATCCACCTCTTGATGAGGGAAAGACTGTTAAGGAAAATGTCATGGAAGGTGTACAGCATATATATGATGCTTTAAAGGAATATGATGAAATAAATGAGAAGTTTGCCTTAGAGGAATATTATAGCGATCCTGAAAAGATGGACAAACTGATGCAGCGGCAGGCAGAGGTGCAAGACGTTATAGATGCTACAGATGCTTGGAATATAGATTCTAAACTTGAGCGTGCTATGGACGCTTTACGTTGTCCTTTAGGGGATAAGCCGGTTAGTAACCTTTCAGGGGGTGAACGTCGTCGTGTAGCATTATGCCGCTTGCTTCTTCAAAAGCCAGATGTATTGTTACTCGATGAGCCTACTAACCATTTAGATGCTGAAAGTATAGACTGGTTAGAACAACATCTTCAGCAGTATGAGGGAACTGTTATTGCTGTTACTCACGATCGTTATTTCCTTGATGATGTGAGCCAGTGGATATTAGAGCTCGACCGTGGCGAGGGCATTCCTTGGAAGGGTAACTATTCGTCATGGCTTAAGCAGAAAACTCAACGTATGGCTCAAGAAGAAAAGAGTGCTTCTAAGCGTCGTAAGACATTAGAGCGTGAGCTGGAATGGGTGCGTATGGCTCCAAAAGCCCGACAAGCAAAAGGTAAGGCTCGTCTTAAATCGTACGATCAGATGCTTAATGAGGAACAGAAAGAGCGAGAAGAGAAATTAGAAATATATATACCTAATGGTCCTCGTTTGGGTAATAAGGTTATTGAGGCTCAACATGTGCAAAAAGCCTTCGATGATAAGGTGCTCTTTAAGGATCTTAATTTTAGTTTGCCTCCTAACGGTATAGTAGGGGTTATAGGTCCTAATGGGGCAGGAAAGACAACCCTTTTCCGTCTTATCATGGGTTTAGAGCAGGCAGATAGTGGAACCTTTGAAGTGGGCGAAACGGTTAAAATATCTTATGTAGATCAGCAACATAAGGATATTGATCCTAATAAGAGTGTTTATGATGTAGTAGCACAAGGTAACGAAACCTTCCGTATGGGAGGCAGGGATATTAATTCGCGTGCTTATCTCTCACGTTTTAATTTTTCAGGCACTGACCAAAGTAAGCTTTGTGGTGTACTCTCTGGAGGAGAGCGTAATCGTTTGCAGCTTGCCCTTGCTTTAAAACAAGAAGGAAACGTTTTGCTTTTAGATGAGCCTACTAACGATATCGATGTAAACACATTACGCGCATTAGAAGAAGGATTAGAAAACTTTGCAGGTTGTGCGGTTGTTATTAGTCACGACCGTTGGTTTTTAGATCGTATCTGTACGCATATTTTGTCTTTTGAGGGTAACGGCGAAGTGGTGTTCTTTGAAGGTGATTACTCTGAATATGAGATAAATAAAGCTCGACGTTTAGGTAATGAGGAGATAAAAAAAGGGCGTTATCGCAAGCTTATGGAAGATTAAAAAGGCAAGTATATAAAAAAAGATATAATATTGTTTCGCTTTAGTATAATTAGTATAAAAACTTTATTTGCATATATGAAATACTATGGGATATGGGCATGATAAGTAAATAACAATGGCTCATATCCCAATTATTTTTTATACCTTTGCAGGCAAATTCCACAATTATTTTTAGTTTTAATGGATAATACTACATCTGCTATTCAGGTTAGCACATTGCGCAAGAAGATAGATCTTTTATTGCGAACAGGACAACTATTAATGGAGAGCGCAGCCGACACAAGTCGGGTTAAGCGTAATATGGAACGTGCTGCGGCTTTCTTAGGATTACCAAAAGAGAACACTCATATTTACGTCAATTATGATATGCTTCAGGTAAATATAAGTGATGAGGGGCATAGCTTTTCTAAAATGCAGCGATGTAATAAGCATGTTATAAATATGCTTATTATCCAAGACATTTCAAAGCTTACATGGAAAGCTATTCAGTACGATTATAGTATAGATCAGTATGCCGATGAGCTGGAAAAGATAGCCCATGGCAGGCATTATTATTCCGAATGGGTGATAGCTATCTGTGCAGGTTTTGCCTGTGGTGGCTTTAGCATTCAGTTTGGTGCCGACTGGACGGGCTTCTTTTATGCTTCTATAGCTGCTATTTTAGGTAATCGCTTTCGTATGTATCTTAATAGCATAGGGTCTAATGTGTATGCTAACTTTGCTGTAGGAGCTTTTGTCTCAACCATTGTTGCATGGTTGTCGTCTTACCTCTCTATGCCTATAGTGCAAGATGCTCTACCCTCTGGTGTGGCACATATACTGTTATCTTCAACGCCTTTTAGGCCGCTCTTAGCTTGTAGCTTATGGATAGTGCCGGGTGTGCCACTTATTAATGCTGTTAATGATATGCTCGACAACTATTTAGAAAACGGCTTGATACGTGCTGCAAACACTGCGCTTATGATAACAGCTTTAGCCTTTGGTATTGTGCTTGCTATTAAGTGTGGTAGTATAGACAATTTTGTAAAAGATCTCTCTTTGGTGCCTCATCATAACTTTTACGAATATGCTGCCGCTGCTGCTATCTCGGCAATGGGGTTTGCTACTATATATAATATTCCTTATCGCTTAATGCCATGGATAGCCATAGGTGGTATTATCTGCGTATGCTCACGAAATTTTATCAACTTAGGTCCAAGCACTAATAATATAGGTTTAGGTATGGGGCTTGTTTTTGGGTCGTTGTGTGGCTCGGCTCTAATATCTATTATAAATATTAAGGCTGTTCATTGGTTTCATACCCCTCATCAGTGTATTACCATTCCTGCCGTGATACCTATTATCCCAGGTGTGTTAATGTATCGTGCTCTTTATGGCTTTTTTGAGATGCAGGGTGTGGTAGGCGAAGTTACAGTAGCTATGCATAATGCCATTAACGGCACTTTAGTGCTTATATGTATAGCTCTTGGAGTGGCTATACCTAACATCTTTGCACGTAAATGGATAGCTCCTAAGCGTAAGGAAAAGTTACAACGCCTCATTAAAGAGAGAAAAGAACGAGGCAAGTTTGTAGATTTACAAGAAATTTAGTTATACTCTCTCCTCATAGCCATTGCCTTATATATAAAAAGGTAATGGCTTTTTTTAAAGGAAAAGTTATCAATAAATGTGCTTTTTTTTTGAAACAGATAAAAAAAATATTTATATTTGTTTTATATTTAGAAAATCCTTGTAAACGCTTATGAAAAAAGGACTAAAGGTTATGATAGCCATTGTGCTGACGCCTGTTATTACTTTCTTACTATTACTATTATTATTATATATACCGCCAGTGCAGAATTGGGCTGTAAAAAAAGTGGCTGCTCACATTTCTGAAACTACTAACATGACCGTTAGCTTAAAACGCGTAAGGCTTAGCTTCCCGTTAGATTTGCAGCTGGATAGCCTTCTCTTGACTCAGCCTAACCTGTCTATAAAAAATAAGATAGATACCATTGCTGATATGCAACAACTTATAGCAAAGGTACAGCTTATGCCGCTCATAGATGGTAAGGTAGAGGTAGATGAGCTTACCTTTAAAAAGCTAAAAGCTAATACTGCTAATTTCATAGGCGACCTTCGTATTCGTGGAGATATAGAAAGGTTACACCTAATAAGTCATAATATAGATATTAAGGACGAGGCGTTAAAGCTCAATAGGGCAGACATACGAGGCGGCTGGTTAGATATAGCCTTGGGCGATACTATACCTAAGGATACTACTAAAAAAAAGACGCTTTGGAAAATTAAGATAGATAAAATAAATATAGACAAAACCCGTTTTGCGCTGCACCTTCCCGGCGACTCTTTGCAGCTAAAGGCACAGTTCGATAAAGTTGAGGCTTTACAAACACAGCTCCTTTTACATGACGACATATATAAAATAGGTCAGTTCGACTGGAATGGTGGAGCTTTTTCGTATGTTTTGCCTTATAAGAAGGCAAAACAAAAAGGGTTTGATGCTAACCACTTACATATAAAAGACATAAACATAGGGCTAAGCTCTTTTATATTTTCTAAGGAATGTCTAAAGTTTGCAGTGCGTGCTGCCAATATGAGGGAAGGCAGTGGGCTTACTATAAACGAGCTTTCTGGTGCTTTTGCTTATAATAATAAGGCTATAAATCTGTCAGACTTCCATATTAAGCTGCCTACTTCTATGCTAAACGGACGCTTGGCAATGGATCTAAATGCTTTCGATGCTATTAATCCGGGCAGGCTTACTACAGCTTTAGAAGGGTATGTTACTAAGGCTGATCTTAAGCCTTTCCTCTATGCTATGCCTCGAAGCGTATATAAAAGTCTGCCTGCTGCTCCTTTAAAAATGAGTGGCACTGTGGTGGGCAACTTACAACACATCTCTTTTAGCAAGTTGCGAATAGCCATGTTAGGACACTTTGATTTTTCAGGCTCGGGCAATATAGCCAACATAGTTGGTAAACAGCCCTTTTATAGCAATTTTAGTGTTAAGGGTAATGCAGCTAATCTCTACTTTATAAGAGATATAATGCCTAAAAGTATAGCAAAAACTCTTCTTCTACCGCGTAATATTGGTGTTAACGGGCATCTTACTCTTGGCAAAAATTACTATGCCGGTAATATGTTTCTCTCGCAGGGAGGCGGAACGGTAAAGGCTCTTTTTGCTTATAACATACATGCTAACATCTATAAAGCAAACATAAAAGCACGCCAATTTCCCTTACACCATTTTCTGCCTACAATGGGGCTTAGCCGTTTCTCCGGTGCTCTGATGGCTTATGGCAGGGGAACGGACGTGATGAGTCAAAGCTCATATAGCACAGTTGCTATGAACATAGCACAGCTAAGATATGATAAATATACCTTAGATGGTTTTCGTGGTAAGATAAGTAAGCACGGCAATAAGCTCTTTGCAGCTATTAACAGTACTAACAAGATGATAGGGGGGCGGTTTACTTACAAAGGTAATGTGTCTTCAAAGCTCATAGATGGGCATATAAAAGGCCATCTGACACGCATAGACCTACACTCGTTAGGAGCTATGAAAGAGCGTTATGTCTTATCGGGGTGGACAGATGCTCATGTAAGTTCTAACATGAAGGATAAGCATTTCTTTAAAGGCACGCTTCACACTCTTAAGATTACTGACGAAAGCAAACGAGGCAAACAATTACTCTTAACGGACAATCTTCTTGCTATGATTAATGTAGCGGGAAAGCGTATGCAAGCAAAGCTGCAAGGCTACATCGTAGATGCTAACCTAAAAGCCCTTAACATAACCAAGAAGGCTTACCATATAGGCACAAGGGCTAATATTCTTTATACCCAAAGTGGTGCTAATAGCCATAACGTAACGGGCAAGGTGAGCGATTTTGCTCTTATAGAACATCGTGATAAAAACGTTATACCGCTGCTAAAGGGCTCTTTTGACATGAGCCTATCTATGAAAGGCAAGCATATAGGGGGCAGCTTGGAAGGTAATCTTTCTCATGCAGACCTCTATGAGGTGGGTGTTGTAGATAAGCCTTTACGTGCAAGCGGAGAGCTAAACATATCCTTTGCTACGAATGGGGGTGATGAGCTTAAAGCTAAGGGCTTATTGGGCAAAGTTGTTATAGACGAAAAAAACAAGCAATATACCACAGACGATGTGCTAATAGATGTAGCAAGCAAGCAAAACAGCTTTACGGCAAAGGTAGATGGCGGCGATTTCCATTTATATACTACTATGGATAAGGGCTTGTTACAACTGGGTAAGAATGCTAATGCCCTCTCTCAGGCTATTACTAAGCAGATAAAGGATAAGCATATAGACCAGCAGGCACTGCTTAAGCTCTTGCCGCGTGGCATCTTACAGCTCAAGTCTGGAAGCTCAAACCTCTTTAGAGAGCTTCTGTCAAGCAAAGGTTATAGCTTCGCACATACTGATGTTAGCTTAATGTCTTCTCCCAGTAGGGGGTTAGATGGCGTTATAAAAATAGACTCTTTAGTATGCGATAGCATGCAAATGGATAAGGTTAACATAGAGCTAAAGAGCACCGATGGCAAGATAGGGTATAACGCATGGGTTGCCAATAGCTCTAAAAACAGCTATCCTTACACAGCTTTCTTTGATGGAGCGTTATATGAAGGTGGTATAAAAACCCACTCTGCCATTCTTGACGAGAAAGGACGTGTAGGTATAGATATAGGCTTGCAGCTTGCTATGGCAGAGAATGGTTTGCGTTTTAACATCATATCAAAACAAGCTATAGTGGGATATAAAACCTTTAATGTAAACCCTTTAAACTATATCTATATAGGACGAGATAAGCGCGTATCTGCTAACCTCGATTTTGTGGCTAAAGACGGCACTGGTCTTAAGGTACGCACCGACGACGATGATGAAGCCTCGCTGCAAAACCTCACACTCTCTGTGCATAAGTTTGAGTTAGGCTATCTCTTTAGGTTAATACCTTTCATGCCAAACCTTTCAGGAGAGTTAGACGGCGATTACCACATTATACAAACACCTACACAGGTAAGCGTGTCGAGCGATATGGGCATAAAAAACTTTGTTTATGAAAACAGTCCTATAGGCAACGTAGGCTTACAAATGGTATATATGCCAAAGGGCGATAAAAGCCATTATATAGATGCTATAATAAGTAAGGACGATGTAGAAGTGGGTACGCTTAATGGTACTTACGACAGCGCAGGCGAGGGCTGCCTTAATGCTGTTTTAAGTATGAACAAGTTCCCTTTAAGCTATGTTAATGGTTTTATACCTGAAAAGATAGTAGGCTTATATGGTGAAGGCGACGGCTCTCTTACCGTGCAAGGCAAGCTAAGCAGTCTTGACATAACAGGTAAGGTATATGCTCATGGGGCTTATCTAAGGAGCGATCCCTATGGCGTAAAGATGCGCTTTGGTGAGAAACCTTTGGTAATAGAGGATAGCAAAATAGCTCTTACCGACTTTAAGCTGTATGACAACAATAACAATCCCTTAACGCTTAACGGCACATTAGACATCTCAAACACTAACAATATGATGCTTAATGTGGCTCTTCGTGCTCAAAACTTCCAGCTTATCAATGCTAAGGAGAACCCACGCTCTGAAGCCTATGGTAAAGCTATAGTAGATTTTATGGGAAGTGTGAGGGGAGAGGTAAGCAATCTTCACCTGTCTGGCATACTTAACGTGCTTGGTAGCACCGATATGAACTATATTGTTAAAGATCAAAGCCTAATGAGCGATACAAAGCTGCAAGACTTGGTGAAGTTCGCTAACTTTAAAGATACTACCACAAAGGTGATACCACGCGGCGATCTCAAAGGATTCTCTATGGACTTACACATGAACATAGACGAGCAAGCACGTATAAAAACTATCCTTAACCCCGAACATACTAACTACATAGACATGATAGGAGGGGGAAACCTAAACCTTAGCTACGACCCCGTTAATGGCGTGCAGCTACGTGGACGATATACGCTAAACAGTGGTAAGATGAAATATACTATGGACGTAATACCTCTGCGCACCTTTTACATAAGGCAAGGAAGCTATGTAAACTTTACCGGAGATCCTATGCTGCCTACGCTAAACATAGAGGCTACCGAAAACGTACGTGCTAATGTGTCTACGGGGACAAGAAGCGGCAGGTTAGTAGACTTTCTTTGTGGGGTGAAACTTACCAAGCAATTTCCCAAACCAAGCATAGAGTTTATCATAGAAGCACCAGAGGACCAGGAGATGACTAACTCGCTGAAGACAAAATCGGTGGAGGAACGCTCTAAGCTGGCTGTAACGATGTTAGCATCAGGACTATATTTCGATGGAGATAATATCTCAAATGCTAACAATGCCATGAGTGGAGCTTTGGCAAGTTTCCTACAAACGCAAGTAAACTCTATCACCGGGCGAGCTTTAAACTCTATGGGGTTAGACCTTTCGGCTAACTTAGAAACGGCTGCCGATGTAAACGGGGCTTTACATACCGATTATACTTTTAAGTTTTCTAAACGGCTATGGAACAACAGGCTTAAAATAATATTAGGCGGACGTGTGTCTACAGGCTCTGCCTTAGCACGCGAAAACGGAGCTTACTTTGACAATTTCTCCATAGAATATCGCCTTAACAGGAACGAAACAAAATATCTTAAGCTCTATTACGAACGTGAAGCATACGACTGGCTGGAAGGTAATCTGAGCGAATATGGTATAGGTTTTCTTTGGAGACGTAAGATCAGCAGGTTTTGGGACATATTAAGACTAAGGAAAGATACCGGCTCCTTGCCAAAGCCTGTTATAGCAGATACCATACCTGATATTATAAAATATCCTCCTTTAAAATTTTAAAACTACTCTTTTCACATATTGCTAATGAAACGTATGAATATAAAAAAGCTAAAAAAGCAGTATCCTCTCTTGCTCATTACCGTGTTAATGCTCTCGGCTTGTAGCACCACGTCAGGGCTTCGCGACGACCAGCAGCTATACACAGGAATGCTGAAAACACAATATGATAACTACACCAAGAACAGCCATTTCTATAATGTACAAGAAGAGCTTGACCTTGTCCTTGCCTCTAAGCCTAACGGCTCTCTGCTTGGAAGCCCATCTATACGCTCGCCTTTCCCTATAGGGCTATGGATATGGAACGCCTTTGCTAACGACACCACACGCTTTAGCCGCTGGATAACAAAGACTTTTGGTTCTACACCGGTAACATTAAGCACCGTAACACCAGAGCTTAGGGTGAAAGTGGGAGAGAATCTGCTTAACAAAAGAGGATATTTTGATGGTAAGATAACCTATGATGCTATACAGCAAAGCAATAAGAAGAAGGTAAAGCTAAGATATAACGTTAGCATGGGACGCTTGTGGACTATAGATAGCATAAGCTATACTAACTTCCCTGCTCAGATGAGCAAGCTCATAGCGGCAAGTCGTCAGCAGTCTGAAATAAAAAAAGGCTCTCCTTTCGATGTTGCTGCTTTAGAAAAAGAGCGACAACGCATCACACTGCTCTTTAAAGACAATGGTTACTACTATTACCAAAACAACAACGCAAGCTACCTTGCCGACACTGCCGAGGTGAGCGGCAGAGCTAACATTCGTCTTCAGTTAGCCGACTCTGTGAGCAGCAAAGCCTTACGACAGTGGCATATAGGCGATGTTACCATAAATCTGCGCCGCGACTATCAAGAGCCCTTAGCTAAGCATAAGCACTACGGCAGCCTTACTATAAACTATAACGGTAAGCACCCACCGTTACACCCACGCTTGCTATGTAGCGAGGTGGAGGACATGAAAGACGAAGCATACAACTATGAGAAGATGCAGCGTTACAGGCAAAAGCTAAGCTCTACGGGTATCTTTCAGACGGCTGCCTTTACTTTTTCGCCAAAAGACGCTACAGATACCTGCAAGGTGCTTAACCTAAACGTAGACGCTGTATTTGATAAGCCATATAGCTTTTTTGTGGAAGCATACGGAAAAGGTAAGACAAATCAGCGTTACGGGCCAGAGCTTGTAGTGGGTCTTACCAAGCGCAACGCCTTTAGAGCAGGCGAACTGCTCAACATTAATGTGCATGGCTCTTATGCGTGGTCGTCGGCAAGGAGTAACAGCAATGCCACTTTTAGCTTAGACAACTATGAGTATGGCTTAGAAACAAGCATACAATATCCACGCATCTTAACCCCTACGTTTATAACCTTTGCTAAGAAAAGAGGTAAGAGGGCTTTCTTCTCTACACCATCTACTACGGTAAAGGCGTCTTTTGCCGTCATTAACCGTGCCGGATACTTTCGCCGTCATGTGGCTTCTGCCGATTTTACCTATCAGTGGCAACCTACCGAGCAAAGTATGTTTACCTTCTCGCCCCTTATCTTAACATACGAATATATGAATGCTACCACAAAGGCATATACCAGCATGACAGAAGACTTGCCATATCTTAAAATATCTATGGCGGACCAGTTTATACCTAAGATGCAATTCCAATACACCTATATGAGCAGTAGCAGCTATGCCAACCCTATAAAATGGTGGACTACGGTGAGCGAGGCGTCTAACATACTCTCTTTAGGATATATGGCAGCAGGGAAGAGGTGGCAGCAGAGCAATAAGAAGATGTTTAAAAACCCGTATGCACAATTTCTTAAAGTGGAAACTAACTTTACTAAGACATGGCAGCTGTCTAAGCTCTCTTCTCTTGCTGCCCATCTTAATGCAGGCATAATATGGGTATATGGCAACAGTGAGGCAGCTCCTTATACGGAGCAGTTTTATATAGGCGGAGCTAATAGCATACGTGCCTTTAATGTGCGTGAGATAGGGCCGGGCAGATATCGCTCTAAGTCGGTAGCCTCGTCTTATGTAGAGCAGACGGGGGACGTAAAGCTGCAGGCTAACATAGAGTATCGTCCTCACCTCTTTAGAGAGCTTTATGGGGCTGTCTTCCTTGACGCGGGTAACGTATGGACCTTACATAACGAGGCAGAACGCCCTTTGGGGCAGCTCCTCTTTCCTAATATGCTTACACAGATAGGTGTAGGCACAGGTGTGGGGCTTCGTTACGACATAGGCTATTTTATGATTCGGCTCGACTGGGGTGTAGGTCTTCATGTGCCTTACCCTACGGGTAAAGCAGGCTTTTATAATATCTCTTCTTTCCGTGATGCGCAAGCCTTACACCTTGCTATAGGCTTGCCCTTCTAAAGCCTCGCTCCCCCCCCCCTCTTAAGCCTGCCATGCTAAAGCTCTCTATGGGAAAGAAGAAGCAAAGACAAAGCGCAACGCCTTACGTTTTTTATCATTACGTGGCGTTGCGCTTTCTTTTCTTACCGCTTAGCTGCTTGCCTTATGCCAGCTATTAGAGTTGTTGGGCTATTATTGGGGGAAACCTTTTACTGCTTGTTTAAGTGTCATTACAGCACCATCAAGCTCTATGTGTATTTGAATCTTATCAAATGGTTGTTTAGTAATTTTGTCTGGTTTCCCTTTTTTACCAGGTATTATAAGGTCTGGTATCTTTGGATAATACTTTGGATTGAAAGTTAAGGTGAAATGCCCATACTTATCGTTGCTATCAGGCTGCTTTATATCTCCGACAACTACGCTTCCTTCAGGTACTTCTACGTCTCTGTTACGTTCTCGTTTGCCGTTTTTACCATTAGAATAATAGTCATACGTAATCTTTACTATTCTAAACGTATGAGGTGCCACTATTAAAGGAATAGGTTCTTTTTGAGATTTTGTCTTCGCTACGTATCGAGCGGAGAATATAGTTAAGCCATATTTTGTAGTTCCTTCATTAGTTTTTTCTTCTTTATCTGCATCTGTTTTTAAATTATATGCTGAAGAACTTGTTGTTTCTGCTCCTTTCTTTGTAATAAAATATAATAGTGGGTTCAAATCTTCCTGAGGAGGCTTAGCACCTATATTATATTTTTCTACCTGACCAGCTGTATATGGTTTGTCATCTTTTAATTTGAGAGGAATGGTTATCAGCTTTAGTGGAAGTCTAGAATCTTCTTGAATATTTCCATCAGCACCATATTTCTCATCTTTCTTTAAAACTACCTCTGCTATGGCGTCTTTGCCTATCGGTTGTGGTATCATGAAGATGGTAAGGTTGTCGTACTTATTATTGCTTGCTTTTAGCCCAGTAAACTGGGTTCTGTTTATCTGTGTGGTGGTGATGTTGCTTGTCTTAATAAACACATAGCTCTTCTCGCCAGAGGTTTCCCATGTGAAACGCTCTGCGTCGGTGGTCTTCGATAAGTCTACATTGCACGTACCTTTAGTATATAGGCCTGTTAGGCGAATGCCCTCAATGGTGTAACCAGTAGGTACGCGGTCGCCAATGGCAAAGTTGATAGCTGTAAGGGCATGATGCATGTTTACAGTCTGTTCACCATCTATCACGTCGTTTTTGCTGTTCTCACTTGTTATGGTAAACTCAGGAGCCTCACCTATTAGCAAGTCTTGTTGTGTAGACATGTCCTCTTGTAAGGCGTAGGTAAGGGTGTATGTGTTGTCGCCTGTCCTTGTAAAGGCGTTGTCTGCGAGCTTAGGATATACGGCAGCTATCTTTACCTTAGGCATGCTTTCCTTATATGTAGCCACTTTGCCGCCTACATGCACTATACCGTCTTTCTTCTCTGCGCTACCGTTGTTAATAAAGTTAGGATTTGTGTTTATACCTTCGCCGTCTTTACGTGCATAGCCATATACACCAAAGGTAGCATTGTCTGCCATTTGTGATATTTCGTCGTACATAGTGCCTCGTGTGTGGGGACCAAAGCTTAGCTTTACTATCTTAGCGCTTTCTGCTTTGTAGTCTTTAACATGAGTGCTATTATTGTCGATATCTTGTGAGCAAGATGTTGTAATAGCTGCCAAACCCATCGTAAGGGCAGCTGTAATAGCCTTATAGCTTAAAAAAAAGTGTTTCATTTGCTTTAATAATGTTTTGTTACCGTGTGTGTGTT
Organism: Prevotella amnii DSM 23384 = JCM 14753; assembly: GCF_000378745.1. Taxonomy (GTDB): domain Bacteria; phylum Bacteroidota; class Bacteroidia; order Bacteroidales; family Bacteroidaceae; genus Prevotella; species Prevotella amnii. The sequence goes on from NZ_KB905267.1 coordinate 51,616, forward strand.
ATAAAAGATATTATGTCTTTAAGGTTTTCCGCTTAGCCAGTCAGGGAATTCATTTATTGGTTTTGAATCTCCGTTCACGTCAGTTTCCTCAGGTTTTTCCCACGGATTTACTTTGAAGTTTTCTTTGTTTGTAAACCCAGAGCTACAAATTATCTGCATAGAGCTTTCCATTTTCAAAATTGTAGCGACTGGCTTTTCGTACATTTTTTTCATTACTTTTTCCTTTCTTGTTTGACATCATACGCCAAAACATATTAATTATTTTGATCTTTTTTCCTCTTCAAAGGTAATACTTTTATTTCTTTAAAAAGAATATTCCCCCCCCCCCCCCAAGAATTATAGTTTTTTAAGATGTTTGTTATATTTTCACCTAATTATTTGTTTTTTAGGCTATTATTTATAGGTGTAAAGGTAGGCGGAAAACTTTTTGGTGGCTTCTTTTTTATGGGAAGTAGGGAAGAAAAGGCACGGCTTTAGCAGCTATAAAATGTAATTTTTTTTCTATATAGAGCATAGCCTTTTTTGGTAAAAAGGAGATGAGGGGTAGGCAAAAATAAATTATTTTTCTAACAAAAATAGATTAAAAATGTACTAAAAATAGCTTATTTTTCTCTCCTGCTCTTTATCTTTTCCTTTCTTTTCAGTCCTTTTTATGTAGGTAAAGGCAGGTGTTTTGCTTTGGGGTGGTAGTGATAAAGTTTTTTTATCCCTATGCTTTGTGGGGCTTTTAATAAGATGCTTGGCAGGCTATTCCTAACGATTTTACTCTCTCGCATATAGCGTCTAACTCTTCGTGCGAGGCTTTTCTTAGGTGCGATGCAGGTGTTTCGCGCTCTATGGTGTATATCATCACCTCGTTAGGGGCTATGGCTTTGACGGCTTCGAGCCATGGTGCAACGAATGTTTCAGAGGTGTTAGTAATGTTTTCCCCTTGGTCGTTATATCCTTTAAGGAACATGGTTTGTATTATCAGTTTCCCTTTAAAGGCTTTCATGTTTTCTATTATTTTTTTTACGTTATAAGATGGTGCTGTGGGTCGGTCTACCTTTTTTATCCATTCGGTGTTAATGGTGTCGAGCTTTAAGATGTTGTTATCTACCATTCTTAAAGCCTCGTGTACCTTTGGGCGGTGAATGAAGGTGGAATTGCTAAGGACAGATATTTTTGCCGTTGGGCAATATAAGTTTCTTAGGCTGATGGTGTCTTGTATAATCTCATAAAAGTGTGGGTGCGATGTAGGCTCTCCGTTCCCAGCAAAGGTTAGCACGTCAGGGGTGTAGCTGCTGGCTTTCATTTCTTTTAGCTTCTCTTCGAGCTTTTCAGCCACTAATGCTCTTGGCGGGTGTGGTGATGAGGTGTGCCGCTGGGCATTATATCCACACTCGCAGTATATGCAGTCGAAGGTGCATATTTTGCCATCGGCAGGCAAGAGGTTTATGCCGAGCGAAATGCCTAATCGGCGGCTATGTACAGGCCCAAAGATGGGAGAGGGGTAAATAATAGTGCTCATATTGCTTTGAAAAAAATATTCTGTAGGCAAAGGTAATATAAATATGTTTTAAGACAAAAGGGTATGTTTATAATCTTTCCCTCAGAGTGAGCTTTTCTTATGAATAGCGTAAATAAAATATAAAATCTTTTGTCCTTATTTTATTTTCCAGTAACTTTGTAGAAAATTTGTTGTATTGTATTTTTTTTTAATAATATGGTAAAAAAGCGAAAGCAAGTACGCAGGCAGCATAGCTTACAGGTTGTAACCCTTTGTATTAGTACTGCAATGGTGTTAATATTAATAGGAATGGTGGTACTTACGGTGTTTACCAGTAGCAATCTAAGCTCTTTTGTAAAGGAAAATCTTAGCGTAACAATGATTCTTCAGCCCGATATAGACGAGCAGGCAGCTGCTACTCTTTACGAGCAGGTTAAGGGCGAAAGGTTTACCAGTGTGGCTAATTATATAAGTAAGGAGCAGGCTTTGGCAGATGGTACGAGGGAGCTTGGTGCAAATCCTGCCGAGTTTGCAGGGCAAAACCCTTTTACCAGTGAGATAGATGTTAATCTTAAAGCCGATTATGCTAATAACGACTCTATAAGCTGGATATCAAAGCGTCTAAAGTCTTATCGTGGTGTTAGCGATGTTACTTATCGTCAAGACTTGGTAGAGAGTGTTAATAACACCTTGGGCAAGGTAGGTATAGTGTTATCGGTTATAGCAATACTTCTGACCATAGTGTCTTTTTCGCTTATAAACAACACTATTCGTCTAAGCGTTTATGCGCGTCGTTTTTCCATTCATACCATGAAGCTTGTGGGAGCCTCGTGGGGTTATATCCGTGCTCCTTTCTTAAAGCGTGCCATTATGCAGGGCTTTGTGTCTGCTTTGATAGCCATAGTGGTTTTAGGTGGCTGCGTTCTCTCTTTGTATAGCTATGAGCCAGAGATAAGCAAGGTGCTTTCATGGGATACGTTAGTTGTTACGGCGCTTATAATGTTGTGCTTTGGCATTTTTATAGCTACGCTGTGTTCAGCGTTGTCAGTTAATCGTTTCTTGCGTATGAAGGCAGGCGATTTATATAAAATATAGAAATAAGAATAAGCATTTTTTACAATATGGAAAAACAGAATTTTGCTTTCGATAAGGCTAATTTTATTTTGCTTGCCATAGGTGTGGCAATAGTGGTGATAGGCTTTATCTTAATGAGTGGAAGTGGTTCAGGTGAGCATTTTTTTAACGTTAGCATTTTCAGCTTCCGTCGCATCACGTTAGCTCCAATAGTAACCTTTATAGGTTTTGTTTCTATAATAGGTGCTATTTTGTATAAACCTAAAAAGCACAAAGAGCATTAATGACTATTTTTCAAACCATTATTATAGCTATCGTAGAGGGTATTACAGAGTTTTTGCCTGTATCATCTACAGGGCACATGATAATAACCCAAAGTCTTTTAGGTGTTAAGCAAGGCGATCCTTTTGTTCATGCTTTTACATTCATAATACAGTTTGGTGCTATCTTGTCTGTAGTATGTTTGTATTGGAAACGTTTTTTTAGTTTTAAGCATGTATCGTGTGTTGATAAAGAAAGAGGGTCTTCATTATTGAGTTTCTTTAGGTTTTATTGGCTGCTTTTCATAGGCTGTCTTCCTGCAGGTGTGGTAGGCTTATTAGCAAAGAAGAGTGGTTTGCTCGATTGGCTATTAGATTCTGTCTCTGTGGTGGCAGTAACGTTAGTTTTAGGCGGTGTGTTTATGCTTTTTTGCGATAGGCTTTTTAATAAAGGTAGGCAAGAGAGCAGGGTAAATGTAAGGCGTGCTTTTTGTATAGGTCTGTTCCAATGTTTGTCGGTTTTGCCGGGTATGAGCCGTTCTATGTCTACTATAGTGGGAGGTATGGCAAGCGGCTTGACGCGTAAGCATGCAGCAGAGTTTTCTTTTTTTGTAGCTGTTCCTTTAATGGCAGCTGCTACATTGCTCGATTTGTACGACTTGTTAAAGCATGGCACTCAGTGGGCTACCTTTCATAACCTTACCGTTTTAGCACTTGGTTGTGTAATAGCTTTTTTAGTAGCGTTACTGGCTATGAAGTGGTTTGTTAGTTTTCTTACAAAGTATGGTTTTCGTCTGTTTGGCTGGTATCGTATCATAGTGGGTGGTATTATCCTGATATTGTTAGCAATGGGTGTTAATCTTAATATGATAGAGTAAGAGTAATATTATTTGTTATCACCTTATAAGAAATATGAATTTTACAGAAGGGGTTATTATTCCGATAGATAAGCCGTATGGTATAACCAGTTTTAAGGCGTTGGCTCATATACGTTACCTTTGCAGTAAGGTAAATGATGGCAAGGTAAAAATAGGTCATGCAGGCACTTTAGATCCTTTAGCAACGGGGGTGTTGATACTTGCAACGGGTAGAAAGACAAAGCTCATAGAGTCTTTGCAGGCGCATACTAAGGAGTATGTAGCTACGTTGCAGTTAGGAGCTACTACAGATAGTTACGATATGGAGCATGAAGAAAGCGAGAGTTTCCCAACAGCTCATATTACAGAGGAGCTTATAAGAGATGCTTTGCAGAGCTTTGTGGGCGAGATACAGCAGGTGCCGCCTACGTATAGTGCGGTGAAAGTGTCAGGACAGCGTGCTTACACTCTTCGTCGTGATGGTCAGCAGGTGGAGCTAAAGCCAAAAACGGTTCAGATAGATGAGATAGAATTACAATCATTCGATTCTTATAAGATGCAGATTACCATAAGGGTAGTTTGTGGTAAGGGCACTTATATTCGTGCTTTGGCACGCGACTTTGGTCGCTTTATACATAGCGGTGCTTATCTAAGGTCATTGCGTAGAGTGCGGGTAGGTGCAATTAATATAGACGACTGTATCGATTATGACAATTTTGATAAGTGGTTAAGTAGTCAAACAATAGAAAAAGAATAAACAAAAGAATATGAAGCTTTCACAATTTAAATTCAGCTTACCAGAAGATCAGGTGGCTCTCTATCCACATTCTTCAGAGCGTATATTAAAACGTGCAGATGGTAGCGAGCAGAAGTTTACTGTAGTGCGTCGTGATGAGGGGAGATTAATGGTAGTTCATCGCAAGTCGGGCAAAATAGACATGTTTAAAGGCGAGGTTACTGGCGAGCCTAAAGAAGAGGATTATATACGTTTTCGCGATGTGCTCAACTATTTTGATGATGGCGATGCTTTTATCTTTAATGACACAAAGGTGTTTCCTGCCCGCTTATATGGCACAAAGGAAAAGACAGACGCCAAGATAGAGGTGTTCTTACTTCGTGAGTTAAACGCTGATATGCGCTTGTGGGACGTCCTTGTAGAGCCTGCTCGCAAGATACGTATAGGCAATAAGTTGTTTTTTGATGAATCGGGGACAATGGTTGCTGAGGTAATAGATAACACTACATCACGTGGCCGTACGCTACGCTTCCTTTATGATTGCGATCATGATGAGTTTAAGCGTGAGCTTTTCTCGCTTGGTGAGGCACCATTACCACGTTATATTATAGACAATCGTCCAAAGAAAGAGGGGGAAGACTTTGCCCATGCCACTGAGGACGATTTAGAATATTTCCAGTCGGTGTTTGCTAAAAACGAGGGTGCAGTGTCTGCTCCGGGTACTAATATACACTTTTCAGAGCATATGATGAAGATGATGGAGATAAAAGGTATAAAGAGTGCTTTTATAACGCTTCATTGTGCTTTGGGCAGTTTTCATGATATAGAGGTGGAGGATCTTACCAAACACAAGATGGATTCTGAAGAGATGCATATCAATGCAGAAGCCTGTGCTGTGGTAAATAGCACTAAGAAAGCTATTCATAAGGTATGTGCCGTTGGTGCAAGTGTGGTTAAGGCTTGCGAAACAGCAGTAGGCACGGACGGATTGTTAAAGGAATATGATGGCTGGACTAATAAGTTTATCTTCCCTCCTTACAAGTTTGGCTTGGCAGATTCTATGTTAGTAAACTTTTATCACCCTTATTCTGTTCTTTTAATGGAGACTGCAGCTTTTGGAGGTTATGATCTTATCATGCAGGCATACGATTTGGCTGTTAAGAACGGATATATGTTTGGCTGTTTTGGCGATTCTATGTTGATACTTGATGATTAAAACACATATAACATACCTTGCTTTAGGTACTAACCTTGGTGATAAGCAGGGGCTGATGTTTGCAGCTATAGACAAGATAAGTAAGAAGATTGGCGATGTTATCTGCCAATCTTCTTTTTATGAAACAAAGGCTTGGGGGTTTAAAAGCAAAAATACTTTTCTTAATGCTTGTGTAAAGGTAAAAACAAGTCTTTCCGTTTGGGAGGTATTGGCTGTAACACAGTCTATAGAAAGAGAGCTGGGGCGTATAAAAAAGTCGGTTAATGGGCAGTATTCTGACCGCACTATGGATATAGATATACTCCTTTATGATGATATAAATATTAACACTACAGCCCTCACCGTGCCTCATCCTAAGATGTATGAGCGCGACTTTGTCATGAAGCCTTTAAAGGAGATACAGCATAAAAGCTGAGCCGTCTGCCTGTTGTAAAGGAAATGTTTTCTTTTAAGGCATTATCTTTTGCTTATTTCTTTTTGAGGTTTACAAATCTGAAAGCAGGGTGTTCATGGGTAGCCTTATGCTCTTCTATGAAAGTTTCTTTATATTGTGAGCGGTCAAACAGTGGGAAAAAGGCATCAGCATGTTCTGGTGTTGCCTCTATTTCTGTCAGGTAAAGCTCTTTAGCTAAGGGCAAAGCCTTTTCATAAACCGACACTCCTCCTATGATAAAAACATGCTCATCTTCTTTGCATGATGAGAGTGCTTCTTCCAAAGAAGAATACACTTGGCAATTATGGAGATATTTTTTTTCTCTGCTTAACACTATGTTACGGCGGTTGGGTAGTGCTCCTTTAGGTAGCGAATCGTATGTCTTACGACCCATGATAATGGTGTTTCCCGTTGTAAGAGCTTTGAATCGTTTAAGGTCGTCCTTAATGTAATATATCAAATTGTTCTGATATCCTATGGCGTTGTTAGCTGCTATGGCAGCAATAATAGATATTTGCATATTATAAGAGTGTAATGTTTTTTATGTATAGTAACTACTATCAGACAGCCACTGTGCCCGGAATGTGTGGGTAAGGGTTGTAGTCTTCTATCTTGAAATCGTCGTAATGGAAGCTAAAGAGATCCTTAACATCAGGGTTAATGATTATCTTTGGTAGTGGTCGAGGTGTGCGTGTGAGCTGTAGCTTTACTTGTTCGAGGTGGTTTAGATATATGTGTGTATCGCCTGTGGTGTGTATAAACTCGCCTACCTCTAACCCCGTTACTTGTGCCATCATGTGTAGTAAAAGCGAATATGAGGCTATATTGAATGGTACACCTAAGAAAGTATCAGCAGAACGTTGATATAGCTGTAGAGAGAGCTTACCTTCTGCAACATAAAACTGGAAGAGACAGTGGCAGGGAGGTAAAGCCATTTCGTCTACTTCGGCAGGGTTCCATGCCGTAACAAGCATTCTGCGTGAGGAAGGTGAGTGCTTTATCAGATCTAAAACGTTTTTTATTTGGTCTATGCTTCCTCCTTTATAATCTGGCCATGAGCGCCATTGATGCCCATAAACAGGGCCAAGATCGCCATTCTCGTCTGCCCATTCGTTCCATATTTTTACACCATGTTCTTGTAGATACTTTATGTTAGTATCTCCTTTAAGAAACCATAGTAGCTCGTATATTATACTTTTTAGATGTAGCTTTTTTGTAGTTAGCAAAGGAAAGCCATCTTCCATATTAAAGTGCATTTGATGTCCAAAGATAGAAAGAGTACCTACGCCTGTGCGATCTTCTCTCTTTACTCCTTCTTTTAAGATGCGTTTGAGCAGGTCTTGATATTGTTTCATTGTATGTTTTGTTATTAATGATACGTTATAAAATAATGTTAGGTTCCTTAGGAACGTATGTACTCCTTATTCTCCACTCTTGTGGATATAGGTTGTTAGCCCTGTTTCCAATGTTTTTGGCATACCCTAAAGGCTGGTTTTTATATGTTAGGAGTATTATTCCGTGAGGAATGTCATGGCTTAAAGTGATAGCTTCGCCTCTAAGATAGGCTATAGCGGTGTGATAGCTTACGTCTATAGTGGGGTAAAGGCTATTATCAGCATCTTTCATAAGAGCCTGACTAATATGAGGAATCTTATGTTTACCTTTCTCTTCAGGCTCATTAACGCCATAAGCTAATAGCTTTAGAGGTTTTAAAGCCTTACGAAAGTAGTCTTCTTGTAATAATGATATGTTATTAGAGGGTATAGGATTTAGTCCTGGTTTGGTCTTTTGAAGTAAGCAGATAAAGAGTCCTTCTCCAAGCGTTTTGCCAGGTAAGAAGCGGTAAACAGGGAATTGCTGTGCTGTGGAATCTGCTCCGTTAAGCGGATTTCCTATTAGAGAGCCTGTAATGTTCCATTCTTTTTCTGTGTGTATAGGTAATAGTTTTGCGCCTAATTCCTTTATTATCCACGCTACATTTTCCTCGTTTTCAAGTGAATTGAATGTACAAGTGCTGTATATAAGGAAACCTCCTGGCTTAAGATTGTCCCAAATGTCTTTAATGATAGAGCGTTGTAGCTGGCAGCATTTCTTTACATTTTCCTTGCTCCAAGAGCTTATTGCTTTGGGATCTTTGCGGAACATACCCTCTCCAGAGCATGGAACATCGGCTATGATAATATCGAAAAGGAGCTTTGTCTTTTTAAAATCTTTAGGGAAATTATTAGTTACAGCTATTTTAGAATGTCCAAATTTCAGGATATTCTCTGATAGTATTTGTGCTCGTTTAGTAATAGGCTCATTGGCAATTAGCGTGCTTCCTATAGGAAAGGCTGACTGTGCGCATGTACTTTTACCACCCGGAGCAGCACATAGGTCGAGAGCTGTTATAGGATAGTGTATATATTGTCTTATGATATGGTCAATAAACATTGACGAGGCTTCTTGTACATAGTAGCTTCCAGCATGGAAAAGCGGATCGAAAGTAAACGTAGGGCGCTCCTTTAGGTAATATCCGTCTTTACACCAAGGCACGTTATTACTTACTAAATCCATATTTACAGCACATCGTTTGAAGGGGTTTATCCTAATACTTATAGGGCAATCTTCTTGCTTTAAGCCTTTTATTAGTGTACGATATAGGTCTTCTCCCATTAAGATGCGTGTATATTCTTCAAAGTCTTTAGGAATGTTTATCATATCGTTAGTCGTTGAGTGTTATCTTTCTGTTACTATTGTCTGAAAGCACATCGCACACAATGGTGTTAATTTGTTCCTTTAGTTCGTTAATAAACATTGCTGCATCATATTTTTTAGCTTCTATATCACGAAGTTTTTTCTCCCATATCCCTGTAAGTTCGGCAGATGTTAATAGCTTCTCTTTTATAGTATCAATGAGCGCTATACCTATGGGAGTAGCTTCGAGGTTTTTCCTTTTGCGTTTAATATAATGGCGTTTAAAGAGAGTTTCTATAATTCCTGCCCGTGAAGATGGTCGTCCTATGCCGTTTTCTTTTAGAGCTGCTCGCAGTGTATCGTCGTTTACTAACCTGCCCGCAGTTTCCATAGCACGGAGTAAAGAAGCCTCTGTGTAATGTTTTGGGGGCATAGTCTGTTTCTCTGTTAGGGTAGGTTTATGTGGTCCTTGTTCTCCTTTTGTAAATGTAGGTAGTATTTTTTCTTCTACTTTATCTTTTGTATTATCATCGTTTTCGTCTTCCTTTTTATTATTATCTTCTTTGTTGTTTAAGGCGTAGCATACCCGCCAGCCTTGTTTGAGTATTTCTTTACCTGAAGTTTTAAATTCTATAGAGTTTACTTTACCAACGATGGTAGTAGTAGAGTATTTACATTCTGGGTAGAAAGCTGCAATAAAGCGTCGTGTAATGAGATCGAAAACGTTGTGTTCAGCATCTGATAGCCCCCGTGGGATAACTCCTGTAGGTATTATAGCATGGTGATCGGTAACCTTAGTGTTGTCGAAAACTCGTTTAGTCTTGGGCAAATCTTTTCCGCTTAGTGCTTTTACAAGCTCTTTGTAAGGTGCTATGTTTGCAAATTTAGTTTGGAAGATGCCATTCATTATTTGCGGACACTTTTTGTATATATCCTCCGATAGGTATTGTGTGTCTACGCGGGGATAGGTAGTAATCTTCTTTTCGTATAAAGACTGGATAAGATTGAGAGTCATTTCGGCAGAATAGCCATACTTTCTGTTGCAATCTACTTGCAGTGAAGTTAAGTCGTATAGTTGTTTAGGCTGTTCGGTTCCTTTTTTTTTGGTAATGTTAGTTACCTCAAAAGGTTTACCTTCTATGGTAGAAAACGCCTGTTCTCCTTCTTCTTTTGATGTAAACTTGCCTTTTGTTGCAGTAAAAAGCGTATTACGATATATCGTAGCAAGCACCCAAAAAGGTTGTGGCTTAAAATTGTTTATTTCCTTTTGTCGTTGTACAATTAGTGCAAGTGTAGGTGTTTGCACTCTTCCTATGGAAAGTACTTGAGGCTTTTTGCCATATTGATTATTGCCATATTTTATAGTATATAGCCGTGTAGCATTCATTCCTAAGAGCCAATCTCCTATGGCGCGAGCTAAACCTGCAAGGTAAAGTGATTGATATTGGTCTTGATTTCTCAGATTTTGAAACCCTTCGCGTATGGCCTCATCAGTCATAGATGATATCCATAAGCGTTTCACAGGGCATGTTACACCAGCTTTTTGCATTACCCATCTCTGTATAAGCTCTCCTTCTTGCCCTGCATCACCACAATTGATTATTTCTTCTGCGTTTTTATATAGCTTTTCTATAATGGAAAATTGTTTTTTTATTCCGTCATCTTCTATTAGTTTTATTCCAAACTTAGAGGGTATCATAGGTAAGGAACTCAGGTTCCAATGTTTCCACTTGTTGTTGTAATCATTGGGTTCTTTCAGTTCGCATAGATGTCCGAATGTCCACGTTACCTGATATCCATTGCCCTCAAGGTATCCGTTTTTTAGTGTTGTAGCTCCTAAAATGCGTGCTATATCGCGTGCCACGCTTGGTTTTTCTGCTATGCAAACTTTCATTTTTTGTTTTATATCTTTTTCTGTTTTATATATAATAGTGTGTGAAAAGCAGTGAAATTTTCACGTTACAAAGATACAGAAATTATTTAAAGCTATAAAAGAAATAATATCTACATAATAATATAGGTTGTTTATATTATATGTTTTTTATAGGAAAGTCTCCACTTTTTTTATATTGTACGTAAGTGAAAAGCCATGTTTACCATATAGTTGATAGGTAAACATGGCTTGTTCTTTTATAAGTTTCTGCCGTGACAATGCTTAAATTTCTTACCACTTCCACACGGACATGGGTCGTTAGGACGTGGAGTCTTTTCTGCTATATATGGAGTACGAGTAACATTTTGTGCTCCCTGACGTGTGTCTTGTGAAGCGGCAGCTAATTGGTTTTCGTCTACAAGTTCTTCTTTTTGTTCAACATACTTTGGTGCTGGAGCCTCAGTATTAGTGTTTTCTACTGGGGGTTCTCCCTGCATTTCTGGTATCTGACCACGCATTAAGACGCTTGCAGCTCTGTTATTAAGATCGTTAATCATATTGTCCCATAGCTTAACGCTTTCAAGTTTGAATATCAACAAAGGATCTTTCTGTTCGTAAGAAGCGTTTTGTACAGAGTGGCGCAGTTCGTCGAGCTGGCGTAGATTTTCTTTCCAATCATCATCAATGATATGTAGTAGTACGCTTTTCTCAAACTGTTTCACAACCGATTTTGCTTCTGTGTCGTATGCTTCTTTTAAGTCGCAAGGTATATTATATACGCGTTTACCATCAGTAATAGGCACCATGATGCGTTGATAAATAGAACCTTGATTTTCATATACTTCTTTTATGATGGGCCATGCTACAGTCTGTATGCGTTCTGTCTTACGTTCGAAGGCTGCCATTGCTTGTTGGAACGATTTTTCAGCAAGCTCTTCGTGGCGTATAGTGTTGAATTCTTCCTCTGTAAAAGGGCATTCTATAGACAAAATCTTTAAAAAATCTTCTACGCAACCATCATACGTTTGGTTGTTAAGAGTGTTCACACATCTATCCCAGATGATGTTAGATATGTCCATACCTATGCGTTCTCCCATTAAGGCGTGGCGTCTTTTTTCGTATATTACAGTACGTTGTTTGTTCATCACATCATCGTATTCTAATAAACGTTTACGGATACCAAAGTTGTTTTCCTCTACTTTCTTTTGAGCGCGTTCTATGCTGTTAGAGATCATAGAGCTTTCTATGCGTTCACCCTCAGCGAATCCTAAACGGTCCATAACTTTTGCGATACGTTCTGACCCGAATAGGCGCATCAGTTTGTCTTCGAGCGATACATAGAAGACAGAAGATCCTGGGTCTCCTTGACGTCCTGCACGACCACGAAGCTGCCTGTCTACACGTCTGCTCTCATGCCGTTCGGTACCAATGATAGCAAGTCCGCCCGCTTCTTTTACCTCTTGTGATAGCTTAATGTCAGTACCACGTCCTGCCATGTTAGTAGCTATGGTTACTGCTCCTAAACCATTAGTAGATCGACCAGCCTCTGCTACTATCTGAGCTTCTTTTAAATGTTGTTTAGCGTTTAGCACCTGATGAGGAATCTTACGCATATTAAGCATTTTGCTTAGAAGTTCGCTTATCTCTACCGACGTTGTACCTACTAAGGTAGGTCGTCCTGCATTGCGCATTTCGATAATTTCTTCTATTACGGCAGCATATTTTTCTCTTGCAGTTTTGTAGACACGGTCTTCTAAATCATGACGTGCTATAGGCCTATTAGTAGGTATTTCTACAACATCGAGCTTGTATATATCCCAAAATTCTCCCGATTCGGTTGATGCAGTACCTGTCATACCAGCGAGCTTGTGATACATACGGAAATAGTTTTGTAGCGTTATAGTAGCAAATGTTTGTGTAGCAGCTTCCACTTTAACGTGTTCTTTTGCTTCTACAGCTTGGTGTAAGCCATCGCTCCAACGACGTCCTTCCATGATACGTCCCGTCTGTTCATCAACAATCTTTACTTCTCCGTTAAGTACGACATATTCATCATCTTTGTTAAACATGGTATAAGCCTTCAGCAATTGTTGCAGTGTGTGTACTCGCTCACTCTGAATGCCATAGTTATTCATTATGTCGTCTTTTTTGTCGATGTACTCTTGCTCGTTAATAAGCTTGTCTTCTTTTTGTTTTTCAAGATCGGAAAGCTCGGTAGTTATGTCAGGTAAAACGAAAAGTTTAGCATCATTTACTTGTGTAGCTAACCATGCAGACCCCTTATCGGTAAGGTCGCACGAGTTCATCTTTTCTTCTGTTACAAAATAAAGAGGCTCTATAGCCTTGGGCATTTCTCGATTATTATTAGCCATGTAATACTCTTCTGTTTTGAGCATACCAGCCTTGATACCTTCTTCTGATAAGAATTTTATAAGAGCTTTGTTCTTAGGTAGTGCTTTATACGAACGGTAAAGAGCTAAGAAGCCTTCTTCTAACATCTGCGAAGCCTCTTTTCCGTTAGGCATTTTCTGTGCTTTGCTTATTTTGGAGCGTGCTTCTGATAGAAGTTCTGTAGCTTGCTTTCGTTGTACCTCGTATAGATTTTGCACTAAAGGCTGATACTCTTCAAACATCTGGTCATCTCCCTTAGGCACAGGACCGCTTATGATGAGAGGTGTTCGTGCATCGTCTATTAATACAGAGTCTACCTCGTCAACAATAGCATAGTTGTGCTGACGCTGAACAAGGTCGGTAGGTGATACAGCCATATTGTCGCGTAGATAGTCGAAACCAAACTCGTTGTTGGTACCAAAAGTTATATCTGCTTGGTAGGCTTGACGTCGTTCAGGAGAGTTTGGCTGTGTTTTATCAATACAGTCTACCGACAGTCCGTGGAATTCATATAAAGGCCCCATCCATTCAGAGTCGCGTTTTGCAAGATAGTCGTTTACAGTTACTACGTGTACGCCATTACCTGTTAGCGCGTTTAGGAATACGGGAAGAGTAGAAACAAGTGTTTTTCCCTCACCAGTAGCCATTTCAGCTATCTTTCCTTGATGAAGTACCGTACCTCCGAAAAGCTGTACATCATAGTGTATCATTTCCCATTTCAGGTCATTTCCTCCTGCTGTCCAATGGTTATGATAGTATGCTTTGTCGCCTTCTATAGAGATAAAGTCTTTTGTAGGGTCGGCAGCGAGGTTGCGATCAAAGTCGGTTGCTGTAACTATAGTTTCTTCGTTTTCAGCAAAGCGGCGTGCAGTATCTTTTACAATAGAGAATGCTACAGGCATTACCTCGTCGAGAGCAGCTTCGTAATTGTCGAGAGCTTCTTTTTCTAACTTATCTATTTGGTTAAAGATATTCTCACGTTCTTCTATTGGTGTGCCCTCTATGGTGGCACGTAGTTCTGCTATTTTCTCGCGTTGTTCTTTAGCTGCATCTTGTACAAACTGTTTTATTTCTTTTGTTTTAGCACGTAGCTCATCGTTGCTAAGTGCTTGTATCTCTGGGTAAGCCGCTTTTATCTTGTCTACAAGTGGCTGTATAAGTTTTAAGTCGCGTGAAGACTTATCTCCGAAAATGGCTTTTAATATTTTGTTAAAATTCATTACTTCTATGTTTTATTGTTATTTTATGGTATGCTCCTTTTTAAATATTTAAATATCAGAGCTTTACCTGTTGTTTTTAAAAGGTTACCTTTTGTAGTGTAAAAGGTTATCTTTTGCACAGTAAACTGTTATCCTTTATTTTTTGATATGTAATTGTAAAAAAAAATACTAACAGTTTGGTCCTCTAATAAAAATAGGGTTTGTTATAGTTTTGTATGGTAAATTAGCCTTATTATTATTGATATTTAAGAGGCAACAATCTGTTATTTTTCCAATAATAGTTGTGTCTACTTGGCATATAAAGTATTTTTCTTGTATAGGCTGTGTTTTGTTATCTTTATGTTCTTCATATAGTAGCTTTATGATGTTGGTGATATTATCTTCTAAGTCTTTAAAGTCCTGATATGTATAAAGATTTTCTATAGCGGCATCGCCTAAAGTTGCTTTCAGTATAGCTTGGTAAGTTTGTGTCTCTACGCCCGTAGCGGTTAACACTACGAGGAAAGCTGTTATATATTTATTCATTTTTGTAGACGACACTATTTTACCGTTTTAAGTTTGTTTTCGTGTTCAATTAATATATGTACTCCACAATTAAGGAGCAAGAATAATGCCACAATTACAGCAGGAGTGGGGTAATATTGTATAAACCCTATAAGAAGCCCTATTATAATAAGTATAGCCCATAGCTTCCACCAGATGTTTTTCTTTAGAGTTTTGTTTCTTTTTATAGTAGTATAAAGGAAGAAAAGAGGTAGTGGGTTAAAGATAAAGATAAGCCCATTAGCATTAACACAAGGGTGTTCTGAGAAAATCATGACAGTGAGAATTATTCCTATAATGCCTGTAAAAATCATTAGAAAAGAGTCCCAAAGCGATATTGCTATTACTTTTTTTACTTCGATGAGATTAATAATAAAAGTTATAATGATAAAGATTATAACACAAATCATCGGTGATGGTATAAAGTTGTCGCTAAAGCTAAAATCTGTTGTGTTTGTTTTGTGTGGTATAACACGTAGGAGCTTATTAGTTTTGCTTATTAAAGGCTTACCATCGTATGTAGCAGAAGCAAAATCGTGCATAAGGTTATCGGGCAAGAATTGTTGCTCTTGCCTGTTGGTAGGCTTGTCAGCTTTTACTCCAAGCAGCATATCATCACCAAGTTGTGCCCATTTATCTACATTATTATAACGGTGAATAATATTTCTGAAACTAACGTTTTCTATATTCCTGTTATATTTTACTTTACCATTAAGGTTGTCTATAATAAGATCTCTTGCCTTGCTTGTACAGTTATTGTAAAAGAAGTTATATCTATAGGTTATGTTTTCAGGTAAGGTGTTTTTTATAAGAGCCTGTAAAATGGCTTCTTTGTCTTTGTCAGAAATGTTAAGAATTTGTTCTGTTATGCCTCTGCCCTCGTAAGCATATTCTTTCATAAAGATATTCATCGGAACAATTCCCATTTGATAATCGGTCTTTCCTAAAACAAAGCGAGGGATAAAATGGGGCTGATTAAAAGAAAACATGCCATAGTTTACCACAATGTCGAAATTATCATCGTAGGCATAAGCGTTATCTTCTTTAAACCGTATAGCAGTATGTCCAAACAATGCCCATATCTCTTTACCGGGGGAGCATGTTAGCAATGATATTTGTAAAGTCTTAGGATTAAGATGTGAAGGCTCTACAATAGGCGTTTCTGCCCATGCTTGTAAAGATGCAAGTAAACTAATAATAAATATGTAAACGTAGCGACTTCTCATATTATTTGCAAAGGTAATAGAAAAAAGGGATTTGCCAAAGAAAGCTTTAAAAAAACAAATTATGCGGGTGTGTTTCTATTAACACCAAAAATTTTTAATAACTTTGTACCCTGTATATATTATAACGTGTAAATAACAAGCAGTCATAAGCATAATGAAAAAGATAATAGTATCAATTGTGATAGGCCTGTCATCAATGGTGGCATTTGCCCAAAGTAGTACAAACTCCCCATATAGTAGGTTTGGATTAGGAACAATATCGCCACTATCTACAAGTTTTAATCGTGGAATGGCAGGTGTTGCTTATGGCTTTCATGAACAAAATCAGGTAAATTATCAAAATCCGGCTTCGTATGCTTCTATCGATTCGCTTACGTTTTTGTTTGATGCAGGTTTAGGTTTACAGCTTACTAACTTTGAAGAGGGAGGTGTAAAACGAAGTGCACAGAATGCTAATTTTGAGTATGTTGTCTCGTCGTTTCGCCTTTTTAAGCATTTTGGTGTTAGCTTTGGGCTATTACCTTATACTAATATAGGTTATAATTATAGTATAACATCAAATGTGAATGATTCTCCAAGCACATCGTCTCCTGATGTTACTTATACTAATATATATAGTGGAAGTGGTGGTCTTCATCAGATATATTTAGGAGCAGGCTATTCGCCTTTATCTAATCTCTCTATAGGTTTTAATATTGCTTATCTTTGGGGAGATTTGCAGCATAGAATAGATAATACTTATAGTGAAGGAAGTATCAACACCTTGTCGAAGGTTTATAATACTACGGTTAGAAGTTATAAGGCAGACTTTGGTATACAGTATACTTTCCCTTTGAAAAATAAAGATGAGTTTACCTTTGGAGCTACATACTCTTTGGGACATAAGCTGAAAGGAAATCCAGAATGTTTATTAATATCAACTAATCCTCAGACAAGCGTTTCGGACAGTATTACTTATAGAGCAAATGGAGAACTTAAGTTGCCTCACGTCTTTGGAGCAGGTATAATGTATAATCATCATAACAAGTTAAAAATGGGAGTTGATTATCAGTTTCAGAAATGGAGTAGCTTAGAAATGCCACAGCTTGTTGGTAAAGAAAAGGAAAGAAGGTATGATATGGTAGGAGATTTGTATAAGAATCGTCATAAAGTATCTCTTGGTGCAGACTATACTAATGGAGATCAATATAGTAAATATATTAATCGTATGCATTTTCGCGCAGGAGTTAGTTATGCAATGCCTTATTTTAAGATAAATGGTCATGATGGGCCTAAAGAGTTTGCTGCTACTATTGGTGTAGGCCTACCTTTAACGAGTGGATATAGTCGTTATAGTATGCTTAATGTTAGTGCAGAGTGGGTTAATAAGAGTGTTATGGGAATGGTAAAGGAGAATATGTTTCGTATTAACGTGTCTCTAACGTTTAATGAGCGTTGGTTTGCTAAGTTTAAGGTAGAATAAAGGATCGATGAAAAGCTCTTTCTGTTATTCTGTAGTTGTTATATTTGCCTTATTAGGTTCTTATGCTTTATTATGCTCATGTAATAAAGGACAGGAGCATATAGCCCCTGCTATACATCAACGGGACTCAGTAGCAGTAATGACTACTTATGGTGTAAATACTCTTATATCCGATTCAGGGGTTATAAAATACCGTATAGTAACAGAAGAGTGGGAGGTAAATCAAAATAAAAAGCCTTCACGATGGACTTTTAATAAAGGTATTTTGCTAACACAGTTTGATTTAAAGAAGCATGTAGTAGGATATATTCAGAGCGATACAGCAGTGTATTACGATGAGTTGCAGCGTTGGGAGCTTCGTGGGCGTGTACGTGTGCTTACTGCAAACGGACTTGTTTTTAGAAGTAATCAGCTAACTTGGGACGAACGCGACCATCTGTTATGGTCGCATACTCATTCTTATTTGCGCACGCCGGATAAAGAAATGGAGGGCTCGTGGTTTAAGAGCGATGAGCAAATGATAGATTATGAAATTAGAAATCCAAAAGGCTGGAGTGTCTTTTCGGAGCCTAAAGATGATGGCGAGGCAAGGACACCTACTCCTGCTTTTGCTCCTATAGATACTTTACATCGAGATAACTTTAAGGGTCCGGTGTATAATAAATAAAAAAACTAAAAAAGTGACTATAAACTCTATTATAGGAATTGTCATAACAATGGTGTTATCTGCATTCTTTTCAGGAATGGAGATAGCCTTTGTGGCAAGTAATCGTATGCTTGCCGAAATGGATAAAGAAAGGAATGGGTTAGCACAGAGATGTCTTTCTCAGTTCTATAAAAATCCAAATGGCTTTGTTTCTACTATGCTTGTAGGAAATAATATTGTTTTAGTTATATATGGTATCTTATTTGCAAAGATATTTGATGCCACATTATTTTCTTCTTTTGAGCCTGCTACACGCGTCTTTTGTGATACATTGTTATCAACAATGGTAATATTATTTACAGGCGAGTTTTTACCTAAGTCGTTATTTAAGAGTAATCCTAACCGTTTACTTACTTTTTTTGCGCCATTAGCTTATCTTTTTTTTATTATCCTTTGGCCCATAAGCAGGTTTGCTACTTTTATAGCAAAGATATTTTTGAGGCTGTTAGGTGTCAAAATGAATGAGGAGAGGAGTAGTGAAACCTTTTCAAAAGTGGATCTTGATTATCTTGTACAAAGTTCTATAGATAATGCAAAAAGCGAAGATGATATAGAAGAAGAGGTGAAGATATTTCAAAACGCTTTAGATTTTTCGGAAATAAAAGTACGCGACTGTATGGTTCCTCGTACAGAGATTAATGCCGTAGAGGAAAATTGTACAACAGAAGAGCTTTTGCAACGTTTCATAGAAAGTGGTAATTCTAAGATATTAGTTTATGTAGAAGATATAGATCATATAAAAGGTTATATTCATTCTTCAGAGCTTTTCCGTCATAAACAAAGTTGGCAGGAACATATTCTTGAAATGCCTTTTGTTCCAGAAACAATGACTGCTCAAAATTTGATGAAGATTTTTCTACAACAGAAGAAAAGTTTAGGGGTAGTAGTTGATGAGTTTGGTGGTACAAGTGGTATAGTATCTTTAGAGGATATAGTAGAAGAGATCTTTGGAGATATAGAAGATGAGCATGATAATGCTAAGTATATAGCAAAAGATTTGGGTAATGGAGAGTATTTATTGTCGGCTCGTCTTGAGATAGACAAGGTGAATGATCTGTTTAATATTAATCTTCCAGAGAGTGATGAGTATATGACATTAAGCGGATTACTTCTACATACATATCAAAGTTTTCCAAAATTAAATGAGGTAATAAAGGTGGATAATTATGAATTTCGTATTATAAAAAAGACAATGACAAAGATAGAACTTGTTAAATTAAAAGTATTATCTAAAGATTAAATACATCAGAAATTATGTTAATTGTATTTTTGTTTGTATTTTTGTAGGCAATTTTTAAAAATGATAATAATTAAGAAATAAAATAAATATATAAAATGGCAGTATTAGGTAAAATTAGAAGTAAAGGAACTTTACTTATGATCGTTATCGGCTTGGCTTTGCTTGGTTTCCTTGTAGAGGAAGGAGCACGATCTTGTTCCGGTTTGAAAAACGAGCAACGTTCGCAAGTAGGAGAAATTCTTGGTGAAAAGATTAGTAATCAGGATTTTCAGAAATTAATAGATGAATATCAGTCGGCTATTAAGCTAACTATGCAGCGTGATAACTTATCAGAACAAGAGCTTAATCAGGTAAAAGATCAGGTATGGCATCAGCTTGTTAGTAATCGTGTATTAGAGGCAGATGCTAAGAAGGTAGGATTAACAGTAACAGAGCAAGAAATACAGAATGTGCTCAGCGATGGTACTAATCCTGCTTTAGCGCAAACCCCTTTTGTAAATCAGCAGACGGGGCGTTTTGATGTTAATATATTAAAACAGTTTCTTGATAGTTATAATAAAGCAAAAGATACTAATTCTCCACAGTTAGAGCAGATGCAGAGCATTTACAACTATTGGTTGTTTGTAGAGAAGAATCTTCGTTCGCAGCTTCTTGGTCAGAAATATCAGAGCTTGCTTGCCTCTTGTGTGCTTTCTAATAAGGTTGAGGCTAAGTTAGCTTTTAAAGATAATAATGAAGAAGCTCAGATACAGCTTGCTACACTTCCTTATAGCAGTGTAAAAGATGCTGATATAAAAATATCTGATGATGATTTAAAGGCAAAGTATGATGAGCTAAAGGGTATGTTCCGTCAAGCAGTAGAAAGTCGTGATGTTAAGTATGTAGATGTTCAGATTAAGGCAAGTGCAGCCGATCGTAGAGCTATAATGAATAATATGAATAGTTTGCAAAAAGAATTATCTACAACTACCGATGTTTCTTCTGTTGTAAGTAAGAGTGGTAGCATAATACCTTATCTTGATGTTCCTGTAAGTAGTAAGGCTTATCAGCAATATCCCGACATAGCTTCTAAGATAGAAACTTTAGATGTAGGTACAACGGGAGTTACTGAAAACACTCAAGACAACACCTTAAATGTTATCCGTGTTCTTTCTAAAGAGCAATTGCCAGACTCTGTAGAGTTCCGTCAGATACAGGTTGTAGCAAACACTCCAGAAGAATCTAAGGTAAAGGCAGACTCTATACAAAAGGCTTTGGCAGGAGGAGCTGATTTTGTTACTATTGCTAAGCGTTATGGTCAGACAGGTGCAAAGGCATGGCTCACAGGTCAGCAATATGAATCTGCTCCAAGTATAGGGCAGGATAATCGTACTTTTTTACTGTCATTGTTAAAGGGAGAGGTTAATGCTATCCAAAACGTAGCTTTGACACAAGGAAACGTTATTGTAGAAGTTCTTGAAAAACGAGCAATGACAACTAAGTCGGTTGCTGCAGTTATAAAGAAAGCTATTGATTTCTCAAAAGAAACTCGAGGTATAGCATATAATAAATTCTCTGAATTTGTAGCGAAAAGTACTACTTTAGCAGATCTTCAGAAGAATGCTGGTAGATATGGTTATTTAGTTAAGGACTTGAAAGGTATAACCACTGCAGAGCATTATGTGGCAGGTATCCGTGGCACACGAGATGCTTTGAAATGGATCTTTGAGGCTAAGCAAGGGGATATTTCACCTCTTTTTGAAGTAGGGGATAATGATCACATGTTGGTACTTGTTCTGAACGGGATTCATGAGCAGGGTTATCGTCCATGGAATGATGCTGAGGTGAAAGAAATTCTAAAGCGTGAAGTAATGAAAGATAAGAAAGCTGAAGTTCTAATGGCAAAATTAAAAGGTGTAAAGTCTATAGCTGCAGCTCAAGCTAAGGGAGCTAAAGTATCTATAGTTAACCAGATTACTTTTGCATCACCAGCATTTATTCAGTCGGTAGGTGCTGTTGAGCCAGCGCTTTCTGGTGCCGTAGCAGCTACAGAGCAAGGCAAGTTCTCTAAAAAACCAGTAAAGGGTAATGCTGGGGTATATGTTTTCCAAGTATTAAAGAAAGCTATGCGAGCAGGGTCTAAGTTTAATGAGGCACAGCTTGAGCAGCAGTTATCTCAGCAGTCAATGCAAATAGTAGGCGGTTTTATGCAGGATTTAGTGCTTAAAGCTCATGTTGTAGATAATCGTTATTTATTCTTCTAAAATAAATAATTTACTGATATTATATAAAAAAGAGTCGTTCTTATATAAGAGCGGCTCTTTTATTTTGTAATTAAAGGTATACTTAAAAGCAAAGTTTCTATTTAATAGAATATTAAGATAAGTATGATGTGGAAAAGTTAGTTTTCCTGTAATAAAATAAAAGTTATTTAAAGTTTAGTTTGAAATTTAGTAACTATGGGTTTATTCTATAATATTTTCTGTCTAAGTTTTTTTTGTTTTTTTCTTATAGCTTTCACTATATAATATAATTTATATTGGTATCTTTGCAACAAATATCGTAGAATTAATAAAATAAGATAGCTACTATTAGTTAGTTGCAATTATTTTTAAAACAGAATAAATATATGAAAAAGTTTAGACTTGTGGATAACATTTTAGGCTGGGTGGCTTTTCTTATAGCTGCTTTTACCTATGTTTCCACTATCGAGCCAACGGCGAGCTTTTGGGATTGCCCTGAATTTATCACAACAGGTTACAAACTTGAGATAGGACATCCTCCTGGGGCTCCTTTTTTTGCAATAACAGCTAATCTTTTTTCACACTTTACCAGTGATCCTACGCAAGTGGCAAGAATGGTAAACACAATGAGTGCTTTGTTGTCAGCTACTTGTATTATGTTTCTTTTTTGGACTATTACTCACCTTACTCGTCGCCTTATAGTGCGTGAGAAAGGAAGTATTTCTTTGCCAAAACTTATTGCAATAGAAGCATCAGGGTTAGTAGGCGCTCTTATTTATACATGGAGTGATACTTTTTGGTTTTCTGCTGTAGAGGGTGAAGTATATGCTTACTCTTCGGCTTTCACAGCAGTAGTGTTTTGGCTTATACTTAAATGGGAGGATAATGCTGATAAGCCACATTCTGATAAATGGTTAGTACTTATAACTTATATGACAGGTCTATCTATTGGTGTTCATTTGTTAAACCTTCTTTGTATACCTGCTATAGTTTTAGTATTCTATTATAAGAAATATCCAAATGCTAATCTTAAAGGCTCTCTTATAGCTTTGCTAATATCTATTATATTGGTTGCTGCTGTGCTTTATGGTGTTGTGCCGGGAATTATTACCGTAGGAGGTTGGTTTGAATTGTTCTTTACAAACACCTTGGGAATGCCTTTTAATACAGGTACTATTATTTATATTATTTTATTGATAGGTTCGTTTATTTGGGCTATTTATGAAACTTATCAAAATAGTAATGAGAAGCGTCAGAATATTGCTTTTTTAGTAGCTTTAGCTTTGATAGGTATTCCTTTTGTAGGCTTTGGTTGGAAGGCTTTTTTTACAGGCATTGTAATACTTGCAATAGTCTTTGGTGTATTGCATGTAAAGTGTAAAAGAACCATAGGTGGTAAAAATGTTAGAACACCTCTTATATCTTCTCGTATAAAAAACACAGCGTTGCTATGTATGTTGATGCTTATTATAGGCTATTCTTCCTATGCATTAATAGTGATTAGATCTACAGCTAATCCGCCAATGGATCAAAATTCGCCAGAAGATATTTTTACTTTAGGAAGTTATTTGAGTAGAAATCAGTATGGTGATTATCCTTTGCTTTATGGTCAGGCTTATTCAAGTCAGCCAGCAGTAGCTGAAGATGGGCAGCATTACAAGTTCACAAAAGGTGCGCCTGTTTATGAGCGTAAGGAGAAAGCCTCACCTACGGAGAAGGATTCGTATTTTGTTGTCCGCACTAAAGATAAATTGCAATATTCACAGAATATGTTTTTTCCACGAATGTGGGATTATCAACATGCAGGACAATATGAACAATGGATGGGAGGTATTACAGGTCATGATGTAGATGGTGTGAAGATGCCTACACAAGCAGAGAACATTCGCTTTTTTCTTTCATACCAGTGTAATTTCATGTACTGGAGGTATTTTATGTGGAACTTTGCAGGACGTCAAAACGATATACAAGGGAATGGCGAGCCTGAGCATGGTAATTGGATAACAGGTATACCATTTATAGATAATGCTTTGTATGGTAATCAAAGTTTGATGCCTGACGATTTGAAAGCGAACAAAGGTCATAATGTGTTCTATTGCTTGCCTTTACTACTCGGATTAATCGGACTTTTTTGGCAAGCATGGCGTGGAAAACGTGGGATTCAACAATTTTGGGTAGTCTTCTTCCTGTTCTTTATGACAGGTTTAGCTATCGTATTATATCTTAATCAATATCCTGGGCAGCCACGTGAGCGTGACTATGCTTATGCAGGGTCATTCTATGCTTTTTCTATTTGGTGTGGTTTGGGTGTTGCAGCTTTATATGATTGGGCTAAAAAACTTAAAGTGCCTGCAGTAGTATCAGCAGCAGTTGTTAGTATAATATGTTTACTTGTTCCTATTCAAATGGTATCTCAAACATGGGACGACCACGACCGTTCAGGGCGTTATACTTGTAGAGATTTCGGACAAAATTATCTTAACTCACTACAAAAGAAAGGTAATCCTATAATATTTACTAATGGTGATAATGATACTTTCCCTTTATGGTATAATCAGGAGGTAGAAGGTGTGCGTACAGATGTACGTGTATGTAACTTAAATTATCTGCAGGCAGATTGGTATATCGACCAGATGCGTCGTCCAGCTTATAACTCTCCAAGTGTGCCTATTAAATGGCGGCGTTTAGATTACGTAAGTGGGACTAACGAAATGATACCAATACAGCCAGGATTAAAGGAGCAGATAAAAGAGTTTTATCATCAAAATCCAGCAGAAGCGAAGAGGGTTTTTGGCAAAGATCCTTTTGAATTGAAGAATATTTTGAGGTATTGGGTACGTTCTAAAGATGATGAAACGCATGTTATTCCTACTGATACTATTTATATGACAATAGATAAAGAAGCGGTAAAACGTAGTGGAATGATGTTGCCTTCAGGCTCTATACCAGATAAGATGATTATTTCGTTAAAAGGTAAAGATACTCTATATAAGAACGACTTGATGATGCTTGAGATGATTGCGAATACTAATTGGACTCGTCCTCTATATGTAGCAATTACTGTAGGAGGAGAAAATTTCATGAATCTTGGCGACAACTTCATACAAGAAGGTTTAGCTTATCGAATTACTCCATTTACAACTACAGAAAATAACGCAGGTAAGACGTTAAATATTCGCAATTATGATACAGAGAAAACGTATGATGCTGTTATGCATAAGTTTAAATGGGGCGGACTCTCTAATCCTCATTTCTATCTTGATGAAACTATTGCTCGTATGGCTTATACTCACCGACGTGAGGTAGGTCAGTTAGCTTTAAACCTTATAGCAGAAGGTAAAAAGGATAAAGCATTGAAGGTTTTACAAAAGGTTGATAAAGAGATACCTTTTTCGGTAGTACCATGTGTGTATATGAGTGGTGCTGAAAGCTTAGCAAAAGCTTATTCTTTACTTGGAAAGAAAGCCAAGGCTACCCAAATATATGACAAGCTTTGGAAAAACTCTAAGCAGTATGTCAATTATTATATGAGTCTTAATAGTCGTTATTTTGATATGACGCAAGAGTCATGTAAGATGCATTTCCAAATAATGATGAACATTATTCAGGATAACAAAATGCTCAATTCTTCATGGGCAACGAAACATGCAAAAGAATTAAGTATGCTTATGCAAAACTTTGAGGCATTGGGTGGAGCTTTAATATCTTACGGACAATAGAAAAACAGAGCAGAAATTATAGCCGAGGATAGTTTAAGATAAAGACTATCTCTCGGCTTTTCATTATTTAAATTGTTTATAAAAAAATAATATTATAAATGCTTATAGAACAACCAGCACGATGGCTTAGGCTTTTTTATCCTCATGCTTTATGGCGAATGGACAAGAAAGATCATTCTGTTTATATTACTTTCGATGATGGTCCAATACCAGAAGCAACACCATTCATTCTTGATGTGTTAGATGAGTTTGAAGCAAAAGCGATGTTTTTTGTAGTTGCTGATAATGTAGCAAAGTATCCAGAATTATTTGAAGAGATAAAAAAACGTGGACATATGGTAGGAAATCATACCTATCATCATTTAGGATCTTTTAAGCATTGGACTTTAACTTATGCTATAGATGTTACAAAGGCAGATGCTATAATAAAGTCGCCATATTTCCGTCCACCACATGGTATATTACGCCACACGTTATATTGGTGGATTAAGCAACATTATCGTGTAGTAATGTGGGATCTTGTTACACGTGATTATTCTAAATATCTTACAGCAAAAGATGTTGTAGACAATGTAAAAAGATATGCTCGTAACGGATCTATAATAACCTTCCATGACTCTTTAAAAAGTATTGATAAGCTAAAAACGGCTCTCCCGGAATCGTTGCAATGGCTTAAGGAACAAGGATATGAGTTTAAGCTGTTTCCTAAAGACCCTAAAGACACTTATAACTTTTAGCTGTAAAAAAAGTAGATGAATAGTTATAGGAATAGTTTCATACATAAGAGGATTTATAGATGTATGCTTTCTTATATATTTATCTAAATTAAGATATTCTGTTTTGTTTTTATAATAATAAAGGGTAGTTGTCTCTTTCTAAAAAACACTTATTTATATGCTTTCTTCTTATGTAATAAAACAAGAAGCCAAACTATTAGGATTCTTTGCATGTGGTATGGCAAAGGCTTTACCTGTAGAAGAAAAGGTAGCAAAAGCATATAGAGAATGGATAGATAGTGGTAATGAAGCAGGAATGTTATATATGGCAAACAATGTTGAGAAGCGGTTAGACCCTCGTTTGCTTGTGCCCGGAGTAAAAACAATAATATCAGTAGCATTAAGCTATGCGCCTTCAAAAACTATTCCGGAGACCGAATATCAAATATCAGCATATGCCCTTGGACAGGATTATCACACATTGATGAAGGAGCGATTACGTGTTTTTGCAGAAAAGATCTTACCTGTGCCACTATCTGAAATAGGTGATAATGTTGTGAGATGTTTTTGTGATACAGCTCCCGTGTTAGAGCGTTATTGGGCTACTAAGGCAGGATTAGGCTGGATAGGTAAAAACCATCAACTTATCATACCACATGCAGGCTCTATGTTTTTCTTAGGAGAAGTATTTCTTCCCTTTGAAGTAGATATATACGATGAGCCTATAGAGGGTCGTTGTGGTAAATGTCATCGTTGTTTAGATGCTTGCCCTACTAAGGCTATTAGTGAAGATCCTGTATTTAAATCGGATAAATGCTTATCTTATCAGCTTATAGAAAATCGTGGGGAACTGTCTTCTGAGGCAAAAGAGGCTATGGGTAATACTATTTATGGCTGTGATAGGTGTCTTACTTCTTGCCCATGGAATCGTTTTTCTGTACCCACTACAGAGCCTAAATTGCAGCCAAAACCAGAACTTCTCATGATGACTAAGGAAGATTGGCATAATCTTACGGTAGAAGAGTATCGTAAGCTGTTTAAAGGATCTGCTGTAAAGCGTGTGAAGTTTGAAGGACTAAAGAGAAACATTGCAGCTAAAAACAATAAGTAAAAACGTCTGTTTAATATGTTTTTAGCCTCATTATTCGCCCTTAATCATTGTTAGTAACATCTTAAAGCGTTGTGGGGCATAAACAGAATGGCGTGCTCCTTGCGGTATAATAAAGCATTCTCCTTTCTTAATATTATAGGTAATACCTTCTACGTTTAGTGCCATTTCACCATCAACTACTTGTATAAAGGCATCAAAAGGTGCAGAATGTTCTGATAATCTCTGACCTATATCAAAACTAAATATGGTTATATTACCAGAGCTGTTATGCTCTAATTCTTTACTAACAATGCTTCCTTCTGCATAATTTATCATTTCACTAATAGTGAGAACCTTTGCTTTTTCTATCATCTTTATTATTTATAATTTCTTTTTTTTAAAAAGAGTTTTTCTAATATTGTTATATGTACAATATTTGTGCCAGATGACTAAAAGCAACAAATGTTACTATTTTTTTATGTAAGATGAACGATGCAAATGGGTGATGGCTTATTCTTTTTGGGCAAATGTTTGATAAACAAGATAAAACCCATTGCCATTGATAGTAAAACTATTAGCTAAAGCTTCATTTAACGTACCTTGCCAAAACTGCTTCATTGGGTAAATATCCCATTTAAGTCCTTCCGATTTTAGAGAAGTGCAAGAGCAATTAAAAACGCTTACTTGCTGTTTAGGTAAAGAGCTGAATGTATGTTCACCATTAGAAGTATGAAAATATCCATAGTCAGTTATCATTGTTGGTATAATTCCTAATTCTTTATAATAATACATCATTAACGAAATATTACCTATGGTGTGATCTTCTCGTTTACCAGTAGCACCTATGTAACAAAATCGAGGTAGCTGTTTACCAACATGTTCTTTGTCTATATGTGCAAGAGCATATCGAGTAGCTTTTGTTAGATCGTTTTCTTCTTGTTCTTCTATTTGGTGATAAATATCAGAAAAGCGTTGTTTTAAAGTGTTGTTTATAGAGTCGCCATCTCCTATAATAGCAGTTGGTGTTATGTTAAGTTTTAAGAGGTTAGCTAAAGCACCATCACAAACAAAAAGTTTTTTAGCTTGTCTTAATATTTTTATGGGTAAAGAATGCTGTGGAAAATCGCCTGCAGCGAGTATTACAGCATCATAATATATAGGGAAATTATTTATAATATCGTTCATTATATTATTTTTTCTTTTTTATTTTTATGGTATTCTGCTTTCCATTTTCTATATCCTATAATAGCTAATATAACATAAAGAGCATATAATCCAGCAGTAAAAGGTATATCTTTATAGGCATAAAGCACAGCTAATTCTATATCGGCTATTATCCAAAACAGCCATTGTTCTATATACTTTTTTGATAAAGCCCAAAGCCCTAAAATACTAACAGCATTACCAAAGCTATCGTAAAGAGGTACGTTAGAATTGGTAAAATGTACTAAAACTGTATAAAGAACAAACCATAGTGCTATAAAAATTGCAATAAGAGGTATTAGATAGCGACGTGGTAAATGAGTTATAGCCAGTTTTTTTTGTTTTTCTTTATTAGAAAATTTCCAATAAAGGAATCCATAAAGTCCAGCAATAATATAGTAGACCTGCATTCCAAAATCAGCATAAAGCTGTGCTTCATAGTATACGACGAGATATATTATGGGCATAACGATACCTGTAAGCCATAACCAGATACTTGCTTTATATTCCTGATAAATATATATTAAACCCACCACAGTCCCTATTATCTCAAGTTTTTGATAGTCGGTAAAGAAACTGTGGAGGGTATTTAAGATTTCTGTCATGTATGTATAACAATGAGAAATTTTATTAGAACTTCAGAGTTATGTTAGCCATAAAGTTGAATCCTGCCATAGGTACGAATCCTATTTGGGTATAACGATTATCGTTTGTATTATTATGATTTTCGCTTTTCAATATAGAGGTATAAACCCAGCCTGATGCAGCATAATGCTTATTGAATATGTTGTTAAAATAATTGCTAAGAACAATCTCTTTTAATCCAAAAGATTTACGATGGAAACGGAACGTATAACTAACGTTTACGTTAGTCTGGCTATAACAAGGTAATGAGCGTGTAATATTCTCTGTGTTATCAAGATATTGACGGCTCACAAAGTTAGTATGCCAAGTGGCTTTAAAACCTTTATAATGGGCATCTATAAAACCATTTAAGATAGCTGATGGTGAGAAAGCAAGGGTAGAATTATTATAATGTATTTTTTCAAAGCTATTTTCATAATCAACACTTGCCATTTCATCAAAATTTTTTATTTTATTTTTACTTAAAGCAGCATTACCTTCTATAGATAACCATGATAAAGGTTGTACACCAGCCTCAAGCTCTACACCCATACGATAACTTCGCTTAATATTGGTAGTTAGATTTTCGCCAATGTCGCTTTGTTCACCTGTTTGTACAAACTGGTTGTGGTACCACATACCGTAGAAGTTAGCTCCAGCATGCCATATATTTGCCTGATATTGGTAGCCAAGTTCTAAATCGAGTAATTGTTCTGGCTTAGGAGCAGGATACTTACCATTATCTGTAAAGTTGTTACGCTCAGGCTCACGATGTGCCCATGCTAAAGAGGTATATGCTTTATGCCCCTTTTTATAATAGCTTAAACCTATTTTTGGGTTAAGGAAATGGTATTGTTTATCAATGTTTATATTCTGGTTAATGTATCCACCTTTTTCTTTATTTTTATAAAACTTATCATTGACACCATCAGATGTGTAGTTTACGTAGCGGTATTGTACATCAGTAAAAACATTTAAAAAGTTGTTAAAATGGTAGCTTGCCTTAATGTAAGCACTATTGTCTTGCTTAAATGCCTTTGAGTCGTAATACTTATAGTCTACACCATTTGGGCGAAACTTGGCATCAAGTTCCTCATTACCTATATAAGTAAGGTAACCAAAGTGGTTACAATGAAATTGTTGAAGGTTAATTCCTCCAAGAATATCCCACTTATCGTCTTTATAATTGTTAGTATATACTAAACTATATGTATATTGTTGTAAGCCCTTTCTTCGTACAAAGTCAGATTTCTTTACCTCTTTTCCGTCTGCATCTGTAAAGGTTAATCCAAAATACTTTAGTTTCTTATTCTCTTTAAACTCGTTATAATATCCATAACCATATGTATAGTGTATTGCTAAGCGATGGCTCCAGTTGTTATTTGGTTTGTATGAAAAAGAGAGGATATTATGGTTTTGATAAAAGTTATCCGTAGTTTTATCCCAATAAGAGCCATCACGCATTTTATAACGATAAGTTTTATAATTGCCATCGGCATCTTTTTCAAACTTTCCATCTTTACCCTTTATTAAGTTTTCATACAAGGTGTTATATTTACCTAAGCCATTCTTGTACATATCTTTATATGTGGTAATTCCTGTACGTTCTTTATAGCTGCCATCTATTAAACTTCCATCACCATTACCTGCTGTTACACCGTTCCAAGCCTGACCAGTTTTTTCAAAATTGCCAATGTTTTTATAGCTTATGCGCAGCCTGTCATTAGGAAGCCACGTTAATCCTCCATAATAAGAACCAGACCTTCCAGCTGTGCCGTGAACAAAACCTTTTGTTCCTGTTTCATGATATGCTCCGTCGAAGATAAATTTGTTTCCTAACAAGCCTGTAGAAAAATTAGTTCCTACAGAATAAGTGTTATAAGACCCATACGAAGTACTTAACTCTAAAGAAGGAACTAACAGTGGAGAAGCTGTAGCTAAAGATATAGAACCTCCAAAGGCACCATCGCCATTTGTAGAAGTTCCTATACCACGCTGTATCTGTACACTACCTAAAAGGCTGGCATACGAATTCATGTTAGCCCAAAAAACAGCTTGATCTTCTGGTGAATTGAGCGAAATGCCATCTAAAGTGACATTTATCCTACTTGCTCCTGCGCCTCTCATGCGCATATATACAGAACCAGTACCTAACCCATTTTCACCCCAAGCTATAATGCCAGGAGTACGAGCAAAGAGAAAAGGAAGCTCTTTACCTTGTTTACTAAAACTTTCTAACTCACTTTTCTTAATATTAGCTACAGCGTAAGGAGCATTCTTTGTTACTCTTACACCGGCAACAACTACTTCGTCGAGCTGTCTACTCTTTAAAGTATCAATCCTGTTTTGTGCCATGAGCCCGCTAACACAAGTAAGTGTGCTAACTAAAAAT
This sequence comes from Prevotella amnii DSM 23384 = JCM 14753, assembly GCF_000378745.1. GTDB lineage: Bacteria > Bacteroidota > Bacteroidia > Bacteroidales > Bacteroidaceae > Prevotella > Prevotella amnii. The sequence goes on from NZ_KB905267.1 coordinate 82,984, forward strand.
ACCATTCTTTTCATGAATGTAATTTATATTATAATTTAACATTAAAGGGGAAAATGTCCCTACGACGGCATTACCCGTATCAGGTTTATGGGTATAATCTCAGCAAGCCTACACAGGCAAGCACCCCTTAGTTTTATATTTTAAAACCAAGTACAAAGTTAATACTCTTTTTCCGAAAAGCCAAAGAAACGTTAAATAAAATATGTAGAAGATGATTTATAGACTATATACTTAGTATAATCTTATAAATAATACCAGTGTATGTGGCATACACTACTTGTGTAGATGACGTACACCAGTAGTGTAGATGATATACACCAATAGTGTAGATGATGTACATTACTAATGTATATGGTACACATTAACAATATGTACCATATACCGAAATGAAAAAAATATTTTCTAAAAAACTTATTGTATAACTAACTTTGATTATTAAAGCCATGAAAAGGCTTTTTTGTAATAAAAACAATATTATATATGTCTTATATTTATTGTTATTTTAGGCGTATCCATGTAGTATTACGTCCTAAAAGGGAAAAACCTATAAATCCCCTTACAACTAAATCGCCATTACCTTTCCTTGTAATCTTGCAGCTATAAGTTTTACCATTTTCAGGATCATATATCTTACCATTGTTCCATACGTCGTTATTTGCATATTTAAAGCCTGTAAGGATTATTTTACCTGCTAATTTCTTTGTACGTTCAGATTTTACAGGATTATTCTTATCTAAAGCATTCTTAGTTATGCTCCAAATGAGCTTGCCGTAATATGTGTTGCCACTCTTTGCTATAGCTATTTTAGCTTTACCGCCTTCGGTTAGATAAGTACCAATGAGTTTGTCTGCTATTGTGGTCTGACCCATTACATTGCAAGTTATTACAAAGAAAAGGCAGAACATAAAATACATCTTCTTCATTCTTATTTGTTTTTGTTTGTTTGAAAATACATACAAAAGTAATAATTTTTTCGTAATATCTATGATTTTATATAATAATATTACTTTTTCATATTAAAACATATAACTTAAAGAAAATGCTCCTTAAAGGATAAAATATTTAATAGTTTTGTAAAATACTGATTAAAAGTATAAGTAAATGGCATTAAATAGGAATAGAATGGAAATATAGAAATTGTACTGTAAATGTATTATTTGTTTTTTTTAACGTTACGTGGTAACATTTGTTATAAGCTGATATTTTGCTAAATTATACCTTTGTGATACTATTTTTAAACAGTTTAGTAGTATGATAAATAAAATGAAAGACCATCTTCCTTCTATCGAAATAGAAAGAATGAAGAGCTTATTAGACATTGAAGAGAAATACGAACAGGGTAAAATAACTTTAGAAGAGGGGCGTGAAAGGCTCAGAAACGAAGTAGGTAAAATATATCCCTATCATATTGCCTATATGGAACAGACTTTAAAAGATGGCAATGAAGATGAATGTGTGCGTGTAGATATGCATAAAGTATTGGAGCTTTTAGAAGGTTTTATGGAGAACAAACGCCCCGAATTAGCTGAGGATCACCCTTTGGCTCATTATTACAAAGAAAATGATGAGATGAGAAAGTTGCTCTTAAAGGTAGAAGATTTAGTGCAATATCCACTTATAAAAAATCAGTGGTTAGAGTTATATGATGATATAAAGCAATATCCTATACACTATAAACGTAAGCAAAATCAGCTATATCCTTTACTTGAGAAGAAGGGGTTTGATCGTCCTACTACAACTATGTGGACTTTTGATGATATAATAAGTGATGAGATTCGTAGTTCAGAACAATTGTTAGAAGCTACAGATGAAGATGCCTTTATAGCTAAACAGCATGATTTGATAGCTCATGCACGAGATTTGATGGAGAAAGAAGAAACTATTTTATATCCTACTGCACTTGCTCTTATCACAAAAGATGAATTTGAAGATATGAAAATAGGAGATCAAGAGATAGGATTTGCTTTTATTAATGTTACTTCGCCAAAACCAGAACCACTTAAAAATACTGCTGCAAAAGAATCATTTGCTACCGATTTACAGAATCTGCTCTCTAAATATGGTTATGGGGTAGGTGAAAATGAAGAGCTTAATGTTACAACAGGCAAGCTGACTTTAAAGCAAATAAATCTTATCTACAAACATCTTCCCATAGATATTTCTTTTGTAGATGAAAACGAATTAGTGAAATTTTATTCTGATACTAATCATCGTATATTTCCTCGTTCTAAGAATGTTATAGGTAGAGAAGTTACTAATTGCCACCCACGAAAGAGTGTACACATAGTAAAGGAAATAGTAGATAAGTTTCGTAAAGGTGAGCAAGATTATGCAGAGTTCTGGATAAATAAGCCTGATGTGTTTATATACATACACTATACGGCAGTGAGAGATGAAAAGGGCAAATTTTGTGGAGTACTTGAAATGATGCAAGATTGTACTCATATTCGTAGTTTAACAGGTTCGCAAACTTTGCTAACATGGGCAGGAGAAGAAGAAAAAAGCTCTACTTCAGAAGAAAAGGTAACAACAAAAGATGTAGTAAAAGGTATAGAAATTACTCCAGAAACTAAGCTAAAAGATATTTTTGAAATATATCCTATGGTGAAAAAAGAGCTTGCCAAGCGTTATCCCTCTTTTAAAATGCTTAATAGCCCGTTAGGGAAAATAATGCTAAAACGTGCTACTATACAGTTGGCTGGTGAGAGGTCTGGGTTGGGAGTTGATAGAATGATAAAACTAATAAAAGATATTATCACAAGTTTATAGATATATTTTCTATGTAAAATATAAAGCAAAAGGTAGCTCTTCTTACTTTTAAAGATTAGCTACCTTTTGTAAAGAAAATATATAAAATATGTGTGTCTATTCTTTATTGGCACGTTTACGCTCGTTGTGATCAAGAATAATCTTGCGCATACGAATATTCTTAGGAGTAACTTCTACATATTCATCTGCTTTAATATATTCCAGACATTCTTCTAAACTCATTACAGTTTTTGGAATAACACGAGCTTTTTCATCTGAACCAGAAGCACGGACGTTAGTAAGCTGTTTGGCTTTTGTTACGTTTACTACTAAATCGTTATCGTGTACATGCTCTCCAACTACTTCTCCGCCATAAACTTCTTCTCCAGAATCGATGAAAAATTTACCACGATCTTGCAGCTTGTCTATAGCATAGGCAAAAGCAGTACCTGCCTCAAGGGCAATCATAGAGCCATTTGTTCGACGAGTTATCTCACCCTTAAAGGGCTGATACTCTTTATAACGATGAGCCATAATAGCCTCGCCCTGACTTGCTGTAAGAACATTGGTTCGTAAACCGATAATGCCACGAGATGGTATTTCAAAAGTAATATTAACGCGATCTCCTTCTGCGTCCATACCTAATAAATCTCCTTTGCGGCGTGTTACCATATCTATCATCTTACTCGAGAAGTCAGATGGTACATTGATAGTAAGCTCTTCTATAGGTTCACATTTTTGCCCATTTATTTCTTTATAGATAACCTGTGGCTGACCAACCTGAAGCTCATAGCCTTCCCTGCGCATAGTTTCAATAAGAACAGAAAGATGTAGCACTCCTCGTCCACTAACTATCCATTTATCTGTACTATTTTCAAAGCTACGAACACGAAGAGCAAGATTTTTTTCTAACTCTTTCTCTAAGCGCTCATTAATATGGCGTGATGTGCAGAATTTTCCTTCTTTACCAAAGAAAGGAGAGTCGTTGATAGTAAAAAGCATGCTCATAGTAGGTTCATCAACAGCGATAGGAGGTAAAGCCTCTGGATTGTCAAAATCGGCAATGGTATCGCCTATCTCAAAGTTTTCTAACCCTATAACAGCACAAATATCACCACTTGTTACAACATCTGTCTTAACATGCCCCATTCCCTCAAAGGTATGTAGCTCTTTTATTTTTGTTCGCTCTTTAGAGCCATCACGATGGCATATAGTGATATTTTGCCCGTTCTTTAAGCTGCCACGGTGAATACGACCAACGGCAATACGACCAGTATATGAAGAATAATCAAGCGAAGTAATGAGCATCTGTGGTGTTCCTTCTAATAACTTAGGAGCAGGGATAGCCTCTACAATTAAGTCGAGTAAGTATTCTATATTATCTGTAGGTTGTTTCCAACTTTTAGCCATCCAACCATTTTTAGCAGAACCATATACAACAGGAAAATTAAGTTGTTCTTCTGTTGCATTAAGATCGCACATAAGATCGAATACCATTTCGTAAACTTCTTCTGGACGACAGTTAGGTTTGTCCACTTTGTTTATTACTACAACAGGTTTTAACCCTATTTCTAAAGCTTTTTGAAGCACAAAACGTGTTTGTGGCATAGGACCCTCAAAAGCATCAACAAGGAGCAAACAGCCGTCTGCCATGTTTAAAACTCGTTCTACCTCACCACCAAAGTCGGAGTGACCAGGAGTGTCGAGAATATTTATTTTAGTTCCTTTCCAATTAATACTAACATTCTTTGAAAGAATAGTAATGCCTCGTTCTCGTTCCAAATCATTAGAGTCGAGTACTTCGTCGCTGTTGTTTTGTCCATCACGGAATAACTTTCCAGCGAGCATCATTTTATCAACCAAAGTGGTTTTACCATGGTCAACGTGCGCAATAACTGCGATGTTACGAATATCTTGCATGAATTTACCTTAAAAAGATTTTTCTTTAAAATCAGATGCAAAAGTACAAATAAAAAGTTGGAAACGTTTGCTATATGCATAAAAAGTTGTACCTTTGCATCGCTTTTTCGGAAAATCCGATGCATTTGATATTGTACCCCGCTGTGATTAATGACGGTAACGCAATAGAAAAATGTAATTGCAACAAACAATTAATCCATTTTAAGACAATGTATTTAAACAAAGAAAAAAAGCAAGAAATCTTTGAACAGTATGGTAAAGCACAAAAAGTAACAGATACTGGTTCAGCAGAAAGCCAAATCGCTCTTTTCTCTTATCGTATTAAAAACTTAACAGAGCATGTTAAGAAAAACCGTAAAGATCACGTTACTACTCGTTCTATAACTCGTTTAGTAGGTAAGCGTCGTGCTCTTTTGAATTATTTGTATAAGATAGACATTGAGCGTTACCGTGCTATTGTAAAAGCTTTAGGTCTTCGTAAGTAAGATATTTGCTAAGAGATAAAAGAGGTTAGGATATGTTTCTAACCTCTTTTTTTTTTGTTCTTATTTTATATAAAATAGTTATCAGCCTAAGTTTGTTTAGGCTAAAATTATGATATATATATTAATGTGTATAAATCATTTTAGTTATAAGAGGTAAGTGGTTCTTTTAAAGATTTATTCTACAATTACGTTTTCAAACATATTTAACGTCTATTATTTGGTGTGTGTCCCTTTTCTTAGTATCTTTGAACCCAAGAAATGCAAAGAGTGTGTTTCTTATGGTTATATTTTAGAGTAGGTTTTAAATATTTCCCTGCGGTTACAACTTTGCTATGTGAAAAGGCAAAAACATATAAAAGCTAATGATACAAAGGTTGTCTTATGTTGTATTTCAACATATATTTCCGCAAATATTAAAATTGTTTTTAAAATGAAAAGTAATTTTATTCGCTTTTTAATAGTGAGCCTAATGTTGTTTACCACTTTCACAGTGGTATATGCACAAGAGAAAAGGTCAAATGCTATAAAAACAGCAGCGGTTGGCGAAACGTTATCTGACAAGTCTTTAGATGCTACGGTAATAGATAAAACAGTTCCAGGTACAAAGGTTTCAGATAAAGAGCAAAGTAATAGCTATCATCAAGAGCTTAAAACAAAGTTTATAGAAGGTAATGCAGGTTTTATGTCTTTAGTAGCTATAGCTTTAGTTTTAGGTTTAGCTTTTTGCATTGAGCGCATTATATATCTTAGTTTATCAGAGATTGACGCTAAGAAATTTATGATAGACATTAGCAAAAAAATAGAGTCTGGCGATATTGATGGGGCTAAGGATTTGAGTAGAAACACAAAGGGTCCAGTAGCTTCTATTTGCTATCAAGGCTTGCTGCGTATTAATGATTCAATAGAGAATATTGAGCGTAGTGTAACGTCTTATGGTAGTGTGCAAAGTGCTAATTTAGAAAAAGGCTGTTCGTGGATAACATTATTTATAGCCATGGGTCCTTCTTTAGGCTTTTTAGGTACTGTAATAGGTATGGTAATGGCCTTTGACCAAATTCAGCAGATAGGAGATATTAGTCCTACAATAGTTGCTTCAGGTATGAAAGTAGCGTTGATAACTACTATTTTTGGTATTATAGTAGCTTTATTGCTAATGGTTTTCTATAATTATATTTTGTCAAAGATAGAGCATCTTACATCACAGATGGAAGAATCTGTAATAACCTTGTTAGATGCAATTATGGAGTATAAAACAAAATGATAAATAGGGTATCAAAAAACAAATTAGTAGAGAGGATATCTCAGCGAGTGCTTTATATTATTTTAGGTATAACGGTACTTGTTTTTATGGGTTTTTATTTGTTAGGTTATGATACACCTTTTGTTGATGATGCTTCATTCAAGGCATCGTTATTGACAGATGGTGTTTTAGTATGGATGTATATATTAATAGTATTTGCATTGATTATAATGTTATATTCTCTTTACAACTCTATACGGAGCGTAAAAATAGAGGGTAAGGTAGTAAATGGTATTCCTAAGCGAAAGATTACAATTTTAGTTATTGTAGGTATGCTTGTAGTGTTACTTTTAACTTTCTTATTTGGAACTACTACTTCTATGCAAATAAATGGTGAAATGTTTACAGATAAGTTTTGGTTGCAGGCAGCTGATATGTTTGTAAATACTATTTTGGTAATGCTTTTAGTATCTGTAGGAGCTGTAATTTTTGGTGCTACACGTTATCGTAGATCAAGAAGAAAGGTGTAAAAATGAGATTTTTCAAGAAAGAGAAGAAAAATGTTCCAGGTCTTAATACCTCTTCAACAGCAGACATTTCATTCATGTTACTGATCTTTTTCCTTGTAACAACTTCTATGGACTCTAATAAGGGTATATATAGAAGTTTGCCACCTATGCAGAAAAAACAGCATCAAGAAAAGATTACAGCTGTAAATGCTAATCATGTGATGCAAATACAGGTAAAGAAAGATGGAGTTATCAAGGTTGATAGTAAGAGTGTTAATATAATATCGTTAAGAAAACTTGTGCTTAATTTTATTAAGTATAATGGTACACAACATGTTATACAATTGAAGACAGAACGTGATGCGACTTATGATGAATACTTTCAAGTGCAGAATGCTATTCTTTTTGCATATAACACTATTCGTGATAAGAAAGGATTATCACAGTTTGGGCGAGTTTATGCGTTATGCGATAAAGATGAGCAGAAGGTTATTGATGAGCAGGTTCCTATACGTGTATCTGAAGTATATGTTTTAAATGATGTGGCAATGGCAAAGAGGTTAGAATAATGGGCATTTATAGACATAATAATCATAATATTCCAGAGCTTAATACAGCTTCATTACCAGATTTGATATTTTCTATTTTATTTTTCTTCATGTTAGTAACTCATATTAGAAAGGCTAATATAAAGGTAAAATACCAAGAGCCTGCAGGAAGAAATTTAGTTAGGATGGAAAAAAAGTCCACAGTAGATTATATATATATAGGCAAACCTGTTGATGAAAGGGGGAATATAATAAGTAAAGAAGATAAAATTCAGCTTAATGATAAACTTTTGTCTTTATCAGAGATAAAGAGCTATTTGCAACAAGAATATCAATCAATGTCGGCTGAGCAACGAAAGAAGATGACGGTGAATATTAAGGCAGATAAAAATATAAACATGGGAGTTATTATCGATTTAAAGCAAATGTTGCGTGAATGTAATGCTTTAAATGTTTTTTATTCTGCAAATACCGATAAAAAATAAGTTTTTATATGGGGCTTAATTTTTAATTTATTATAAATATCTTTATAAATTTGGATAAATAAATTTTAGTTTATAAATTTGCACAAAAATATTATAAAATGGCACATAGAAGTTTAGATCAGCTGGATAAAAAAATTCTTCGTCTTATTAGTGGAGATGCTCGTATTCCTTTTTTGGAAGTAGCTCGTGAGTGTAATGTTAGTGGAGCTGCTCGTATTCCTTTTTTGGAAGTAGCTCGTGAGTGTAATGTTAGTGGAGCTGCTATTCATCAGCGTATTCAGAAATTAGCAAATTTAGGAGTAATTCGTGGTTCTCAGTTTTTAATTGAGCCTGAGAAGGTAGGTTATGAAACTTGCGCTTTTATAGGATTAAATTTAAAGAACCCTGAGAACTTTGAAGATGTTGTAAAGAAATTGGAAGAAATACCAGAAGTGGTAGAATGTCATTATACTACAGGAGAATATGATTTGTTTTTAAAGATTTATGCTTATAATAATAGTCATCTTATGGCTATTATTCATGATAAGTTACAGCCTTTAGGGTTATCGCGTAGTGAAAGTACTATTTCTTATCATGCAGTTATTGAACGTTCTCTTCCTATTCCTGACATTGCTTTTTCAAGCAAGTCTGGTACTGAAGATGATGAAGATGATGAAGATAATGAATAAAAAATATTTATTAAAGATAAAATAAGCTCACTATTAGAAGTGAGCTTATTTTTGTTTTTCTTGTTTATAATAAAATAAGTAAGCTTATATATAGAGAGTAATTATTTTTAGAGAGCAACTTTTATTATAAAGTTTATTAATATCGTAAAGTTATTTTCTTTTTCTTTCCTACACTTTCATTTTCCATACGATCCAGTGCTGTTATTATAATAACTTTCTTTGGGTTGCTTTTTAGAGTAGGTAGCTTGTAGGTTGTATTATAAGTGATAGCTAATATGTGCGAAGGATCTTCAAGATTAATAGTTTCATTTTTATCGAAACAATATATAACATATTTATTAGCTTTATCTTTCCAGCCTTTACCTTTAGGGGCTTTCCATGAGATATAATATTCATTGTCAATGTGTGTTATTTTTATTTTTTTAGGTTTGCGAGGTGCTTTATTGTCTATGAAAGGCATTAAAGGTTGTAAAGCTGGTGTACTCCAATAGTCATAACGTAGTTTTAATCCATAGTTTCCAGGATTGTCAACAGCCATTTTAGCATACCATAATACTGTTCCTTTGACGTTTTTTGCTTGATCCTTCAATAGCCATTTTGCAGGTTGTTGGTGTGATAGTGGATTTTTAGGATCAGCATATTTTACAGTACGTTCTATATCTTCTCCTATATATAGAGGTCTGTTAACAGCATAGTTATTCCACCATTTGACAAGCTCTTTGTAATCGGCTGTAGGATGGCCTATTTGCCAGTAAATCTGTGGAACGCAATAATCTACCCATCCTTCATTTATCCATTTGATAACATCTGCGTAAAGGTCATCGTAATTTTGTAATCCGCGTGTCTTGCTACCATTTGAAGTAGTACGCGCATTGCGGTAAATGCCAAAAGGAGATACACCAAACTTTACCCAAGGTTTAGCTGTATGAATTGTATTGGATAACTGTTTGATAAAAAGGTTTACGTTATTTCTGCGCCAATCTCCAATATTTGTAAATCCTTTTCCAAATTGTTGATATTCTCGCCAATCAGGAATTTTTTGTCCTTTAACAGGATAAGGATAGAAGTAGTCATCAATATGCAGTCCATCGATGTCATAACGAGTTACAATATCATTTACTATTTTACATATATAATCTCTATTAGAAGGAATACCAGGATTAAGAATGTATTGCCCATCATAGGCAAAAACATGTTCAGGGCTTTTTATTGCAATATGATTATAGGCAAGTTTGTTGGTACCTTTAGTCTTTGCGCGATAGGGATTTATCCATGCATGAAGCTCCATTCCGCGTCGATGGCATTCTTCTATCATCCATTGTAAAGGATCCCAATAGGGAGAAGGTGGAACACCTTGTTTCCCTGTTAGGTATCTACTCCATGGCTCAAAAGGGCTATTGTAGAGAGCATCACACTCTGGTCGAACCTGAAAGATAATAGCATTTACTCCATCTTTTTGTAATTCATTAAGTTGATAAATTAAAGTTTTTTGTATTTTTTCAGTAGGTAATCCTTGAAATTGACCATTTACGCACTGTATCCATGCTCCTCGAAATTCACGTTTATGTGGAATTGCTATAGCTGTTATTGTACTAAAAGTTAGAAGGAAAATAAAAGAAAAGTGTTTTATTGTATTTTTAAAAATAGTTGGAATAGAATTATTTTTTATAGATATCATGTGAGTTAGTTTTATTATACATTAATTGTTTGTTTTTTCTCGTGTGGAAAGATTTTGTATAAGTCTTATTTTAGTATAAATTGTTTGTATTTATAATTAAAGTATAAGTTTTATATATTGAAAATATCGCCTTCATTAGAGAGATAACTTTCTGTAAAAATTTCGCGTGCTTCTTTTAATATTGTTGCTTCAGAGTCGTATCTTGCAGAGTAATGCCCTAAAATGAGTTTTCCAACATTAGCCTTGCTAGCTACTATAGCAGCTTGTTTTGCTGTACTGTGTAAATATATTTTAGCTTTGTCTGCGTGCTCTTCTGTATAAGTACTTTCATGGTAAAGAGTACTAACATTTTTAACAATTTTATATAGATGCGGGATAAATTTAGTATCAGAGCAATAAGCATAGCTACGAGCGGTATCAGGTGCATAGGTAAGTTTTTTGTTGGGAATAATTTTTCCATCAGGCGTTACCCAATCGGCTCCAGCCTTTATATTGTTAATTTGACTTATTGGTATATTATAAAAGTCTATCATCTCTCGTATAATATGTGGCTTTGTAGGTTTTTCTCTAAAAAGAAAACCACAACATTCTATGCGATGTTGTAAAGGAATTGTTTCTATAGTAAGGCTTCTGTCTTCAAATATAACTTTCTGTATATTAGTATTAAGAGAATGGAAGATTATCTTAAATTCTATATTTTGACAAAAAAAAGATATGGTCTGTTGTAGTATGGCTTCATAATTAGCAGGTGCATATATATGTAATGGTGCAGTTCTTCCAGTTAGCCCAAAAGTAGAAATTATGCCAGGTATACCAAAACAGTGGTCGCCATGTAGATGAGATATGAATATTGCTTGTATGCGTGAGAATGGAATATGGTGTTTACGTAATTGTGTTTGTGTGCCTTCGCCACAATCAATCATGAAGAGTTTATTGCGTAGCTCTATTACTTGTGATGATGAAGCGTGCTTAATGGTAGGTAGAGCACTACCACATCCTAAGATGTGTATTTTAAAATTTTCCATTATTATTTACTACGCTTATAAACAAATATCCCATTTGCGTTTTCTAAAGAAAGTGTATAAGGTTCTAATTGGGATATTTCAAACGTATCTTTTGATAGAATAAGTTTACCATTAAATATTTTCCAAGAAGTCCAAGGTGTGGTTTCTGATTGTATGTTTGATATTACAGTACCTCCCTCTTTTATTTCAAAGTTTTTATCAAGGCTTGTCCAACAACCTAAAAGAGAGGTTATATTTATTGCGCTACGTATAAAGCGGTCGCCATATTCTGTATAGCTTATTATAGCAAAGCGGTCGCCATTTAGCTTTCCACCCTTTACAACTTCAGTTGTATCATTTGGGTTTATGAGGTATTCTACAGTATCTCCTTTATCAGTAAGCAGTGTTAGTGAGTTCATACCACCATCAATCATTGTTCCGTATATAGTACTATCTTTAGCGGCATTACTTTCTAAAGTTTCTGTTGATCGTGTTAGCGTCTTCTGTTGTTTTTTATTATTGCATCCTATAAATATAGATATAGTAATAATACTTAGTAAGAGAGTAGTTAATTTCTTCATAATTATATTATTTTACAGATAGGATTATTATATTTTTCTTATATTCTTTGCTTCATTCCATAGTTTATTCATATCTGAGAGAGTTAAGTCTTTTATATTTTTGCCTTGCTTTTTACATTGTTCTTCTATGTAATTAAAACGTTGAATAAACTTTTTATTAGTAAATTCTAAAGCGTTGTCTGGATTTATATTATAAAGACGAGCAGCGTTTATAAGCGAGAAGATAAAATCACCAAACTCTTTAGTAGCATTTTCGTTGTTATTTTTATCAAGTTCTATTTTTAGTTCTTCTAATTCCTCTTGTACTTTTGTCCAAACATCTTCACGTTTTTCCCAGTCAAATCCTACATTGCGTGCTTTATCTTGTATGCGATATGCCTTTATAATACTGGGCAGTGATGATGGAACTCCAGATAAAACAGAAATATTTCCATCGCGTTCTTGTTGTTTGCGTTGTTCCCATGTGCTTTCTACTTCTACCTCGGTGGTAGGTTGTAGATTGTTTTTTATGAGAGATTTCTTATTTTTGTTTTTTTCATCTTTATATATAACTTGCCCATTTTGGGATATAGTCATGTTAGGATTATTTATTGTCCATCCTGTCCAGTCTATAAAATCATGGCGAAACATAAGTTTATCCGATTGTGCATTGCAAATATCTGCTATATCAAAGTCGTTATCTTCCTGACCTAATATAGCATAAAAAATAACATGTTCAATGATGTCCCCTAACTCCTTACAAATGTTTTTTTTATCATTATTTATCAAGGCGTCGGCGAGCTCAAAGGCTTCTTCTATGGTGTTGGGACGCAAACTTTCATAAGTTTGTTTTCTATCCCAAGGGCATTCTTTGCGTAAACGTTCTTGTATATCTAACAAGCGAGCAAAAGCCAATAATTTTTCTTTTTTAGTATGCAATTTATCCTATGTTAAAAAGTTAGTGATGATAAACGTTAAAAGATTTCGCTTTCATCATATATATAGTGCAAAGATATATCTTTTAGATGATTTTTTTGTAATTTTGTCTCGTTTTTAAATGATAATAAAGATTAATAATATAGTATAATGGAATTAGCAAGCAAGTATGATCCACTGGTAGTGGAGTCGAAATGGTACCAATATTGGTTGGATAATAAGCTTTTCTGCTCTAAGCCTGATGGCAGAGAGCCTTATACAATAGTAATCCCTCCACCAAATGTAACAGGTGTCTTACATATGGGGCATATGCTTAATAATACGATTCAAGATATTCTTGTGCGTCGTGCTCGTATGGAAGGGAAAAATGCTTGTTGGGTTCCAGGTACTGATCATGCTAGTATAGCAACAGAGGCAAAGGTTGTTAATCGTCTTGCACAGCAAGGAATACAAAAAGCAGATATCACACGTGATGAATTTTTGAGGTATGCTTGGGATTGGACTAATGAGCATGGAGGTATTATTTTAAAACAGCTTCGCAAATTGGGCTGTTCATGTGATTGGGATCGTACAGCTTTTACAATGGACGATGTGCGTAGTAAGGGCGTTATAAAGGTGTTTTGCGATCTTTATAAGAAAGGTCTTATATATCGTGGTGTGCGTATGGTTAATTGGGATCCCAAGGCTAAGACAGCTCTTTCAGATGAAGAGGTTATATATAAAGAGGAGCATTCTAAATTATATCATTTAAAGTATTATATTTCTACAGACGATCAGTTAAAGGTAATTCGTAAGAAAGATGGAAATGTAATACATAAAGATGATAAAGGTTATTATGCAGTAGTAGCAACAACACGTCCAGAAACAATAATGGGCGATTCTGCAATGTGTATTAATCCTATAGATGAAAAGAACACTTGGTTAAAAGGATTACATGTTATAGTACCTTTAGTGGGACGTGTTATTCCTGTGATAGAGGACGAATATGTAGACATTGAGTTTGGTACAGGGTGTTTGAAAGTTACTCCTGCTCACGATGTAAACGATCATGCTCTTGGATTAAAGTATGGATTGGAAACAATAGATATTTTCAATGACGATGGAACAATATCCGAATCGGCAGGCTTGTATGTAGGTAAGGATCGTATGGAGGTGCGTAAGCAGATAGCAAAAGATTTGGAATCTGCAGGTTTAATGGAATGTGTAGAAGACTATGATAATAAAGTGGGGTATTCTGAGCGTACAAATGTGCCTATTGAACCTAAACTATCTACACAATGGTTTTTAAAAATGCAGCATTTTGCAGATATAGCACTTGCTCCTGTAATGGATGATGATATAGAATTTTATCCTAAAAAATATAAAAAGACTTATCGTCATTGGTTAGAGAATATTAAGGATTGGTGTATTAGCAGACAGTTATGGTGGGGACATCGTATTCCTGCTTATTATTTTAAATCTGCTGATGGTAAACCTGCCATGGTAGTAGCAGAGAATGATTCTGAAGCTTTATCTGAAGCAAAGAAACTGAATAATGCTATAAGTGCATCTGATTTAGAGCAGGAGAGCGATTGTTTGGATACATGGTTTTCTTCTTGGTTATGGCCTATATCTGTTTTTGATGGTATTAACAATCCAAACAATGATGAGATTAGTTATTATTATCCTACCAGTGATCTGGTAACAGGACCAGATATTATCTTTTTTTGGGTAGCTCGAATGATAATGGCTGGTTACGAATATCGTGGTAAGTTCCCATTTAAGCATGTTTATTTTACAGGTATTGTGCGTGATAAGAAGGGTAGGAAGATGAGTAAGAGTTTAGGAAATTCGCCTGATCCTTTGGAGCTTATTGATAAATTTGGTGCAGATGGTGTGCGTATGGGAATGATGTTATCAGCCCCAGCAGGTAATGATATACTATTTGATGAGGCTCTTTGCGAGCAAGGACGTAATTTTAATAATAAGATTTGGAACGCTTTCCGTCTTGTTAAAGGATGGCAGGTAGATAATTTGGCACAACCAGAATCATGTAAGATAGCAGTACGTTGGTTTAATGCCAAGCTGAAAGCAGTAAATGCAGATATGCAACAACAATTTAAGAGTTATCGTATCTCTGATGCGTTGATGACTATTTATAAATTGTTTTGGGACGAGTTTTCTAGTTGGTATTTAGAAATGATTAAGCCAGAGTATGGTTGTCCTATAGATAAGTCTACTTACGAAGCTACTTTGAGCTTTTTTGATACTCTTTTAAAGATGCTTCATCCTTTTATGCCATTTATTACGGAAGAGTTATGGCATCATCTTTATGAGCGCAAAGCTGGTGAGAGTATTATGAGTGTAGAGCTTAATATTGATACTCCAAAGCAAGAGGATGCAAAAATAGAAGAGGATATAGAAAAGGTGAAGCAAATTATTAGTGGTGTGAGAATGGTTCGTAATCAAAAGAATATTGCTTCAAAGGTAGGATTAGATTTGGAAACAATAAATCAAAATCCTTTCGAACATTATAACACTATTATTTCTAAGATGGCAAATGTAAAGAATATTAGAGTTTCTACAGAGAAGAGTGCAGATGCTTCGGTCTTTATGGTAGGTACAGATTCTTTTGCTGTACCATTGGGCGATTTGATAGATGTTGAAGTAGAGATAGAAAAGCAAGAAAAAGAACTTAAGCATTTGGAAAGTTTCCTTGTAGGTATTCGTAAGAAGTTATCAAATGAGAACTTTGTTGCTAATGCTCCAGCCTCAGTTATTGAGCGTGAGCGTAAAAAGGAAAGTGATTCAGAAGAAAAAATTAGTATGCTTAAAGTTAGTCTTGAAGAGTTGAGAGCACGTAAGTAAGGTGTACAACATTATGTTTATATATAAAAGAGAAGTTCCTGTAAAGGGAGCTTCTCTTTTTTATTTTCAAAAAATAGTAATATTCAAATTTATACAAATATTTTTGTTCAAAACAAGTATTATTTGTGGCTATGTTAATCTTTCTTCTAAGAGAACAACGTTTTCTACATGTGGTGTATGAGGAAACATATCTACAGGTTGTACAGCAATAATCTTATAGCTTGTATTAAGTAATGATAAGTCTCGTGCTTGTGTAGCGGGGTTACAACTCACATAAACAATGCGTTTGGGTCGTGCTTGTAATATCACATTGATAACATCGGGATGCATACCTGCACGTGGAGGATCGGTAATAATAACATCTGGACGACCATGTTCTTTTACAAATCTATCAGTAAGAATGTTTTTCATATCTCCAGCATAGAATAAAGTGTTTTCAATATTGTTGATTTTTGAATTTACTTTAGCATCTTCTATCGCTTCAGGAACATACTCGATGCCTATTACTTTCTTTGCTTTTTTTGCAATAAAGTTGGCTATAGTTCCAGTTCCTGTATATAAGTCATATACTAACTCTTTGCCAGTTAGATTAGCAAAACGGCGAGTTACATCATAAAGATGGTAAGCTTGTTCTGTGTTGGTTTGATAGAAACTTTTAGGGCCAACTTTAAAATTAAGCTCTTCCATTGTTTCAAAGATATGGTCTTTCCCTTTGTATAAAATAAGATCAAGGTCGTTAAAAGTGTCATTACCTTTTTGGTTGTTAACATATAGCAATGAGCTAATTTGTGGAAAATTGTTGGCAATGTGTTTCATTAATCCTAAAGAACGTTCTTCATCATTATCATTATCGTAATGAAACTGTATTAATACCATCCATTCGCCTGTGTTAGAATTGCGTATCATGATACTGCGTAATAGGCCATGTTGCTCACGTGTGTCATAAAAGGTAAATTTGTTTTTTAGAGCATAGTTGTAAATGGAGTTTCTAATGTCATTTTGAAGATTATCCATCAACCAGCATTTTTTTATAGGGTATATCTTGTCGAAAGCACCTGTAATATGAAAACCAATAGCACCTTCTGTTAATCCTATTCCGTTTGGTATGTCTTTTAGTTCTTCGGTAGTGTACCATCGTTTATTAGCACAACCGAATTCTAATTTGTTGCGGTAATTTTCAGTGTGAATAGATCCCATTATAGGATTTATTTCAGGAAGAGAAACTTTGCCTATGCGTGTTAATTGATCGAAAACCTGTTGCTCTTTTGCTTTTAGTTGCTCTTTATAAGGAAGGTTTTGCCACTTACATCCTCCACAAATACCAAAATGATTACATAGTGGATCTATACGTACATCGCTTTTTTTTATGAATTTTGTTACTGTAGCCTCATAGTATTTGTGGCGTTTTTTATATACTTGTAGGTTCACAATATCACCCGGTACTACAAATGGAACAAACACTACCATATCTTTAACGTGTGCTATACATTTCCCTTCAGCAGCTACAGCTTCTATAGTTACATTTTCTAACAAAGGTAGAGGTTTTCTCTTTCTGGTCATATTCTCTTGTTCTTATTTTTTTGCAAAGGTACAGTTTTTTCTGTTTATTTTCCCACTTCTGTTGTTTTACAAACTTACTGTGTACGAAAACATATATAAAATGCTATTTGAACATTACAAAAGTTGAGTGAAAACTTGCACATATTTTTCACATTGTGTATATTTGCACTAAATAATGACTAAAATAAACAAATATATAAAAACAATTAATTATGAGCGAAAAAAGAGTTTATACCTTCGGCAATGGTAAAGCTGAAGGTAAGGCGGATATGAGAAATCTTCTTGGAGGTAAAGGTGCTAACCTTGCAGAGATGAATCTTATCGGCGTTCCTGTACCCCCGGGTTTCACTATTACTACTGATGTATGCAATGAATATTATGAAGTAGGTAAAGAGCAAGTGGTTCTTTTGCTAAAAAAAGAAGTAGAAGATAGTGTAAAGCATATCGAAACCTTGATGAACTCGAAGTTTGGAGACCCAACTAATCCTTTATTAGTTAGTGTGCGCTCTGGAGCTCGTGCTTCGATGCCTGGCATGATGGATACTATATTAAATCTTGGGTTGAATGACACAGTAGTTGTAGGATTAGCAGAAAAAACAGGCAATGAACGTTTTGCTTTTGATAGTTATCGTCGTTTTGTGCAAATGTATGGTGACGTTGTTTTAGGAATGAAGCCAGAAAACAAGGAAGATATAGACCCATTTGAAGCAATTATTCAGGATGTAAAGGCAAAACGTGGTATAAAGCTCGATAACGAGATGAATGTAGAAGAGCTAAAATTGCTTGTAAAACTTTTTAAAGAAGCTATAAAGAAGCAGACTGGAAAAGATTTCCCTACTGATCCTATGGAGCAGCTTTGGGGTGCTATCTGTTCTGTATTTGATTCTTGGATGAACGATCGTGCCATTCTCTATCGTAAGATGGAAGGTATTCCTCAGGAATGGGGAACAGCAGTTAATGTTCAGGCTATGGTTTTTGGTAATATGGGAGACACTTCTGCTACTGGCGTATGCTTCTCTCGTGATGCAGGCAGTGGTGAAAATATTTTTAATGGTGAGTATCTTGTTAATGCACAAGGTGAGGACGTAGTGGCAGGTATTCGTACTCCGCAGCAAATTACAAAGGAAGGATCTTTGCGTTGGGCTAAGCAACAAGATATTGATGAAGAGGTTCGTTTTACAAAATATCCTTCTATGGAAGAATGTATGCCTGAAGTGTTTGAGCAGCTAAATGCTATCCAAGATAAGTTAGAAAAGCATTATCATGATATGCAGGATATGGAATTTACAGTGCAAGATGGTAAGTTGTGGTTTCTTCAAACACGTAATGGTAAGCGTACAGGTACAGCCATGGTAAAGATAGCTATGGACTTATTGCATGAAGGTGAGATAGACGAAAAGACAGCATTGAAACGTTGTGAGGCTAATAAGCTTGATGAGCTTCTTCATCCTGTTTTTGATAAAGAAGCATTAACACAAGCAAAAGTGTTAACTCGCGGTTTGCCAGCATCTCCCGGAGCAGCATGTGGGCAGATAGTGTTCTTTGCCGATGATGCTACTAGGTGGCATGATGATGGGCATCAGGTTATTATGGTACGTATAGAGACATCACCTGAAGATTTAGCAGGTATGTCGGCCGCCGAAGGTATTTTAACTGCTCGTGGAGGTATGACTTCACATGCAGCTGTTGTTGCTCGTGGCATGGGTAAGTGTTGTGTTAGTGGAGCAGGTGCTATTATTATAGACTATAAGAAGCGTACTATAGACATTGACGGAACAGTTTTGCGTGAAGGGGACTATATTTCTTTGAATGGTTCTACAGGTGAAGTTTATTTTGGAGAGGTAAAAACAAAACCTGCTGAGGTAACAGGCGATTTTGCAGAATTAATGGATCTTTGTAGTAAGTATACTAAGCTTGTTGTTCGTACTAATGCAGATACGCCACATGATGCTGAGGTAGCAAGTAATTTCGGAGCAGTGGGAATAGGTCTTTGCAGAACAGAACATATGTTTTTTGAGAACGAGAAGATAAAAGCAATGCGAGAGATGATACTTGCTAATAGTACAGAGGAACGTGAAAGAGCATTAGATAAGTTGTTGCCTTATCAAAAGCAAGACTTTTACGGCATATTGAAATGTATGGATGGTATGCCTGTAAATATTCGTCTTTTAGATCCACCTTTGCATGAGTTTGTTCCTCATACTTTAGAAGGGCAGCAGGCTATGGCTGATGAGATGGGTGTTAGTGTTAAGTTTATTCAGGATCGTGTGAATTCTCTTTCAGAAGCTAATCCTATGCTTGGTCTTCGTGGTTGTCGTTTAGGTAATACTTTCCCTGAGATTACTGCTATGCAGACAAAGGCTATACTTGGAGCTGCTATACAACTAAAAAAAGAAGGCTTTAACCCTATGCCTGAGATAATGGTACCACTTGTAGGTATTGTTAATGAGCTTGATATTCAGGAGGCTATTATTAGAAAAACAGCTAAGAAATTGTTTGAGAAAGAAGGTTTGGAGATAGAGTTTAAAGTAGGTACAATGATAGAGATCCCTCGTGCAGCTCTTACTGCTGACCTTATTGCTAAAAAAGCACAATATTTTAGTTTTGGAACCAATGACCTTACACAGATGACCTTTGGATATAGTCGTGATGATATAGCAAGTTTCTTACCAAGTTATTTGGAAAAGAAGATACTTGATGTAGACCCATTCCAAGTATTAGATCAAGATGGAGTAGGGCAGCTTATTAAAATAGCAGTTAATAAAGGTAGGGCTACTCGTAAAAATCTTAAGTGTGGCATTTGTGGAGAGCATGGGGGCGAGCCTTCATCTGTCAAGTTTTGCCATCATGTAGGTTTAAATTATGTTAGTTGTTCTCCTTTCCGTGTACCTATAGCAAGGTTAGCAGCGGCGCAAGCTGCTGTGGAAGAATGTTAGAAAACTCCTAAATATCAATTGTTTAGGCGGAGTACCACGTATTTACGGAGGTTTTCCGCCTAATTCTTTTCATAAAACAGCGTGTGTTTATACACACTATTTGGGCAGAATGAGCGTAAATGTTTACAGTAAGTTTACTATTTTGGAATACACTGTTTACAGCGTGTTTACAACTGCAAATCTGTAAGTTATAACAAGTTTAGATATTTTTATCACTAACAATTGGAACACGGATGAATTATGGCAACACTGAAAATATGCGTAAGGAGTAAACGTAGCGATGGTTTTTATCCTGTTTATATCAGGGTAACACATCATAGGGAACTCGCCTATATCAAAACTGACAAGATGGTAAACGATAAGGGCATCACGAAAACCAAAGAAGTTAAAGACCCATACGTGGTTGGTCTGCTCTCTCCTGTTATCATTGACTACATGGAGCGTCTCAACAAAAAGGACATTAGGAACTGGAACGCAAAAGAAGTGTCCGACTTTCTTGTGAGTGGCGATGATGATATAGATTTTTCGAAATATGCCAGAAAGCACATAGACCGAATGATAGACAGAGGGCAGCAGCGCAACGCTCGCAACTATGAACTTGCCTTACAGCACCTCGAGAGATTTGCAGGGACAAACCATGTCAAGTTCTCGCATCTGACCTCGATGTTTGTAAACAGATGGATTAAAAGTCTTGAAACGACAAAGCGTGCCAAGGAAATGTACCCTATTTGCATCAGGCAGATATTCAAAGCTGCACAGGTAGAGTTCAACGATTACGACAACGGCATCATCAAGATAAAGACAAATCCGTGGGTGAAGGTGGAAATTCCAAAGGCTGACCGTCCAGAGAAATTGGCAATCACTCCCGAAGCGTGCAGGGAGTTCTTTTTCTTTCCACTTCCTGAAAGTAAGATGGCGCACCCTACCACAGAGATAGGCAGAGATGTGGCAATGATGGTGCTTTGTCTTGCAGGTATCAACACGGTTGATTTGTTTCAGATGAAGAAAACAGACTACTATGACGGCATCATCCATTACCAACGTGCCAAGACAAAAAAGTTTCGTGCCGATGGCGCATATATGGAAATGCGTGTCCCTCCTATCCTACTTCCTTTGTTAGACAAATACAAGAACACCGATGAGGCTGACGTGCATCTATTCAACTTTGCTAAACGCCATACAACTTCTGACAGCTTTAGTGCCAACGTAAACATAGGTATTCGGCATCTATGTGAGGCTATGGGCATAGATAAGCAGCACGATTATTCTGTTTACACTTTCAGACACACATGGGGAACAGTGGCGCAAAACGATTGCAAGGCTACTATTGGCGAGGTGGCATTTGCTATGAACCATAGCAGCGGACACAAGGTAACACGAGGCTATATCAAGATAGACTTCTCTCCAACATGGGAACTCAACGAGAAAGTAATTGATTTTATTTTCTTCTCAGATAAACCATCACAGCGAGAACAAAAGCCGAAAGAGGAACGTTTCAAACTCTCGTATCGTTATCAGGTTCATGGCACAGCATTCTTCCAAGGGCGCAAGGTAGCAGAACTGACAGACGTTGGCTTCAACAATGTTGATGAAGTTATCGAGAAGCTGGCATCACTACTACCTGACGACATTCCACTTCGCTCAATGGTTTTATTCAAAATCGAAAACAACGACAAAAAACAAACAGCAGTTTACGAGCGAATGAAAGGCAAAGGCTTTTAATCTTTCAAACCTACAAATGAGCTTTCTTTTGTAGGTTTTTCTTTTTATATTCATTAACAAATAAAAGAATAGCTCTCGCGTACGCACGTGCGCGCGTTGATGTAGATATATTTTATTTACTTTACTTTACTTTATGCACTTTTTGGTAAGAAATGCACTCTTAAACTGCATTTCTTCGGAAGAAAGTACACTTAAACTGCATTTCTTCGGAAGAAAGTACACTTAAACCGCATTTCTTCGGAAGAAATAAATTAACTTTTATTTACTTTGTGTTTTCCCCTATCAGAGACAAAAAAGGAGCATCCTCACGGACACTCCTTACTCACTTTTACAACAAACAATTCATTAAAAATGGACTAACAACAAATATCTACAGTAGATGTTTGTAGAAATCACTTGCCACCAGACAATGCGATGAGCCTGTCCTCAATGGTCTTCTTAGTTTCTGTTGCAACATCAAGTGTGGTAGATTGTAATTTCGGTGCTACATAACTTGTAAACTTCTCCATTGCTTGAACTCTATCCTTTGGCTCTAAGTCTCTTAAATCTTTCTTGAATTGCTCTGAACTATAGTAATCGTCTGTAATTTCTGCAAGTATATTCCTAACCTTTGAAGAAACTTTGTTAGGAGTACCTGCAACACGCCCACCAGTCTTAGGTGTTCCTGCTGGTCGTCCTACTTTTCTTTTTTCTGCACTCATATCTTCGTCATGATTAAAAGTTAAACCTGTGGTGCAAAGATAATTACTTATTTTCGCACCGTATAGTATAACTTTTAATAAGCATTATAATTATGGGAATGATAGGAGCAGCAGTTGGAGCAGCAGGTAGCATATTTGGTGGTATCTCAGCTACAATGGCTATGAATAAGATGAAAGCCAATGTAGAGGCGCAGAAAAGAGAAAATCAAGATTGGTACGATAGGCGATATAATGAGGACTCAACACAGCGTGCTGATGCGCAGAAGATTCTTACAATGACTCAGGAGAGTATCAAGAAAAATAATAAGGCAGCAGCAGCATCGCAAGCGGTAATGGGTGGAACTGACGAGAGTACGGCAGCTGCCAAAGAAGCCAACAATAAGGCTCTTGCTGAAGCTACTTCAACTATAGCCGTTAATGGAGATAAGCGCAAAGATGCTATCGAAGGACAGTATAGAGAGCGTGATGCAGCACTAAACCAAGAGTTGAACCAAATAGAAAAAGATAAAGCAGCAGCAATTGGGCAAGCAGTACAAGGCGTAAGTAGTGCAGCAAGTTCACTTCCTTTCTAAAATTTAGAGTATGAGTAGTGCATTAGATGATATATTAGGCAATAAGCCTACACCGTTACCACCACAGCAGCCACAGCAGCCGACTGTGGCTAAACCGTTGGTGGATTGGAATAAGGCAGGTGCAGAATACGAGTCTTCAAAGCCTAAATTCACACCTGCCATCTTACAACAGCAGGAAAAGGAGAAAGCAGAGGCTAACAAAATAGTTCCACCGCTTGCCCCTCCTCTTGAACAGGCAAAGCAGGTTACGCCCCCACCAGCCGACAAAAACAAGAAAATGTCGTATGTAGACATGTATAAGCTGCTTAACCCTTATCAACCCCCAACGCAAGAAGAACTCGAAAAGGAACGTAAGAAAGAGAAACGTGAGAAGATGTTTGCAGCTATTGGCGATACTATCTCTGCTTTGTCAAACCTATACTTTACCACACAGTATGCTCCGAATATGTACAAGCATGAAAACTCACAATCGGATAAGGTCAAAAGCAAATGGGATAAATTGAGGGAAGATAGAGATGCACAAATGAATGCTTACATTAAAAATCTCATGGCTGCACAGCAAGCTGATGACGAGAATGCAGAAAATGAAAGGAAGTGGCAGCGCCAGTTAGATATTGACGCTTACAACCAAAAAAAAGATGCCGATGAGTTCCAGTACAAGAAAGACCGTGATAATATTAAAGATGAACAGTGGCAGAAGAATTACGACCAAAAGGCAGAACAATTTAAAACAACTACAGGAATTAAGAAAGATGCTCAAAAGGAAACAGAACGCTCTCACAGAGCCAACGAGGGTTTGAAAGGCGCACAAATCCAAGAAGCAAAGAGACATAACAGCGTAACAGAGGCACAAGGGGCTGAACGTATCGCTATTTCTCGTGCTAAAGGTTCTGGAGGTGTTTCTTCGTCAGGTAGCGAGAAAGGTGGTAAAGGTAGCAAACAAGAGACAATTAGGTTACACGATGGGAGTGTACACACCTATTCTCCTGATAAAAAAGGCGCACTTACTTCACTTGCACCGTCAATGGCAAAGAAAGCAAGGGCGGCAGCGGAGCGTTATCATAAGGCTGGAGATAAAAGGAGTTATTTGCACTATATACAAATTGCTAATGCGCTTGAAAAGGCAAAGAGTAAAGACGCTATTGCTGCAATTGTAGCCTCAAATGTAGGCGACTTCCCGACAATGGACGGTGATGTACGCAGAGTGATAGGCGTAACAGGTAGCTTTGATGTAAGTAATTATCGTAGAAAGGGGAACTCAAAATCAAGTAAATCAACAAGTAAACCTCCATTAAACTAATAGATTATGCCAAATAAGATTACATACACGATTACAACATCCGATGGTAAGCAACATCAGGTATCAAAAGAGAATATGGATAAGTACGGCATTCAGTCGTATGCAGATGCCTATAAAGGTGCAACCATTCGTATGCGTGATAGCAAAAAGGGAGATTACGACATACCATTGTCGCATTATAATGATGCTAAGGCGCAAGGGTTGCATGCTTTTTCATTAGAGCATCTTCCTCCTGCACCTGCTAAACAACAGCCACGCCAAGCAGCACCACCTAAGCCACATACTACATCTGTTGTAAGCCAACCTACACGACCAGCAAGCAAGCCTACCACTGGTGGTAAACCAATGACCGCAGCAGAAAAGGCACAAGCAATGAACTTCGTAGCAGGTATTCAGCAAGGAGTTCAGCGCAGAAAACAGCAGTTCGACACAACCATGCAGCGTGCTAAGGCGCAACAGAAGAACCCATTAAACGTACAACGTGTTACTTTGGGCATAGGTGGAACGAAGCCTACAATGACTGCAAACAAGCGTGTAATGCAGGGAGAGAGCAAGCTAAACGCACAAACAGGAAAGTTAGAACCTACCTACATTACCGAGGCTGGTAATGTTTATCAGGGCGACCGCACACAGGCTGATGCTGAACAAAATCAGATTGATGACGCTAAAGAAGCACAACTACACCCAATCGACCACGAATTAAAGGAGGCATACGCTGAAAGAGAACGTTTAGCACGTGAACTGGGTAGAAGAGGAACAGAACTTGATGCAGAAGCACTTAAACCAAGCTGGCGTGATATACCACATGGTAGTGGCGGTGCAATTCATACTTTCAACTCAGCAACAAGTAATGGACGTTTGGCAGACAATGAATGGAAAGCCTTATTAGCAGCAAAAAATCAGAACCAACAGCGTATTGTTGCACTCGAAGCTGAACGTGATAAGGCTGAGGCTGGTTTTTGGCGTGGTGTAACAGATACTTTCAAGAACCCATCTTTTTGGACGTTCGGTTATACTGATATGCTTGATACTTCTACTATGCTCAACTATGGTGGCAAGAAGACACAGCGACAGAAAGATGCCGACCAAGCGATGATTGAGAATATTTACAAGAACCAAGAGGCGCAAAGTAAGTATGGGGGCAATCGTGGCTTCATGTATCGTGCAGGTGGAATTACCGCACAAGCTATTCCGTTTATGATAGAGTTTGCTGCAACAGACGGTCTTTCAGGATTGACACAAGCAGGAACTAAGGCTGGAGCAAAGATAGCCGAAAAGGTAGCTACTAAGGCATTGACAAAGAAGTTAATCAAATATACTGGTACTACCCTCGGAGACATTGCAGCAGGTGTTGTTATGGCTAATACTACTGGTGCAGCACGTACTGCATCGGATATTGGACAAAGACATCTCGGACATGTAGAACAGGACGAGCATGGCAATTACCATTTTGCTGGTGGCGAAGACTGGGGTACAGCTATTCGTAAAGGAGAGATAGCACAGGGACTTGAATACTATACAGAAAAGCTCGGTGTACACCTTGAAGGCTTACCCATTGGTAAAACTATTGCAAAAGGTCTTGACAAAATCGGTCTTAGTAAGGTTACAGCAGCGTTAAATCGTGCTGGTACTTCGCAGTACGCCCAATTGGGAACCAAAATAATGAACCGTGTAGGAGTTAATGGATATATCAATGAGGTTGCAGAGGAAGAGGCAAACATCGTCCTCAACTCCATGCTTGTTGGCGACAATAAGATGAGCGACTTGTTTGATGGTCGTACACAGGCAGACATTTGGGGTGGTATGTTATTCTCTGTTGGTGCAATGGAAGCAGCTCCGAAACTTGCTGGCGCAGTAGACTATTACAGAACGAAGAAAAGCGTTAAGGATGCCGATACCGTTGCTGCTTACAGAATGACACAGGAGAAATGGCAACCTTTTAGAGACCAAATAGACAATGCTACCAACGAGAAAATGGCAGACGTTGTAAATGGTATTATTCAAAATCCCGACCTCCAGAAGCAAGAGAAGGAAGCAGCGTTGAACTATGCAGGTAATCTTATTAAGTTCAGAGGCTTCAACACTGCCCAATCTGCAAAGGCTAAAGAGTTAGAAGAGTCTGGAGCAAAAGATGATGAGACTATCATTCATCAGTCTATGGATAATGCTTATATTCAGGGACACGAGGCAAGCGATGAACAGAAGAATGACATCAAGACTCGCTATGAGTATGCTGAACAACAGTTAAGCGAAGCATTAGGCACAGAAGATGTCTCAGGTTATAGCGTTGATGACTTCCTTGACAATAAGGAGAACCTCAACGATAAACAGAAGCAAGCTGCAATTGACTACCTAAACGCCAAATCTGCATACAATGGTATGATTAGTCAGGTTAAGGACAACATCGACGATGCAATTAAGGCAAGCGATATGGCTATTGATAACCATACACACGAAGATGGCAATATCTATCCTGCCACTATGAAGGTGGATAACCGAAAGGTGTATGTTGTTGGTGGTTATGTACAGATGAATGATGACGGAACAGGCATTGATCATGCTAAATCAAGTGAAAGTATTATGGTACGTGATGCCGAAACTGGAAAAACAGAAATGGTAGCACCTACTGCAATCTTATCTGTTGATGAGGCTACCAACGCAGAAGAAGAGAAAGCTAATGCAGCGGAAAGCATACGTCAGACTTATGCACAGCAGGAAGCAAATAAGATTGACGGAACACTTGAGTTCAATGTTGGAGACACCTATTCAGTTATTGGAGAAGACAACTCGCAGCATACATTACAGGTAATAGGCGATGCTGTTGATGAAAAGACAGGTCAGCCAATACCAAATATGGTAATGGTAAGTGTAGACGGTTCACAGCAGCCTACAATGTTGCCCAAGGCGCAGGTGCAGGAGATGAGCGATGGCGATAATATGTTGCGTTTAAGTCAGTCGTTGAAACAGCGTGAGGAAGCAAAGGCAGCAGAAAACAAGTCTTCCAACACGTACAGCCTCAATGATGAGGTAACGCTCACTGATGAGAATGGGAATGTTGTTCGTGGAAGCATCACGGCAGACCAAAACGAAGACGGAATGTTTGAGGTTTACACAGAAGAGCCAATCAATGGCAAAAAGGTTAATCTGTTCAGCGCAGAAGAACTTGATACACTCAATCCTGATGTTCAGACAAAGGAGGAAACACCGCAGACGTCCAACAATGAATTTGAGGGCGAACCAGCACAAACCGAAAGTGTAGTAAATTTACCACAAAACGCTGAAACAATCAGTGAATCACGTGTAGAAAGTGCGGAAAATTCTCAGCAATACCTATCAGCCTTTGAGCGTATTCCTAAGGACGAGCAAGGACAGCCTATATATGAACAGGCAGAACCTGAAACAGCATGGGATGCTATTGTAGAGCAGACTGGAGGCGATGAAGCAATGGCGCAGACAGTTGCCGATAATATGGTAGCCGACATGGAGGCTGCCGTTAAAAAGGCTGAGAAAATCAAAACAAAGGGTGGTACTACCATTGCAGAGAAAATTGCAGCGGAGAAAGAACGCAGTGCTGCCATAGAACAGGCGAAGCATACTCTTGCACATTGGAAAAAGATTGCATCAACCAATAGTATGCGTCAAGCTGCTATTCATGCAGAGGAGAACCGTAAAGCGGAAGAAGCTGCACGTCTTCGGAAGGAGCAGAAGGATAAGGAGCGTACAGAGCGTGAGGAAGCTGAGCGACAGAAGCGTGAAGCTTTGAACGGTGTTCCTGATTTTGTGGAAGACAAGGCAAGTGATGCACGTGCAAGAGGTTACAGACGTGTAAACGGTGATAAGGTGAACAGACAAGAGCCACTTGCAGCCGTACAAGGAAAAGATGTGCAGGTAAAGTTCGATGATAAGAATATTCCATCTGGACATGTAGCACTTATTGACGCTGATGAATTACAGCCAAGCCATAAGAACGGGCAGCGTAATCCATTACACTTCATTGACGAGGCTCAGCCAAAGGAGCGTAAGGACGATGCAAGTAAGGAGGCAGCACGTAAGATTGCATCAAATATTCGTCCCGAGGAAATAACATCGTCTGTTACTGCATACACAGGTGCGCCAACGGTAAACAGCCGTGGCGAGGTTATTCAGGGTAATAACAGAAGTGCTGCCTTAAAAGAGATGTGGGCAGCATACAAAGACCAGGGTGAGAAATATAAACAGTACTTAATAGACCATGCAGCAGAATTGGGACTTAATTCTGATAAGGTCAGAGCTATGGAGAAACCTATACTCGTTAATATGCTTGATGTGAACGATGATGATGCCATTGCACTGGGTCAATTCGTGGCAAGCGACACTGAAAGCGGAGGTGTAGAACGCATCAAGCCTAAGAATGTAGTGAAGAAGTTGGGCGATAAGATGAAGAATTTTGCAAGTCTTCTTTTACGTACTACAGATGAAGATATGTCTTTCTCTGAACTCATAGACCGCAATGGCGTTGATGTGCTAAAGTGGATGAACGCCAATGGCTCAATTACTCCCACACAGTATAAGAGTGCATTTGATAGCAAAGGTAACTTGACGGCAGAAGCCAAGAATGACCTTAAAGGCGTAATGTATCAGAGCATCTTCGAGGGTGGCAGCACGCAACTCGAAGAAATGTTCAATGCTTTACCAGCCAAGGCGCAAAAGGCTATCCTAGCAACTACTTATAGAGATTATGACAGTCCACAGAGTGAACGCATGGTAGAGGAAATTCAAAACTCTATCATGGCTTATTATGCCCTTTCGCATGATGCTCAGTTTATGGCTGCAACCAATCACAAGGATGCTCGTATGGCTGTTGAGGCATGGCAGCGCCAGTATGCTATTGATGATAATACAGGCGAAAGCTATCTTCCAGCAGAGAAATATAGTAACTTTGCGCTGTTGCTTGCTACAATGTATAAGGGCGATAATCAGAGATTTATACAGGGTACGTTCAACAAGATGTACGACCTTATTCAAGGTACACAGGAAGAAACTTTGTTTGAGCAGCCAGACAATACACCACGTTCACTTGTTGAGGCTATCAAGGAAACATTAAACATAGATTACAATGGACAACAAAGAAACAATGTACTGGTTGGCGGTACTACAACAAGCCAACGAGGGGAACAAGGAAGCAATGGAAACTCTACAACAGGAGGACGAAGTGAGAGTAGCGATGGGGCAGAAGCCAATCAAGGAGGAACTGAAGCAGAAAGCAGAGGAAACCGAGGACAAGGAAACTTGGAAAGCCTTGCAGAAAGGCAAGGTTATTTGGGAGATACCAAAGAAGTAAAAATTTCAGATGAAGTAGACGAAGATGGTTCTCCATTTGTAAAAACATCTACTGGTACAACCGTATTTGGTGAAATAAAAAAGGGATGTGGGCTTACACCTGCTCCTATAAAACTTAGTCTTGGCAATAGTAAGTATGGTCTAATTCATCTTGAAAAGAGACATGGAGACCAAATAAGAGGTGCAGGATTTGACACAGTTGAAGAATTTGTTGAGTTTGTATGTAAGAATTACAAGCAGATAAAACAAGGTGAAAACAGCTTAGGTGAGCAAAATGGGATTTATCTTATACAAATAGAAGACGAACATAACAATACCCTTTATATTGAATTATCAACAAATGGTAAGTATTGGGGTGTAAATAGTGGTGGCGTTTTTAGAAAAGGATACGGAAAAAATAAGAAAGAAGTATGGTCTGCGTCCGAGGTGCAGAGTAAGCAGTCGGTTGCTGATAGTACTTTGCGAGAAAAGGATAAAGCCGACACCCCTATTTCTCCTAACGGTAATGTACCCACTACTTCTGCGAGCAAAGATAAGCAATCTTCTGATACAAAGCAAGAAAAATCGGATGAAACTGCTAAAAAAGAAGCTGTCAGTGAAGATTTGTTTACAATGGCTGAACGTGTTGCAGCAGAAGATAAGGCAAAACGTATACGCAAAAAGGAGGAAGCAAAGGTTGATACCAATCCTATTGAGAGCAGCGAGAGGACGAAGCCAGAGACCAAGAATAGACTGGTAACGGATGAACGCTATGAGGAGCTGAAAAAGCGCATGAGAGCAAAGCTACGTGGTCAGCTTAATTTAGGTGTAGCCCCTGAGATGTTGGCTATCGGTGCAGAAATGGCAGTGTACCACATCTAAAAGGGCGCACGTGCCTTTGGAGCCTATGCAAAGGAAATGATTTCTGACCTTGGAGACGCAATTCGTCCATATCTCAAAGCATTCTACAACGATGCAAGAGATTTACCAGAGATGGCAGAACTATCTAAGGAAATGACCTCTTATAGTGATGTTAGTGCCTTTGATGTAGATACTATCGGCAATGATGGCGAAGAGGTAGACCGTCTATCTGATTTCTATGCAAACGAGAAAGATGCTAATAGAGCTATAAAGGAACTTTGTCAAGGCTGGAGTTATTAACAATAAACAGTTAGCAGAACTGCGTACAGGTTAAATCTTATTTATCATAATTCTCATTATATTAATCTTATGCTTGTTTCATGAAATTTAATACTAAATTATTTCACATAGTTCTTCCCATAACCTCTGCACGGGAAGCCCCATTACGTTAAAGTAACTACCATTTATAGAAGTTACACCAACATAACCTATCCACTCTTGAATGCCATATGCTCCAGCTTTATCAAATGGCTTATATTTGTGTATATAATAATTTATTTCGCTTTCTTTCAAAACTTTAAAAGTAACGTCTGTAGATACTGAGAAGTGACGCTGTAAAGTATTAGTTGTTATGCATACTCCAGTTACTACCTTATGCTTTTTCCCACTGATTGACTGTAACATATACTTAGCTTGGTTTTCATTCTTAGGTTTTCCTAACACTTGATTACCCAAGACAACTATAGTATCAGCTGTAATAATTAATTCGTTTTCTTCTATACTCTCCTTATATGCTTTGGCTTTAAGACATGCTATATATTCAGCTATATCCATAGTTGGTAGATTTTTAGGATATTCTTCAGATATATTGGGCAATACTTTTACTTCAAATTTAATTCCTAAGCCCATTAATAATTCGCGCCGACGAGGAGAATTACTTGCTAAAATTATTTTCATAATCAAAATAACAAGATAAGTTTAATATGCATATTTAAACTAATAATATATATATATATGTTGGATATATATTTTAACTGAAATAGGATTACCAACCAAATGCTTTAGCATTCATCAACCATTTACCTTGAGCCTTTAATACTTGTTCTATAATATCACGTGCAATACCTTTGCCACCGATAAAATCGCTAATATAATTAGATATTTGCTTTATTTCTGTGCAAGCATCTTTAGGACAGCAAGGACAACCACAGTGCTGCATTACTTCATAATCAGGAATATCGTCTCCTACATAAATAACTTCCTCTGCATGCAATTTATGTTTATGAAGAAAATTATTCCAAGATTGTATTTTTACAGAGCAGTTAAGATAAATATCTTCCACTCCAAGATAAGCATAACGCTTTCTAATATATTCATTCCTACCACCTGTTATAATAGCTACTTTAAGCCCCAATCGAATAGCTAATTGTATAGCATATCCGTCTTTTACATTCATTGTGCGTATAGGCTCACCATTATTATCCATAATAACAGTAGAGGCTGACAACACTCCATCAACGTCAAAAACTAAAGCTTTAATTTTTTTTAGATTATAATTTATCATAATGTTTTTTTTTTAGAAGAGCTCATATCATAAATATTTTGCGAAAAGTTTTTATAAAGTTCTTGCCATTGAGGATTATCATGCATTAATTTAATATGTTTCTCTATAATATTCTTATCACCTCGAACAGCTGGTCCTGTTTGCGCTTCTTTTGGTTGTAAATAGCTAACCTTCTTTGTAGTTTCATATATTAGAGGTAATAAAACTTTAAAAGGTATTCCATGTTGTGCTAAAATATCTTGTCCTATTGAATAACAATGATTTACAAAGTTACAAACCCATACAGCGGATAGATGTATATATTGTCGCACCTCACTTGTAAGTGTATATACATTTATAGAAATCTTCTTTGCTAGCATTTCTAACTGTTGAGAAACTTCTATACTATTTCCCTCTATAAATATAGGAATATTTTCAAAATTAACGTAACTATTTTTGGAAAAAGTTTGTAATGGATAGAATACACCATATTTATTTACTTTATTCTTAAAAACATCACAACTCATTGAACCTGCTGTATGAAGAAAAATTCCTGTTTTTATATGTGAACAAACATCTATTATCAATTGTTCCAAGACATTGTCTTTTACAGAAAAAATGTAATAATCAGCATCATCTACTATTTCTTGTACATCTATTGTCCAATTACAGACAAGAATATCTGATAAAAGTTTTGCAGATTTCTTAGTCCTACTATATACCTGCACCACTTCTATACCTGCTTTTTTAAAAGCTTTACCCAAATTAGTAGCTAAATTCCCCGCCCCTATTAAAACCACTTTCATACCAAACAAAATTACAATTTATATTGGAATTTCACAAATAAATTTTACCTTTGTTTTCCATAATAATTAAAATAAAGAGAAGATGAAGTTTGTTGGAATTATCCCTGCACGTTATGCTTCTTCACGTTTTCCAGGGAAGCCCTTAGCTATCTTAAGAGGTAAAATGGTGATAGAGCGTGTATACATGCAGGTAAAAAAAGCACTTAAAGATGTTTATGTTGCTACTGATGACGAAAGAATATATGAAGCTGTAAAAAGCTTTCATGGCAATGTTATTATGACAAATAATAAGCATAAAAGTGGTACAGATAGAATCTGTGAAGCTATAGATAAGATAGGAGAAAAATATGATGTTGTTATAAATATACAAGGTGATGAACCTTTTATCCAAGCAAGCCAGATAAAAACAGTAATAGATTGTTTTGATGACTCTCAAACACAAATAGCTACATTAGGTAAACGCTTTGATAAAATAGAAGATGTACAAAATCCTAATTCTCCAAAGATTGTATTAGATAATAATAATTATGCAATGTATTTTTCACGCTCTCCTATTCCGTTCATTCGTGGGAAAGAAACTAAAGAATGGCTTGCTAATTTTCCGTTTTTAAAACATATAGGGCTGTATGCTTATAAAACAGAAGTATTGAAAGAAATAAGTAAGTTACAACAATCCCCTCTTGAGATAGCAGAAAGCCTTGAACAATTGCGTTGGCTTCAGAATGGTTATAAAATAAAAGTAGGTATTACAGATATAGAAACTATTGGTATCGACACGCCTGAAGATCTACAAAAAGCTGAGATTTTTTTAACTCGTTAAGACTTAAAAAAGTATAGTAATTGACTATATAATCAGTCTTTTTATATAAATTTGCAAAAAGAATAAACATATAAGACGAAATAAATTATGAGCGAATACATTGTATCAGCACGTAAATACAGACCTGCTACTTTTAGTTCTGTAGTAGGGCAAAATTCCTTAACTACAACATTAAAGAATGCTGTCATAAGTGGAAAACTCGCACATGCCTATCTTTTTTGTGGTCCTCGTGGAGTAGGTAAAACTACTACTGCAAGAATATTTGCTAAAGCAATAAACTGTGAACATCCAGCTTCAGACGGTGAAGCATGTAATGAATGTGAAAGCTGTAAAGCTTTTAATGAAGGAAGAAGTTATAATATATTCGAATTAGATGCTGCAAGCAATAACTCTGTAGAAAACATAAAAGAACTAATGGAGCAAACTCGTATACCTCCACAAATAGGCAAATATAAAGTATTTATAATAGATGAGGTGCATATGCTTTCATCACAAGCTTTTAATGCCTTTCTTAAAACTTTAGAAGAGCCACCAGCACAAATAATATTTATTCTTGCTACAACAGAAAAACATAAAATTCTACCTACTATTTTATCACGATGTCAGATATATGATTTTGAGCGTATGTCAGTAGCCGACATTATAAAACACCTTGAAAAAGTAGCTGAAAAAGAAAATATTACTTATGAAGAGAGTGCGCTCAATGTCATTGCAGAAAAAGCTGATGGGGGTATGCGTGATGCTCTTTCAATATTTGATCAAGTAGCAAGTTTCTCACAAGGTAAAATAACTTATCAAAAAGTTACAGAAGATCTTAATGTGTTAGATATAGATAATTATTTCGACATTATAGACCTATCTTTACAAAATAAGGTCAGTGAAATTATGCTATTTCTTAATAATGCTATTAACAGAGGTTTCGATCCTGGTAGAATAATAAACGGATTAGCTGCCCATGTACGCAATATACTTATGGCAAAAGATACATCAACATTGCCTTTAATAGAGGTTAGCAAGCAACAAATGGAACGTTATAAGAATCAGGCATCAAAATGTCCTGTAAAGTTTCTATACAAAGCATTAGAAAAAATGAATCAATGTGATATTAATTATAGACAAAGCTCTAATAAACGACTTCTTGCAGAAATAACACTTATTGAAGTAGCACAGATAACGCAAATAGATGATAATGCTGATGACTCCTCATCGGGGCGTAGCCCCAAAAGATTAAAAAGCCTGTTTAAGAAAATAAAGATTAGTACTCAACAGAAAACAGTTTTGCAGGTAGCTGGGAGTACTAAACATACAAATGAGGTTAAACCTTCTTCCTCTAACAACAATAGTACAGATGTTTCTTCTTCACAACGAACAGCAAAGCAAGTAAAACTCAATTTGCAGCTTAGCAGCATAGGCAATTCTTTTGGCCATCTTCTGAAAAATGATAAAAAAGATAATGCCATAATAGAAGATGCAGAGATAATTAATAAAAATGATAATGAAACTTTTACAGAAGAAGAATTGCTAATACAATGGCGAGCTATGTGCTCTAGAATGCCTAAAAGTATGCAAGCTTTAGCTTCAAGAATGAAGAATATAACACCAACCATTACTACTTTCCCTGAAATTCAAGTTCTTGCAGAAAATAATATCCAGCTCAACGAACTATTGGCTATAAAGTCAAGGATACGTTCTACTATGGCTAAAGAACTAAGAAATGGTAAAATAAATATACTTATAAGATTAGCAGAAAAGGACGAGATTATACCCGTCCTTTCACCATATGAAACACTCGAAAAACTTAAAAGAGAAAACAAAGCTATTACTCTACTTATAGATACTTTCAATCTCGATTTAGGATAAAATATATCTTATCAACAATACATTTTATAAAATACTATAAAGATATGTTTTAGTTATTCTTCCAATAATCTCGAGAAAACAGTACTAAAACGCCAAAGAACTCTAAACGTCCTAAAAGCATCAAACAAGAACACATCCATTTTATAGCATCAGGAAAGGCTGCCCATGACTGCGTAGGACCTACCTCCTTGCCAAATGCAGGACCTACATTACTAAGACAACTTATAGTAACAGTAATAGAATCTATATCATTCAAACCAAGCATAATCATTATAAAAGCACTTATAAACACTACACCTATATATAATCCTATAAAAGATACTACAGTTACACGTTGTTTCATTGGAATATTAACGCCATCTATCTTCATAGGCAGCACAGCATTAGGATGTATAATCTGCCTAAACTCATTTCTCAATACTTTAAAAAGCATCACTATTCGTATACTTTTCACACCACCACTTGTAGAACCAGAGCAGCCACCTATCACCATACCTACTGTAAGAATAACCCACGTTATATGAGGCCACAATCCTGCATCATCACTAAAACACCCTGTTGTTGTAATAATAGAACATACCTGACACAAGGCACTACGAATAGCATGTTCTATTTCGTAGTGATTATATCTTACCAATTCAAAAGCTATAAAACCTGAAAAGAATAATACCATAATAGTATAAAACTTTATCTCACTATTCTTTAATAAAGTTTTAATATTTAGTCCTGTAGCTGAAGCATAAAGTACTGTAAAATTGACACCAGAAATAAAACAAAAAAAAGCTACAGCATAGTCGAGCGCAGGTTTGTGAAAACCCATTATAGATGTACTCGATGTACCGAAACCACCTGTTGCTGTAGTAGCCATAGAATAATTACAAGCATCAAACCACCCCATTCCACATACTTTATATGAAAGTAAACATATAATGGTTAGAACTATATAAACTACCCAAATCCACTTTGAACCTGTAGTCAACCTCGGATGAAGTTTACTCTTTATAGGGCCTGTAGACTCTGCATCAAAAACTTTCACCGATCCGCCTACTAAAGAAGGTAATATAGCAACAGTAAAAAAGACAATCCCCAAGCCACCTATCCAATGAGTTAAAGAACGCCAAAATAAAAGACCTTGAGGAAATTTCTCTGGAAAATTAATAATAGATGCTCCTGTCGTAGTAAATCCAGACATCATTTCAAAATAAGCATCAGTGAAACTACTCAAATAACCACTTATAAGAAAAGGCAAAGTAGCAAATGAAGAGAATAATACCCAAATTATAGTAACTACAAAATAGGCATCTTTTCTGCTTAAATTATTATCTGCATTAATACCATATAAACGGAATAGTAACCCTACCAAAGCAGTAATGCCAATACTCCACATAAAAGGATAAACATCATTACCTCTATAAAACAAAGCTACTACAAGGCATACTAACATCAACATAGCTTCTAAGACGAGCAAAGAACCTATGATTTTACTTATCAATTTAATATTTAACATTTCTCTTATAGAAATAAATTTTCTACTTTCTTCAAATCAACATTGTGACAAAACATCACTACAATATCTCCTGCCTGAATATGACTATTACCAGAAACAAGGATTCCTTCATTGCCACGTACAACCCCTCCTATTATTACTCCTTGGGGTAGATGAATATCTTTTACCTCTTTTTGAGTTATTTTAGAACCTTCTACTGGAATAAACTCTGCAACATCTGCATTTACAGACATAAGAAATTTAACGTTTTCTACATTTGCATCGAGCATCATTTGGTATATATGACTTGCTGCTACTGCTTTTTTATTAACAAGAGTACCTATATCTAGACTCTCTGCCATATAATAATAATCTTCATTCTCTACCATTGCTACCGTCTTACGCACTCCTTTTTCTTTAGCTGTAAGACAAGCTAAAATATTTGTTTCTGCATTAGATGCTAACGATACAAAAGCTTGGGTACTAAGAATACCTTCTTCTGTTAACAAACTAAGATCACGACCATCACCATTTATTACCAAAGTATCTTCTTTTAATACCTCATTAAGATACTCACAGCGATCAATGTCTTGTTCTATAACTTTTACATTCATATAATCTGGCAATATCTCTACTGCCCTAACAGCAGTACTTCCACCACCCATAATCATTACGTTTTTAACATCTACATAATGTTCCTTGCCTACTACCTTACGAAGATAAGGGATATAATTCTTTGTTGTCATAAAGTACACTAAATCGTGCTTCTTTAAAACACTATTACCACCTGGTATAATTGTTTCACCATGACGTTTAATAGCAAGCACATGATAAGGCTCCTCTGGTCCTGCTGTTTCCTTTAAAGGTCTATCTAAAATAGTACAAGTACTACGAAGCTTAATACAAAGCATTACCAAAGCACCACCATGAACGTCCCATCTTTGGCGCACCCATGACATCTTCAAACCATTTACAATATCCTTTGCTGCTAATAAGTCTGGAAGCACTATACTATTAATACCCATCGACTTAAACTCTGCCAAGTTATTAGCCTCTACATATTCCGGATTATCTACCTTAGCCACTGTTTTCTTTGCTCCTAAACTATGGGCAATAAGACAAGAAGTGAGATTTACATGCTCGTCAGGTGTTACTGCAACAAATAAATCAGCATCTTGTACCCCTGCTTCTTTCTGTGCCTTAAAGCTAGAAGGAGATGCGTCTATTGTTAACAAATCATATTCACTACTTAAATTATCAAGGTTTTCGGAGTTTCCACTTATAAGTGTTATGTCATGTTTATCACGTGCTAACAGCTTAGACAAATAAGTTCCAATAACATATGCTCCTGCTATAACTATCTTCATTATATTTATTTTTTATTGTAAAACAGTTTCTAAACCGTTTATTATTTCTTTCTTTATTCCACATATATCTATACCACAGATATGTTTTAGCTCTTCCACTGTTCCTTGTTCTACAAAAGTGTCTGGCAAACCTAAACGGACAATATGAGGAGTGAAGCCGTGATCGCTCATCCATTCTGATATAGCTGTTCCTAATCCACCAGCTCTTACGCCGTCCTCTACCGTTATAACATAGCTAAACGTCTGCCCTACATATTGTAGAATAGCTTCATCTAAAGGTTTCAAAAAACGCATATCATAATGAGCTATCAAAGAAGTTTTATTAAATTTCTTTTCCAATTCAATAGCATCTATAGCACGTTCTACATCATTGCCTATAGTACCAATACTCAATACTGCTAACTTATTACCTTCACGTATCTTACGCCCTTTACCTACAGTTATTTCTTCTAAAGGACATTCCCAATCATTTAACACACCATTGCCACGAGGATAACGAATAACGAAAGTACCTTTATCGGGTAACTGTGCTGTATACATTAACTTACGTAACTCGTGCTCATTCATAGGAGCAGATATAGTAAGATTAGGTATAGGACGAAGAAAAGCTAAGTCGAAAGCACCATGATGAGTAGCTCCATCTTCACCCACCAAGCCTGCACGGTCTAAACAAAGCACTACGGGTAAATTAAGAATGGCAGCATCATGAATAATATTATCATATGCACGTTGTAAAAACGAACTATAAATATTACAAAAAGGAATAAGACCATCTTTTGCCATACCTGCAGAAAATGTTACAGCATGCCCCTCTGCTATACCAACATCGAAACAGCGTTCAGGTATTTCGTCCATAACAATATTCATAGAGCACCCTGTAGGCATAGCAGGCGTAACACCTACAATAGCATTATTTTGTCGAGCTAATTCGAGCAAAGTCTTACCAAAGACATATTGATATTTAGGGGGATTAACTTTAGATGATACCTGCTCTATACGTTCGCCTGTAGCTGGATCAAACTTGCCTGGTGCATGCCAAACAGTAGCACTTTTCTCTGCAGGCTCATAACCCTTACCTTTTACTGTTCGTAAATGAAGCAACTTGGGGCCTTTCATATCCTTCAACTGCCTAAGAATACGTACTAACTCGCTTACATTATTACCATCAAAAGGACCAAAATAACGTATATTCATTCCTTCAAAAATATTCTGCTGACGAGCAAGAACCGATTTCAAAGAATTAGTAAGACGAATAATGCCTTTCTTACGTTCTTCTGTTAACAGTCCCTTCTTTTCAAACCATATAGATGCACGATTGCGAATCTTATTATAAGTTTCATTAGTATTCAAACCTATAAGATATTGCTCCATGCCGCCTACAGCACGATCTATAGACATTTCGTTGTCATTTAATATAATAAGAAGATCGTTAGGCTGACTAGAAACATTATTCAGTCCCTCATAAGCTAAACCGCCACTCATAGCACCATCGCCAATTATTGCCACCACATGACGTTTTTTATTCTGTAATTTAGCTGCAACAGCCATACCTAACGCAGCTGAAATAGAGTTAGAAGCATGGCCACAAGTAAAAGTATCATATTCACTTTCCTTTGGAGAAGGAAAAGGCATAAGACCATGCAGCTTCCTATTAGTATAAAAAATATCACCACGACCCGTAATAATCTTATGACCATATGCTTGATGCCCAACATCCCACACTATACGATCATCAGGAGTATTAAAGACATAATGACAAGCTATAGTAATTTCTGTAGCACCCAAACTCGAAGCCAAATGACCCGGATTTACAGCTACCTCTTCTATTATCTTGCTCCGCAACTCCTTACATACTTCTGGAAGTGATTCTATCGGCAAACTTCTCAAATCGGAAGGATATCTTATCTGCCCTAAGTATTTATACTTATTATCGCTCAACATTATCGTAGATAAAAATGACTATGGCTGCAAAGATACGCTAAATAGCTTAAAAGGCAAAGACTTTTAAAAGTAATTTGCTAATGACTACTATTATATAAACTCTAAATAAGCCTATAATAAAGAAAAACCAGCAAGTGTTGTATCTATTTTTTCACACTTGCTGGTTAATAGCATAATACACCATAGCTTATATTATTATTATAAAAAGCTATAAAATGCATCTAAAACATTATTCTTGCTGCTGACGGTCCTGAATATGATCGCCCTTAGTAGGCTTCATTTCTTCCTCAAAATCGGTAACTCCTGCTTTTATAAGAAGGTCATACCATTGTAATAACTTTTTAATATCACTATTATGCACTCTGTCGCGATCGAAAGAAGGAAGCACTTCTGCAAAATAACATTGAAGCTCTTTTGATGAGGCTTTGCGCCAATTAAGCGAACATTCTTTACCTTCTTCCTTATCACGCACCTTGGCAAGAACCTCACCAAGTGGCATATCTTCACTCTCTGTAAATATAGCTATATCAGCAAGGCTGGTAACACGATCCGTGGCAAATATAGGCTGACGTTTTTTTGTTTCATCAAGAACTTCCACTATAAGATTATTATTACCACGGCTTACTAACTTGTAAAGACCCGGTTTTCCGGAAATTGAAAGAATTGTTTGTAACATTTTCTCTTAATCTTTTTATTATTATATATTTTTACTATCTTTTTGTAAGGAGGCAAGAATTGCAGATATCTGCTTATCAAGATCCTTTTTACCATCATTTATAATATTATAATTGCTGCGAGCCAATATCTCACACTGTGGCAACTGACGCTTAAGCCATGCACGTGCCTTATCCTCTGTTATGTTATCACGACACATTATACGATATATACGTACTTTCTCAGGAGCTGTTACACACACCACCTTATCTATTTTTATACGCTTATCGAAACCACTATCAAAAAATATTGCACTTTCTATCCAGTCGTAACCAGACGATATAAAATCGGTTGCTACTACAGGGTGAACTATGTCGTTAATAGCTTTTACATGCTGAGAATCGGAAAGAAGATAACGTGTCAATACAGCTTTTTGTAATATACCATTTACAAAGATATTCTTACCTACCAGATTACTTAACTGCTGCTGAATAACAGCAGAAGAAGACATCAATCTTTTAGCCCGTGCATCACTATCGTATACTGCTATTCCGCGCTGTTGAAGAAGCTTGCAGACGTACGATTTACCACTACCTATACCTCCTGTAATTGCTATTTTCATCGTTGTTCTATAACATAATCGACAGATGTTGTTGTAAGCTGAACATTACGAATATCTGTAGGACTCGCTGCAATATAAATACGACATTTATCTGAATGTCCTTCCACCAACTTACTATAATCGGCTACTACTTTAAAACCTGTAGGTAACAGCTCTTTTGTCTCGCTGTTTCTTGGCATAGACTGTAACCTAAAAGCACCTACAATAAACCTTACATTTACCTTACCCGGAAAAGTTCTTAACACCTTATCCTTAGGAATATTAATAGCCTCTATAGGTACTGAAACCGTCTCTTCTGTAAGAACATCAGGCGTTATTTTCATGCGTACCTTATTAGGAATACACTTTGCTCGGGCTATCTTACGAAGATTAACATCTACATCTTTAGTCTCGGTTAGTTTTGTTATATACTGTTTCTCTGTGTATACACTCTTGATACT
The DNA here is from genome assembly GCF_000378745.1 of Prevotella amnii DSM 23384 = JCM 14753. Taxonomy (GTDB): domain Bacteria; phylum Bacteroidota; class Bacteroidia; order Bacteroidales; family Bacteroidaceae; genus Prevotella; species Prevotella amnii. The sequence continues at coordinate 125,101 of NZ_KB905267.1, forward strand.
ATCCAAAGTAGCCTTATCAGCATATACTGTTACCAGGTCGGGAGTAAAAAGAGTATGAGATATGTTATAACTGCCATTAGAGGCAACATATCCCAAAAACTTCACAGGAACACGCTTATGTAACCCATAATTATAAGTAAAACTAAGATTGTCCACCTTTAAAGAAACTATACGAGTACCTTTATTAAGCTGATTTTGTATCTGACGCTGAATATCAACCAAAGAAACAGTACCATGCCCTCTATCATCGTTATACAAACGAAAACTTACCAAGACAGGTTTTAGCACTTTTGTAAACTCGTATGCAGCTATAACAAAACCTTTATCACGTACAGTAAAACGAACTATAGTGTCAGGATCTTCTGTTATAACAACATTTTTAGGAATGTCTATCAACTTCATATTAACAGTCAGCTCACTTTCATACGTCTCGTTTAAAGTCATCATAAGCCAAAATGCTCCACTTAAAAACAAGAAGAATAAAAAAACGAGGAACTCCTTGCTGAATATCTTCAATAAGAAGTTCCTTGCCGTATCTAATGTAAATATCGAGCGAATAGACATCATTTAAATTCCACCTTTATATAAAATTAGGTGATAGTAATATAACTCTTTTTATTTCTGAGCTTGTGCCTGAGATGCTTTAACATCAGCAAAAACATAGCTCTTATCTACTGTTATAACTACACCTTTAGAAATTTCTATATCTATTTTACCTGTTGTTAGGTCTATACGCTTTACTGTTCCGTATATACCACCACCTGTAACTACAGAGTCGCCATCTTTTAAAGCATTCTGAAAAGCACGAATCTGCTTTTGCTTCTTTTGTTGAGGACGAATCATAAAGAAATACATTATTACAAAGATGGCTACCATCATAAAAATCATAGAATAACCACCACCTTGTGATTGAGCTACTAATAAAATTTCTGTATTCATTATTTATTTATTTGTTATCTTAATATTAATAATTTACACTATATCTCGTAAAAACAATTAGTTGACATTATGCTTTTCATTTGCTACACTACGAAAACTACGCTTAGCTTCTATAGTCCTATTATATTTTCTGCGTTGCTGAGACTCAGGCATAGGTTTTAGTAGCTTACCCACTTCTATTAAATGGCGAGCTATACTATCTAACATACCATTAATATAACCACCACTACGCGGAGTACTATATAGCTTAGCAAGATTAACATACTCATTTATAGAAACGTTAATAGGGATATTAGGAAAATTAACCATTTCGGCTATTGCTATTTGCATTATAACAACGTCCATATATGCAAGACGAGAAAAATCCCAGTTACGGCTCGCCTGGCTCATATAACTCTGATAAACCTCTGCATTTATAATAGTAGCGCGAAAAAGATCAATAGCAAACTTGCGATCTTCGTCGTCCTTAAATTCTGGCAACAACTCCTGGTCTGCCCCTTTTACAGGATCAAAACGCTTAATAGTCTTTACAACAAACGTATCTACTATCTCTTTATCGTCATTCCAATAAATACTTTTATCTTCTAAATATGCATCTATTAGCTCATTGTTTTCTATAATATGCCGATAAAGCTTACGCCACAACTCACGATCTGCATCATAAGAAGCATCATCACTTAAGATGTAATCTTTAAAAATATCGCTCTCCTCTATATCATTACATATCTTGCGCACAAGCTCTATATCATCGTCCCAACAATAACTCTGATTAGATAAAAAAGCATTCAGCTGATTATTCTCTTCTAACTGTAAAGCAAACTTATTATTAATAAAACGATCTGAAGGCATTTGTAACTCCTCACGCTTTGCTTTTCGCTGTAAAAGATCAAAACGGCGACGCTCCTCTTGAGTTACTGCAACTATCAAGCCTAAAAGAAAATTATACAAATCATAAGCTTTTGAAAGACTTAATAACAACTCTTTCTCTGCTGTATCCATATTACGACTACCATTTTGATAGTATCCATAGGTTAACTGAACAACCTTTATTCGAATTAATTCTCTGTTAATCATCTTGCGAGTTATTGTGCTTCTTCAATAATTTATGATTGCAAATGTAGGAATTTTTCCACGTTTGCACAAGTAAAAGATATTATTTTATGCTTTTTTTAGTTGCCTATTATCTTGTTTGCTAAAAAAAGCGTACCTTTGTAACGCTTTTTGCAAATTGAGAACAAGAGAAGGTTATTAATAATATATCCCTATTCTCGACAAGCATCTCAGTGTGTGATGGCGAATTAACATTCATATTAATTTAGAGTAACACAACACAATTATGAAAGAAATTAAGTTGTCAGGTCAGAAGCGTAACGACCTTGGGAAAAAAGCTTCACGTTTAATGCGTAAGGAAGGCTTAGTGCCATGTAATCTTTATGGTGAAAAGAAAGAAAATGGTCTTCCTGTAGCAGTCTCTTTTTCATCGCCTATGTCTGAGCTTCGTAAGCTTGTTTATACACCAAATATATATGGTGTAGAGCTAACAATAGATGGTGAAAAGCATTTGGCTGTAATGAAGGACTTGCAATTTCACCCTACGACAGATGCTCTTTTACATGTAGACTTCTATGAGGTAACAGAAGAAAAGCCTATCGTAATGGGAGTTCCTGTTAAGCTTTCTGGTCTTGCACAAGGTGTTCGCGATGGTGGTCGATTGAATATGTCTATTCGTAAGATCAATGTTAAAGCTCCTTTCAATAAAATGCCAGAAACTTTAAATATTGATGTAACCAATCTTCAGCTTGGCAAAGCTATAAAGGTAGGCGATTTAAGTTTTGAAGGTTTGGAATTAGTAACTTCTAAAGAGGTAGTAGTTTGTTCTATTAAGGCTACACGTAATTCGCGTACTGCTGCAACTACCGCTGAATAATTTTATCTTTGAACAAACTAAAATATTAGTTTAACAAAATTGGATAAATATTTAATATGTGGTCTTGGTAACCCTGGTAATGAGTATGAGGGTACCAGACATAATACGGGATTTATGGTATTGGACGCTTTAGCTAAAGCGTCCAATGCTGTTTTTGAGGATAAGCGTTATGGTTTTATCGCAGAATTTACCTTAAAAGGCAGGAAGATTATCCTTCTAAAGCCTACTACATTTATGAATCTATCGGGAAATGCTGTGCGCTATTGGCTTAATAAGGAGAATATAGATCAAAGTCGTTTATTAGTAATATCCGATGATATTGCCTTGCCACTTGGTGCGTTTCGTTTAAAAGGAAGTGGATCAAATGGAGGACATAATGGCTTAGGTAATATTGAACAACTTATAGGTAAGGATTATCCTCGACTGAGAATGGGCATAGGAAACGATTATGCCAAAGGGAAACAAGTGGACTGGGTATTAGGTCATTATTCTGAAGAAGACATGAAAATATTACAGCCCTCTATCGATTTAGCTGGAGACATTATAAAAAGTTTTGTACTTTCAGGGCTTGGATTTACTATGAACGAATATAATAAACTGGGAAAGAAATAATATGAGCGATATAGCACGAATAGATAAATGGCTATGGGCTGCACGAATATTTAAGACACGCTCTTTAGCTGCTAATGCTTGCAAAAATGGTCGTGTTACAGTATCAGGAGTAAGCAGGAAGCCTTCCCATAATATAAAAGTAGGCGATGTGGTAAGTGTTAAGAAAGCTCCCATCACTTATTCCTTTAAAGTGCTTAAAACCATTGAGCAACGTGTAGGAGCTAAACTTATACCTGAAGTTTACGAAAATGTTACCGATGCCAAACAATATGAACTTTTAGAGATGAGTCGTATAAGTGGTTTTGTAGACAGAGCAAGGGGCACAGGGCGTCCTACTAAGAAAGAACGACGCGCAATGGAGGCATTTATCTATTTAGATGATTGTGATTTAGATAATGAAGAAGACCTTGATTAAAAAACTTATAATCAATAAAACATTTTTAGAAGGTCATATTATTTTTTTATTTCATCATACGTTTTTATAAAATAGTACATGCTTCAAAACATTATCTCCTCACACAACCTGTCTTTAGACATTGCTACAATAATAGCAAAATGTGAACATGACAAGATTTTTATATTAGTGGACGAAAACACCAAAAGAGAATGTTTACCACTAATAAAAGACTATTATTGCTTAAAAAAAGCAGAAACTATAACTATAAAAGCATCGGATATTAATAAAAATATTAATACTGTTATAGATGTTTGGACTTCTTTACAAACACTTGGAGCTACTCGACACTCAGTATTAATAAATCTTGGGGGAGGAATGGTAACTGATCTTGGAGGATTTGCTGCATCTACATTTAAAAGAGGTATAAAATTTATAAACATTCCAACTACTCTTCTTGCTATGGTAGATGCCAGTGTTGGAGGCAAAACTGGAATTAATTTTAGGGGATTAAAAAACGAAATAGGAGTATTTAATAATCCCTTTTCTGTTGTTTTGAACACGCAATGGTTAAAAACCTTAGATCATGAAAATATACTAAGTGGATTTGCAGAAATGTTAAAACATAGCCTTATTAGTAATGAAACTATGTGGGCAGAACATGTTAATTTTGATCTTTTTAAGCCTAACCTAAAAAAGCTCTCATCTATGCTCACTCAAAATATAAAGGTAAAAGAAGATATTGTCTTACAAGACCCAACAGAGAAAAATATAAGAAAAGCTTTAAACTTTGGGCATACATTTGGCCATGCCTTTGAAAGTTGGGCTATAAAACGCAAACCCATACTTCATGGATACGCTGTAGCTTATGGATTGATACCAGAACTCTTCATATCTATGTATAAAAAAGGATTCCCTACGGACAAACTTAGACAAACTGTTCTTTTCATTCAACAGAACTATGGCACTCTTAACATTACATGCGATGATTATACAGAAATTATAAAGTATATGCATCATGACAAAAAAAATAGTGGAAACGATATAAATATTACTCTATTAAGCAATATTGGTAATATCTGTATTAACCAGACTATAACAGAAAAAGAAATAAAAGAAGCCTTAGATTTCTTTAGAGAAGGATAACCATATATAATAACATTATGTAGACTTAATGCTAACTTTTATTATACAAACAACAATCCTTTAACAAACAAATAATAACTATTTAGTCGTCCCTTAAAAACTATATTTCAGCATAAAGTTTGTACTGACAAGCTTTATGCTGATTCTTTTTATAAGGCACAAAAGAGCTCTCATAGCTCTTTTGAAGTTATATGCTGCCGCAGCTAATAATACATTGATAGCATCTCCTTTCACACCTTTATAAAAGTTGCGAGATAATCGGTGGTCTGCTTTAAGATGTCCTATTGTTGGTTCTATACCTGCTCGTTTACAAAATAGTTTGTGTTTCTTTTTCTTTTGGTAGTAGCTGTCTTTAGCTTT
>NZ_KB905268.1 GCF_000378745.1 Prevotella amnii DSM 23384 = JCM 14753
AATGTATTGAGCAATACTAAGTTACAAATAAATTCTTGTATGTACAACTTTTCTTTCATATAAATTTATCTATTATTTTAATTCCGCCAACGGGTTTCTTCTTTATCTATAATACTAACATTACAATATTCATCAGAATATTTATGAGCTATATTATTGGGTAAATAATCGGCTGTTATAACATATATACCCATATTATGAGCTTCTTTTATAACAGGGAGCAGGTAGATTGATCCACCCAACAGCATCAGTCTTTTTTGTTTCATTCCTTTTTTTTTTATAACTATGTCTTAAATAATTCTTATACTCCATCTACCTTTTACTACTTCTATAACCCTTTCTACACCCAATTCCCTTGCTTTCAAGCATAAAGGATATTATCCTATAGAAGCACCTATAATAGCTAATTTCATAATAATTCAAAACTTGATAACATTTCCCTAATTTGTTCTGGAGAATTAAACATCATGATATCTATCATTGAAAGTCCTCTCACAAACTCACAATTTAACTGCTTATATTCAGTAATTATAGGTTCCAAAAAAAACAAATTCAAACCTTTTTCTTTAAATTTTTGTTTTTCGTAAAGTTCTTTTCCACCAATTGCATTAATATATGTATCAGCTTTTAACTCTCTACAGATTGCTAAAATTTTATCTTGCCCTTTCAAAAAAATATCTTTTTTTAATTTAGATGATAATATAAGCTCTGTTTTTATTTCTAAGTATTCAACAACCCTTTTTATACTATTTGCTACAAACAAGGCAAGATTATCTTTTGGATAAGCATAAATTTCATGAAGCAATTCATTAACAGGTATAAAATAAGGTGCCTTAGAATATGCCATTATTATAGTTTTGTCTAACCTTTTGAAATCGTCAGCAATAGAAATCTCTTTAATCAGTTTATTTTGGCTTGCATTGTGCAAAGATATGGTAAATAACTTTTTATTACCATTAACTAAAATGTTATTACGATTAATCCATCCTTTTTTTATATAATTAACATCATCAAAAATAACATATTTATCTACCGCTTTTATTAACTGCCAATACCCTATGTAAGGCATAAAATAAGGCTGCATAATTCCCAATTTCATATTATTTTTTATTAAATATTTCACAAATAAGAATATTACATAGATATTATTTTACTTTTTAGCAGCCAGATATTTATTATTCCTGCTTTTTGTTACAATATCTTGTTAATATTCTATCAACTATTTTACTTCATTTTTTTACAATTTCCTTTAAAAGGTTTTAATAACCCGAATAACCCTTTGTACATCTTCTTGTGATAATGCATGATGCATAGGCAAACATATAACAGTGTTTGCAAGATGAGTAGCTATTGGTAAGTTGTCTGCAGAGGCACTCTCTAAACCTCGATAGGTAGAAAAACTGCTTATTAGCGGATAAAAGTAGCGACGGGCAAGAATATTATGTTGCTTTAGTTTAAGGTATAGCTCATCTCGAGTCATACCATACAGCGCAGCATCTATAAAAATGGGGAAATAAGAATAGTTGTGCTTCACCTTTGGCATATCGTCCCAAAACGTTATTCCTTCTACGTCTCTTAACGCTTCGCGATAAGCTACTGCTACCTCTCTGCGAGCAGCAATGGCTGCATCTACCTGTTGCAGATTAAGCAAGCCATAAGCAGAGCGCATCTCGTCCATCTTACTATTAATGCCCGGAGCCACAACCTCCGTTTCGCCTGCAAAACCAAAATTCTTTAGATAATCAATGCGTTTTTTCAGCTTGGCATCATGCATTACCATAGCTCCTCCCTCTATAGTATTATATACTTTTGTGGCATGAAAGCTGAGTGTTGCAACATCTCCTGCATTTATAAGACTCTCACCATTCACCTCTACACCAAAGGCATGTGCAGCATCATAAATCACTTTTAAGCCATACTTGTCGGCTATACTCTGAATGGCTTCTACATCGCAAGGCTTTCCATAAACATGCACTGGTAATATGGCTGTAGTACGTGGAGTAATGGCAGCTTCTATCTTGTTAGGATCAATGTTGCCTGTATGTGGGTCTATATCTACAAACACCGGCTTAATACCATTCCACCATAAAGCATGGGTAGTGGCTACAAAACTATAAGGAGTGGTAATTACCTCGCCTGTAATATGCAATGCTTGTAAAGCTGTAATAAGCGGCAACGTACCATTGGTAAACAAGCTAATATAAGGCACTTTCAGATATTCGCATAAAGCGTCCTCTAAACGTTGATGAAACAAGCCGTTATTAGTTATCCACTTACTATCCCAAATATCTTTAAGCATAAGATTAAAATCTTCAAGTTTTGGTAATAGTGGTGACGTTACTGTAATCAATTTTTCATCCATTTATTTTTAAATATTTTGTCAAAATCCTGTTATGTGATATTATATTAAAAACAATATTAATCAAAGCTTTCTCTATTGTCTTTTGTCTGATATAATCTATTAAAGCACAAGAACAAAACACTATAATAGGTATTACTATAGCATGAATATAAATGCCGCTTTGATGATACATTCCTACATTATTACATACATCATGCCATAGCCAACGACGCATATCACGAGAAGCGGCGTGTATTAGCAACACACCAAACGTACAAGAAGCTATAGTGTTTATGACACGACTATGTTTTAATGGTAAATTTTTAAACATCATAAAGGAACATATACTTACTGCAAGAGCTAAAGCCTTATTAGTTTCAGAAACAAAGAAAATTACAAACCCCATAGTTGCAGACTTACCCAATGTGCTATATAAATAAAGAATAAAAAGCATGCTCACAACAGAAATCACTATTAAAGCCATTGTTGCTATAGTCCATACCCTAAAATTATCACTATACGGCATCTTATATTTTCTTATATATGAAGCTATTACATATAATACTGAAAACCATGTAATATAGTTGAATTCCACATTTATAAAAGGCACTGTTCCTAATATAGTATATGTAAAAATACATAATGATAATAAAGCTAAATGTTGTCGCTGGCTTATATTATTAATACATGCATTTAGAAAAGGAATGAAAAGAAAAAATATTATAAAGCAAGCAGAGAAATCCTTACTTATACTACCGATAGGGTTTACAATATCTATTAATCCTCGCAAAGAAAAAGTAGAATATCCCGTAATCAGAAAGATACCTCCTATTATAATACTATAAAACTCTATTTGTAGTATTAGCTTTAAAAACTTATGTAACGTTATATGCGATTTACACATAAAATAGCCTGTTATAAGTACGAAACAGTTTATACCTGTTTTGCCCCATGCTCCAGTGATATATAAATATATACTTTTTATAGCTGTTGGATACTCCTCCATAACGTGTACTAAGCCAGAATTTACAACATAATGATGCATTACTATAAGCAACATCACTATTATCCTATATAGCTCCAAATTAGAACTTCTCTCATGTTTTACATAACTATCTGTAACAGAACTGGGGGGGGTACTTGCACTTTCATTTAATTAAACCGTCTTTTATATTATCTTTTTACTAATCTTCTCACAAATATTTCTTAACATTGAGCTTTTTTGCATAATATTTGGCACCTTCTTTTGTAAGATGTAAGCCATCGTGGGATATAAACTTATGATTTGGTGTAAATACGGTTATTTCGCCATCTTTGTTTTTTAACACACCCATCATATCTATATATCTACTTCTATATAATTTTCTTTCTATATCATTTATTTCCCTACTTCTTTCAGGCTCTACAACATGCCTCTTATAATAATTTTTATCTCTAAATATATTATTATACATTGGACCAATAGACGAATAATACTTTTTATAACCAACGCGCCAAAACTTTTTATCATAGAAATATGGCAACATATAATAAAACACTTTTAGCTCATTAGAGTTTGCTACAAAAATAACATTAGCCTTTTTAGCTCTTGCTATAGCACTACTATCTACATCTATTCCATGATAAGATATATTATATTTTGTGGTATCTATATTGCTTTCTAACATTATATTAATCCAATCGCGTCCATAAGAATCGCCAAAAACTAAAATATTTTTCCTACCATTAACTGGGAAATCTTTATTAAACTTATTTATACGTTCGTTATATCCTTGTTGCTCCCAGCTTGAAGGATCATTTTTATATATGTTAAGCTGAGGAACATCTCTCATCACACCTTTCTTATTATACACATAAGCTCCTGCTGCTATCAACATTATTGCTAACACTATAGAAAAAATGATGACATAATTACTTCCCTTTTTAGTGTGCGCAATGTCAGATAATGGCTTCTCTATATACTTATAACATACCAATCCTATTATGATGGACATAAAGAATAGTCCGAAATATTCTGTTATGCTAAAATCGTAATTTACTATATATCTATATAATGCTATAATAACTTGATGAAAAATATATATACTATAACTGGCAACTCCTAATTTTGCTATTGCAGGCAGCTTATAGCTTTCTAATAACCTTTTATCTCTTTCCTTTAATATCAATAAACCTGTAGTTAAGGCCACTGCTATTATAAGGCGTATTTTCTTTGCATCTATTTCAAAATTAATCGATATTATTAATATTAACGCTATTAATATCAATAAAACATATTTTGTTAAACTATTACAAGCCTTATCCCTTCTATAATTAAAAGCCACTATGCTCCCTGCTACAAACTCAAATAACCTTGCTGGTAATAAATAAAATTTTACAGAAGTATCTATCTCATCTTCTCCTATAGGTATAAGATAAAAAGCTATAGAGGCTATAAATATTATCCAAAGAAATAACTCCAGCATTCGCCCCCCCCGATTTTTACTATTTTTAACTATAAATATTATAGGAAATAAAATATAAAACTGGAAGATTAATCCAACATACCAAAGGTGCATTAATGGCTTAAAATCATTTATTGAGTCCCAATAATCTCTACTTGTAATATATTGCACTACATTACCCATAAAGATACTACTACCTACAACCATTTCACTACATAGCTTAAAGTCGGCAGGTACCATAACAAAATAGCAAATAAATAATGATATTGCTATTGCTATTAATGACATAGGGGCAAGTCTTGTTATCCTTCTCTTTATAAAATTAGAATAGTTCGACCCATTCATTGACTTATATTTTAGAAGACTTATAGTTGTTAAATAGCCGCTAATAACTAAAAACACATCCACTCCTAAGTAACCATAATTAAGCAAACCTATATGAAATAAGACTACACCTAAAATAGCTATTCCTTTTATAACATCAAAAAACTGAAAACGGTTATCCATTATATTTTTATTATAAGAAAACTAAATATTATATTATAAGACCTTTTATAAATTAAGCTTTATTCATAACTAAACGCAGGGAGATAACTTAAAATGGTTTTTCTTATTGACTTATAGGCACATCTTCCCTTCTTTCTTATGTATTAAACAAAGAAAGTATATATAAAAAGCATATCCCTATTCAATAAAAAACTCCACTTTTGAGGCTATATATACAATGCCCCGCAGAATACTTTTAGTTAGATTTCTATTTTAACTGTTCACAAAGGTATTAAATATATTTCAAAGAGTTAGCCTTTTTATCGCTTTTTATCACCCATAAAAACAATATTGCCCGTACATCACTTACAGCCTCAGACCTTTTAAAATGTCATTCATCTTTTGCTTTGTCTCTATACGGGTAGGTACTAATGGTAAACGAAGTATATTCTCTATCATTCCCATATCGTTTAATAAAGCTTTACAACCTGCAGGATTTCCATCTACGAAAAGTAGCTTATAAAGCTCGGTAAACTTATGATGTATAGCACGAGCTGCCTCAAACTCACCATTAAGCTCTAAACGTATCATACGCGAAAACTCCTTAGGCAAAGCATTACCTATAACAGATATAACCCCCACTGCTCCGCTCACTATCATAGGGAAAGTAAGAGCATCATCGCCACTGAGAACTTCAAAGTTATCTGGCTTATATTTTATAATTTCATCTACTTGCTCTAAGCTACCTGAAGCCTCCTTGATAGCTACCACATTAGAGAAGCTATTAGCTATCCTTATAGTTGTTTCTGCCGTCATATTAATACCTGTTCTTCCTGGTACATTATAAAGCACTATGGGCAATTTGCTTGCATTTGCTATTTCTTTAAAATGTTCATACATTCCTCTCTGACTCGGCTTATTATAATAAGGACAAATACTTAATATGCCATCTACCCCTGACCAATCAGACTCTTTTATTTCACGTACAACTGCCGCGGTATTGTTTCCTCCACAATATTTCAATATAGGTACACGCCCTTTTACTACGTCTATGACTGTTTTAGTAATTTCGTCTTTCTCTTCCTTTTCCAAGCATGGCGTTTCACCTGTTGTTGCAAGGATAACTATAAAGTCGGCTCCGTTACCTATCTGGTAATCTACCAAACTTTTTAAAGTTTTATAATCCACACTTCCATCTTTCTTAAAAGGTGTAATAAGAGCTATACCTAATCCTCGAAATATGTTTTGCATACGTTTTATGTTTTTAGAAGTATCTCTTTATATAATAAATGCTTGTAAATATAAGCCTAAAGACCATCATCTGCCGTCCCAACTTATATATGCAAATGTAACAATTAATAATTAGATGTCCAAAGTTTTCAATATTTATTTATATATTAATATCAAGCATAATAACAGCTAAAAAGCAATCTTTCAGTTATACTAATGCCTTTTTAAAACATTAAAAGGGTATCTCCTCTCAAAGGAAATACCCTTAACTTTTTATACACTTAAAAGCGCGCTTACGCTTTTATATTTGGTTCTTCAAGACCTAAATGCTTCTTCTTGTCTACCACTTTTAAGAACAATCCAATAACTAAAGCTGCTACTCCAAGCCCGGCTAACATAAGTAAAGGAGCAGTATAATTGAGCTTTGTAGGATCTGTAATGCCCACGTTAGTAGCATCGAGAACATTACCTATGAGCAAAGGTATTAACCATAAACCTATGTTCTGTATCCAAAAGATCAAAGCATATGCCGAACCTATAATCTTAGCATCTACCAGCTTAGGAACAGATGGCCATAAAGAAGCAGGTACAAGTGAGAAAGAAGCTCCAAGAACAAGTATTGTCAGATAAGCTACTATAACGCCACCTACATCATTACCCCTAAACATAGGAAGCACAAAAGCAAATGTAAGATGACAAGCTATTAACAATACAGAGCCTAACACAAGCATAGAGGCAGCCTTACCCTTATGGTCTACATAGCTACCAAGTATAGGAGTTATACCAACTGCTAACAATGGGAACACGGCAAATATTGTTTCTGCAGACTGTCGCATATACCCCATATAGCAATATGCCACTAAAGAGCATACAGAAAGACAAAGAACACCATACTTCACACTCTTATTTTTCATAAAATTGAACATAAAAGCTGTAGCAGCAATAACTAACATCAAGCCATATTGCACAAAGGTTACCGTACTGGAAGCCCAAAACGAGTCTGCTGGCACTGGCTTAAAAGTAAGATTACACTGAAGCATATTTACAGCATACTTCTGGAATGGGAAGATAGCAGAATAGTAAAGCACACAAAGTAATGATACTAACCAAAAGCCCATAGAGCTTAATATCTTACCAAGATCGCTGAGCTTAAAGGGATCGTCTTGTTCTTCTGCCTCACCAGTCTGACTATCGAGCTTCTTATCCATAAAGAAGTAAACAACAAACATCATCAAAGCAATGCAAATAAGCACTACACCAAAGGCTACCGAACGAGATACATCAATGTTTCCACCAAACTTTGCAAAGAAAGGAGAAAAGATCATACAAGTAGCAACGCCTAAACGAGCCAATGCCATTTCTGAACCCATGGCTAAAGCCATTTCTCTACCTTTAAACCATTTCACTATACCTCGTGAAACTGTAATACCTGCCATCTCTGTTCCACAACCGAAAAGCATAAAACCTATAGAAGAAACCTTTGCCGATGCGGGCATTCCTTCATAAAAAGGCGACACTCCAAGTTGGTCGAAAACAGGTATATAGTTAAGATTAGCTGTAAACCAGTGGTCTAAGCCACTACCTTTAAACCCTTCACTTATAGCATAATATTTTATACATGCACCACAAAGCATTACCAAGCCTGAAAGCAATGCAGTGAAACGTACCCCCATCTTATCAAGTATAATACCTGCAAAAATAAGGAAAAACACAAAAACATTAAGAAAAGTTTCTGACCCCTGCATAGTTCCAAATGCTTTAGAGCTCCAGCCGCGCTGGCTCTCCATTAAGTCTTTTATAGGCGACAAGATGTCTACAAAAATATAAGCACAAAACATAGCAAGTGCTAAAAGAAGAAGTGCTGTCCAACGGATTCCAGCAGAATCTCTAAGTGTTGTTTTTTGGTTTGGATCTGACATATTTATCTTTTTATTAGTTGTCTATATTAATATTCTGTTTTGTTTCTCTTTTTACTTCTTTAACCATCTATCAAGCCAATTCTTAAAAGTACGTTGCCATAATATGCCGTTCTGTGGCTTCAACACCCAATGATTTTCATCAGGGAAAAGTAGTAATTCGGCTGGTATACCACGCAAGCGGGCAGCATTAAAAGCCCCCATACCCTGATTAGCATTTATACGATAATCCTTTTCTCCATGAATGCAAAGTATAGGTGTATCCCACTTATCCACACTTAGGTGAGGACTGTTCTCGTATGTTCTTCTTGCAGCTTCTGTACGATCCTTATTCCAATAAGCATCATCATACTCCCAATTGCTAAACCAGACTTCCTCTGTATCGGTATACATACTCTCAAGATTAAAAGCACCATCATGCGAGATAAAACACTTAAAGCGTTTATTATGATGACCCGCTAAATAATAAACGGAGAAGCCTCCAAAAGAAGCACCTACAGCTCCAAGACGATCTTTATCCACATAAGGCAAATGTGCTGCGGCATCGTCTATGGCAGATAAATAGTCGCTCATACACTGACCTGTCCAATCGCCTGAAATCTCTTCATTCCATTTGCTGCCATATCCCGGCAAGCCACGCCTGTTAGGCGCAATTATAACATACCCATTTGCTGCCATCATCTGAAAATTCCAACGATAGCTCCAAAACTGAGATACAGGGCTCTGCGGTCCCCCCTCACAATATAATAATGTAGGATACTTTTTACTTGCATCAAAATTAGGAGGAGTGATTACCCATACCTGCATATCCTTACCGTCAGAAGTTTTAACCCAACGATCAGTTACATTAGCTTTTGCAAGCTGATCAAGGATATGTTTGTTTTCAAAACTTATCTGTGTTTGCACACTTGCCTTTTCCTTTTTAGAAGGAGTTACTACATATATATCTGCTGGTGCAGACATACTCTGCCTTATTGCCAAAAGCTTCTTTCCAGCATCACCTAAAAGAGCCACACTTGTATAATCGTGCTGACCTGTGGTAAGCTGCTTAACTTCACCTTTCAAATTGGTTTGATAAAGGTTTACACATGCATGCCAGCAACCATAAAAGTACAAGTCTTTAGAATTAGCAGCCCATGTAAAACCATCTACATTAGAATCGAACTTCTCTGTAACATAAACTTTCTTTCCTGTAGCCAACTCCATTACGCAAAGACGATTACGATCGCTCTCATAACCATTATTCTTCATGCTCTGCCAAGCAATATATCTACCATCTGGCGAAAACTGAGGATTAACATCATAACCCACCTGCATATCGCCACTTTGGCTGTTTACTTTTTGGGCGCGCATACTCTTTGTAGCATCTATCTCCGGCTCTTTATACCCTACTGGCTTGCAAAGATTTACAGTGTTTTTAGTAGCAATATCATATAAATATATATCCGCATCTGTAGATATTGCATACTTAACACCTTCACGCTTGCGAGAAGTATAAGCTATCTTCTTTGAGTCCTTGCTCCAAGCTATCTGCTCTATGCCTCCAAAAGGTGCTAAAGGGCTCTCAAAAGGCTCACCTTCCATAATATCTATACCCTCAGATACTCCCTTATCACTTACTTCAGATAAGAAAGGGTGTGTATTAGTCTGCACATAATGGTCCCAGTGTCGATAGTTCATATCTGTTATTACCATACCAGAGGCTTTAGGAAGGTCAGCAGGATTCTTTTTTATCGTACCATAATAGGGTATGCTTTTTAGAAGAACTACATGCTTTCGGTCAGGTGAAAACTTAAAACCTTCTATATCAATAGAAGAATGGGACAACTGCTTCCTATTATCACCATTAGCACTCATCACCCACAACTGCCCTTTAGAAAGATAAGCTATAGTGTTATTATCTATCCATATAGGGTCAGTCTCGTTGCTTGACAACTTTGTTAATAAGCGGTCATTCTTTCCATCGGCATCCATTACACGGATAACTTGATGCCCCTTATTTTCCTTCACACTATAATAACCTACCTGATACACCACTTGTCTACCATTTGGCGACGACTGGGCAGAGGTAATCCTGCCCATTGCCCATAACACTTCTGGTGTCATCACATTACTCGAAAGAGATATTTCGCTCCTTCCTATATTAACATTTTGCGCTTTAGCCATACTTCCTCCTGATAATAAAGCCGCAGTCATAGCAATTATTACTCCTTTATTCATAACATAGAAAAATATCAGATTAGATATTAATATTTTTTTCTTTTATTAAGTTCCTCTTGCCTACGCCTAATATCTTCCTGCTTTTTTGCCTGAAGCTCCTGCAAGGCTTGCATACGAGCAGCTAAGCCGCCCATCTTCTTCTTAGGATTATTTTTGTTCTCTTTCCTTCTGTTTTCCAAATAAGCTAACAGCTTTTCTTCATTTGTAGTCTTACGAAGAGCCCACATAATAGCTGCAGAGAAGAATAGTGAAACAAAATAATAGAAATTTAATCCTGAAGAGTAATCATTAAAAACAAAGAAGAAGAACAGTGGCATAAATAGCATCATATATTGCATCATCTTCATCTGATCGCCTTGCGAGCCTACCATCTGGTCTTTCTGTTGCTGCATAGTAAACCAAGAATAAAGCAAGTTAGCTGCACAGAATAAAATACAAGTAAGCGAGATATGATCGCCTATCAACCAAACATTATGCCCCCACTCTACAATTGGGTCATACGTGCTTAAGTCCTTCATCCATAAGAAGCTTTCACCACGCAGCTGTATAGCATTAGGAACAAAGTTGAACATAGCTATCCATATAGGTGCTTGTATAAGCATTGGCAAACAGCCCGAGAGCGGGCTAACACCATACTCTGAATACATCTGCATCATAGCCTGCTGCTTCTTCATCTGATCTTCTTTACCATTATACTGCTTAGTAGCCTCATCGAGTTTTGGCTTTAATACGCGCATCTTTGCAGAGCTCATATAGCTCTTTTTTACCATAGGATAAGTAATGGCCTTAAGCAGCAAAGTAATTAGTATTAATACTATACCCATAGGGAACAGCTTGCTCAGAAAATCGAACACGTATATAGTAAACCAACGATTAATGATACGGAATAGTGGCCAGCCTAAGTAAACCAAACGTTGCATCTCAAGATTTTTACCAAAAGTGCTCTCTGCCTCTACTGCTTGCAGCTTACGAAAGTCGTTTGGTCCAAAATAAAACTCAAACTCTGAAGGCTTCTTTCCACTGGGATCGAAAGCTGTTTTCATATTAGCTTCATACTGCTTTAGATAGCCAGAAGATTTATCTTGTGGCACACTCTTTAGCTTAGCACCTGAAGAGAAGTTGTCTTTAGAAATCATAACAGCCGAAAAGAACTGATTTTTAAAAGCTACCCAGTCTGTAGCTTCCTCTGTAGTTTCTTCTTTTTCAGCCCCCTCACTTAGGTAACTTGTACCTCCTTCGCTCTTCTTATACGTAAGCGTTGCATAGCGATTTTCAAAAGAAAAGCCACGCTCCTGCTGCCGCACCTTATCAAGCCACTCTACCTCCATCTGATTATTAGTAGGACTAAATAACCCTTCTACGCCCTGCGCCTTAACGCTAAGATGCAACAGATAGTCTTTACCTAACTTATAAGTTAATGTCAATGATTTTCCCTGTGCTGCATTTGCTGTAAAAGTTACAGTAGAATCGGTCTGATTAGTAGGAGTAAAATAAAGATCTTTTGTCTCTATATTATTAGCCTTTGCTGCTAAAGCAAAGTTAAGACTCTGATCATTACTATCAAAAAGGGTTACATACGGCAAATCCTTTGATCCATCCTTAACAGCTATATTATGCCCTACATAGTTTTTTATAATAGCCTTTGTAACAACACCTCCCTTGCTGCTTAACGTAAGAGCCACATTGTTATTTTTTAAGACTATATCCTGCTTTTTTCCTTTCAACGCTTCATAAAAAAGCTTTGTTGTGTCTAAAGCTACAGCTTGCTTTACTTGCTCTGCCTTAAAGCTATCTTCTTTATCCTTTTGTGCTTTTTTAGCAGTAGCTATAGAGTCGGCTACAAATTGTTTTCTCTGTTGTGCTATCTGTTCTTTTGAAGGCTGTTGCCACCAAGCAAAGCCAAAAAGCACTAACGCCATTAGGACAAAGCCTGTAATAGTGTTTTTATCCATTATTCTTATTTCTTATTTTCAATTGCTGTTTTTACAAAATCTACAAAAAGAGGGTGCGGGTTTAGCACTGTAGACTGATATTCTGGGTGAAACTGTGTACCTATATACCACTTCAAACTTGGTATTTCCACTATTTCCACTAATTCGCTCTCAGGATTTTTTCCTACACAGTTCATGCCGTTACGCTCATATTCCTTTATATAATCGCTATTAAATTCGTAACGATGGCGATGACGTTCCTGTATGTATTCTTGCTTATATATATTAAATGTACGCGAACCTTGTTTCAAAACACATTCATAAGCCCCTAAACGCATTGTACCTCCCATACTGGTTATGTTCTTTTGCTCTTCCATAATGTCTATTACATTATGCTTGGTCTTCTCGTCCATCTCACGTGAGTTAGCGTCCTTATAACCTAAAACATTACGTGCAAACTCTATAACCATCATCTGCATACCTAAACATATACCAAAAGTAGGAATATCATGAGTACGGGTATAATGAGCTGCAACTATCTTTCCTTCAACTCCTCGCTGCCCAAAACCAGGACATATCACTATACCATCTTGCCCCTTCAGATGCTCTGCTACATTATCTTGGGTAAGCTCTTCGGAATTGATAAAAGTAAGCACAGTCTTATAATCATTATAAGTACCTGCTTGCAAAAGCCCTTCACGAATGCTCTTATAAGCATCTTGTAAATCGTATTTGCCTACCAACCCTATATGTACTTCTTTCTTTGCCTTACGCCTACGCTCAAGAAAGGCTTTCCATGGACCTAACTCTGGTGTAGGTCCTATAGGCTCACCACACTTACGTAATATAGCCACATCAAGCCCTTCCTCTAACATCTTTAAAGGCACTTCATATATACTTGGCAAATCTTCGCTCTGAACGACACAGTCTAAATCGACATTACAAAAAGCTGCCACCTTCTTTCTAAGAGACTCGTCAAGGTGTAACTCGGTGCGAAGAATAAGTATATCAGGCTGTATACCTACACTTTGCAGCTCTTTTACACTATGCTGTGTAGGCTTTGTTTTAAGCTCTCCTGCTGCTTTAAGATAAGGTACGTATGTTAAATGTAGGTTTATGGCTCTCTTACCAAGCTCCCATTTCATCTGCCTAATAGCTTCTAAGAAAGGTGCCGACTCTATATCGCCAATAGTACCTCCTATCTCTGTAATAACAAAATCGTAATGCTTCTTCTTGCCTAACATCTTTATGTTACGCTTTATCTCATCTGTGATATGAGGTACCACCTGAATGGTCTTACCTAAATAATCGCCACGACGCTCCTTATCTATAACACTTTTATAGATTCTACCCGTTGTCATCGAGTTAGCCTTAGTCGTTTTAATATCGGTAAATCTCTCATAGTGCCCTAAGTCAAGATCTGTCTCCATACCATCAACGGTTACATAACACTCTCCATGCTCATAAGGATTTAATGTTCCGGGATCGATATTGATATATGGATCAAACTTTTGAATTGTAATATTATAGCCTCTTGCCTGTAGGAGCTTACCTATTGACGAAGATATAATTCCCTTCCCTAAAGAAGAAACAACACCACCTGTTACGAAAATATACTTTGTTTCAGCCACGATAGATATTTTTTAAGTTTATAAGTATAAAGGCATAATTGCCCCAAACTAAAGTGCAAAGATACAAAAATATGTGTATTAATCGTTTCATATCTATATTTTTCTCACAAAAGAAAACATTACAACAAAACAAATAAAGCTATTTCACAAGAAAATAACTTCTAAACAGTCATTACTACCTATATAAATTATATCTTTTTACATGCCTTTTATATAGCATAGATTAAAAAAGAATTGTAATTTTGCAAACAAGAGATTCTTTTTATTTTAATCAAAATATTTCAAAGTCAACATGAAACGTTTTCTAACAGCTATAACTTTCCTTTTCTTAATCTTATTATATGGCTTCGCACAAGCCACTACTACTGCACCTATAAAAACCCCTACTAAAGACATTTACCTACAATACATCGACTCTCTACAAGCAAAAAGGGACACAATATTATATAGTAAAAACTTTAGCTTATCGCCTAAAGATAAAATAAAATATAAAGAAGTGAGGCTATTTATGCCTACTACTTTTTACCACGACATTATACATAAGTCGTTTGCACCAAATAACACACTCTCCAGCTTTGACAACACACTGCTTAATATTTACTTACAACGCCCTTATCTCGTAGAAAACTCCTCTACTAAGCTAACAAAAGATATTAACACTATTGACAATCTTAGGGTTACTATTCATCATGATGCTGAAATAGTAAAAAAAGCAGAGGAGAAAACTCCAGAGCCTATAGCAGCCCCCATAAAAGTCATGATAAAGAAGCCTAATTTCTGGGCTTTCAAAGGCGATTATTCTTTACAGATGATGCAGAACATTGTTACCGACAATTGGTTTCAAGGAGGTGAAAGCAACTATTCTGCCTTGGGAGCTATAAGTATGCAAGCCAACTATAATAACAAACAAAAAATAAAGTGGGATAATTTTCTTGAAATGCGTTTCGGCATTCAAAGCACACGGTCAGACTCCTTACACAGAGTAAAAACTACAAACGACCTTATACGTCTTACATCAAAATTCGGATTACAAGCTACAAAGCGTTGGTATTACTCTGTGCAGATCATTGCCAACACGCAGTTTGCACACTCATATAAAGCCAACGACCCTAAAGTATATTCAGACTTTCTTGCACCATTCAACTTAAATTTATCTCTCGGTATGGACTATTCCATAGACTGGGCTAATCATCATTTAAAAGGAAACATACATATAGCGCCTTTGGCATACAACATGAAATATACCAGACTTTTAGACCTCTCATCACGTTTAGGAATAGGGACAAACAAACATGTTCTTAACGATATAGGTTCTGAATTTAATATACAGTTAGACTGGAAAATACTCGAAATGCTTTTATGGCGTACTCGCCTTTACGGATATACCACTTATTCACGTACAGAAATAGAATGGGAAAACCTCATTTCATTCAAATTCAACAGATATATTTCTACACAGCTATTTATATATCCGCGCTTCGACGACGGTGTGGCTCGTGATAATAATCATGGCTTTTGGCAGTTTAAGGAATATGCTTCCATCGGATTTCAATATAACTTTTAATCAATCAGTAAAATAACCACAAGACATACAAATATATAATGGCAAAAAAAGCTATAACTATCAATAAACTAATCTTCTTCTTTAAACGCCAAATATGGAGACATTCCTATGTACGTTTTAAGGATAATCCTTTAATATATATAGCTCAAAGGCTATATCTTGTGTTTAACGGACTTTTCGTAGAACGCCATTGGGGATATGCTGCACAATTAACATACAACACCCTGATGGCACTTGTACCTATGTTTGCTGCTATCTTAGCTATCGCACGTGGGTTCGGATTTGAGGACTATATCGTAGAATGGTGTAGACAGCTCTTTGCTAATCAGCCTAATACTGCTAAAGTAGTATTAAACTTAGCAAAATCGTATATCAACTATACCCATACTGGTGTTATCCTTGGCATTAGCTTAGTATGGATGCTATATTCTGTAATATCGCTCTTTAACAACATAGAAGCTGTCTTTAATGGCATTTGGGGAGTAAAGAAAGAACGTAGCATGGGTAGGGCTATTACCGATTATGTGTCTATACTGATATTCCTGCCTCTTACATTAATCTTACTTTCCGGGCTTAGCATTTTCTTTCAATCTGTAATAGGACATCTTCCAGAGTTCCAACTTCTCACGCCTATCTTGCAAGAGCTTATCAGCTTTATGCTACCTCTATCTATACTAACCCTTCTCTTCATATCTATGTACACGCTCTTACCTAACACTAAAGTGCGTGTATCTATGATATTTATTCCTGCTTTAATGGCTGCATTCAGCATTATTATTATACAAAGTATCTATATACATTGCCAAGTGTTTTTTGCAAGTTACAATCTCATTTATGGCTCTTTAGCTGCCTTACCACTACTTATGTTATGGCTACAGCTTTCATGGTATATCTGTATAGGCTTTGCTGAGTTAGGACGAGCTAATCAGGAGCTTACAGACGGAAGATATATCGGCGAGATGCGTAAGGATAGCCCACGAGAAAAGCTACGTAAAGCCTGCGTTATAATGAGCATTATGGGGCGTAGACAAATGAACGCGGAAGGACCTACTGACGCTCAATTGCTACAACAACTAACAAGCTATACTTATACACAGATTATGCGCTCTATTAACGACCTTATAAAAGCAAAACTAATAACCAAAACCCTTAGTGAAAACAATATAGAAGTATTTACGCTTAACCACGACTCTTCCAAACTTACAATGGGCTTTATCATTCGTTCGCTACTTGGAGCAAAGGCACGCCAACGCAAAAGTAACACAAGCTTACATATCAATGATAACGAAGAAACATTACTTAACAAACACTTCGACAACTATATAAAGTCTATTGACAATATAGCTGTTACCAAATTAACTAACAAAAAAGACTATTAAAAAAGCCATCTTCTACATTCTTAAAAATAAGATTTTTCAGAAAAGAGAAACATACTTAAAGATTAAAAATAAGTTATTTTTAATCCATTTTTAACCTATTTTTGAGTTAAAAATAGATTATTTTTCTTTTCTATACATGATTTTTACCATAAAGAAAGCAAACCTTTTTCTTACAAAGACGCATAAGTTTTCCGGTGTATAGACATCTTTTCCCCTTCCTAAACATAAAAGACGCCCATATACTATATATTTCTTGCTTTATATATAGCTTCTTTAGCTGCGTTTATCTCTTGAAATTTAGCTTCTGCGGCTTTCCTTATATCCTCACCAAGCGATGCCACACGGTCTGGGTGATGCCTAAGAGCCATTTTGCGGTAAGCGTCTTTTACCTCTTTATCCGTTGCCGAAGGTGATATTCCTAATATCTTATAATATACATTAAGATCCGCTTTCGAAGATGAATATTTTTGCTTTCCCTCGTATGAATACCCCATATTTAGCATAGATTCAACATCTTGCACGCTAAGATGAAGATGAAGGGCTATATCCTTTAATACCTCTACTTCTTGAAAAGACACCGTTCCGTCTGCTTTAGCTATCATTATAAGATAATCGAGAAGCTGAAGACGCTGCTCTTCACTCATGTTAAAAGATATTTCCATGCAACTTCTATGAATAACATTCTTAAAAGCAAGCATACCTTCATTATCCATTTTTTTTAAAAGACGTTTAAGAATAATCTCGCCTTGCAAAACAGCTTCATCACCAAAATTATAACGAAGGAACTTACGAACATATTCCATTTCAGAATGCATAACCTTAGAATCTGCCTTAATGACATAAGAAGATAACACAAGCAGGGAAAAGAGAAAAGAGTTACGCATCTCTTCAAAAGATGTTTCTCTATAATTTTCTGCCGACGATTCTCCGTCATAACCGCTATTATTAACTTTGCCGTCTGCCCCTTTTGCTGCATCTGCTAACAGGCTACCGATACAGTAACCTGCCAAAGCTCCTAATATATTACCACCTGAAAGTATCCAGCCAAGTGCTGCACCTATCCATTTTCTCTTAGCCATTATCTATATATTTATTGTTTTTAAAATAAGTCTTTTGCAATAAATGTGCCAATAATGTTTTAATATAATTTCTCTACAACTCTTCATAATATGGTATATCATCTAAAAACATATATCTTTTCTCCTTTTCATTAAGCTTGCAAACATATATTTCTATTCCATTAGTCACTATAATATATGGCACAGAAAGAAGGATATTATAACTAAAAATCTGATCAAAAACCCTTTGAGTGATAGATATTTTAGGAGCTTTATACTCTATTATCATACGGGGCTTTAACATTTTATCGTATAAAACACTATCGGCTCTCAACTTTTTATTACCTAAGCTAAGGCTAATTTCATTAGCTAAAAGTGCTTGAGGATAATTTTTCTTTTCAACGACAAAACGTATAAAACTTTGTCGTACCCATTCCTCAGGTGTTAATGCTATATATTTCCGACGAAGTATATCTAAAACATAACGTCGCCCATTGTGTTCTTTTATAGAGAGATCCTTATATAAAAAGTTTGCTTTCATTGCCTTTTATTATATTTTTATGATATAGCACAAACACAGTAAGCATACTTAATGCTTAAAACATATTGCATAGTTTATCCACTAACAAAGGTACATATTTTCTGTAAAGTGCTAACAAATTTCCCTTTTAAAGTATAGAGCTATAATGAAAAACAAATATCTCATACCTTAAAAACCTAAAAGCAAACAACATTAGTAAAACTATAAAATAATGATTTTTAATATATTGCAAGGACATAATAACTATTTTGTCATGTTGCGCTTTTTTTGTACTTTTGTTTTTCATAAACAATATTCATATCACTCACACAAAAAAACAGTGGGCTAAATACAGGATTTCAAAATCTTTTTATGCAGAAATATATAGAGGTAAAGGGTGCAAAGGTAAACAACCTAAAAAACATAAATGTAAAATTACCACAAGAAAAATTTATAGTTATCACAGGAGTATCAGGTTCAGGAAAATCGTCTTTAGCTTTTGATACATTATATGCAGAAGGACAACGCAGATACGTAGAAAGCTTATCAGCATACGCGAGGCAGTTTCTTGGCAGAATGGCAAAACCTAATGTCGATTTTATTAAAGGATTACCTCCTGCTATAGCTATAGAGCAGAAGGTTATCTCAAGGAATACTCGGTCTACTGTAGGGACCTCTACCGAGATATATGAATACTTACGCTTGCTTTTTTCAAGGATAGGGCACACATATAGTCCTATTAGCGGAAAAGAGGTAAAACACAACTCTATAGAAGATGTAATAGAAAAGGTAAAAGAATATCCAGAAGGGACTAAATTCTGCATTTTAACACCTATACATATAGCCGAAGATAGGACTTTTACACAACAGTTAGAAATGAATATGCAAGAAGGCTATAACCGCATTTATATAGATGGCGACTTTATAAGAATAGATGACTATTTAGAAAAGTCTCACGATAAGAATATAAATGAAAAAGATGTTTATCTTGTAATAGATCGCCTCTCTTTAGATGGTACAAAAGATAATATCTCTCGACTTACAGACTCTTGCGAAACAGCATTTTTTGAAGGGCACGGAGAGCTATTATTACTCTTTTTACCTTCAAAAACCATTTACAATTTCTCTATACGCTTTGAAGCAGATGGCATTATTTTCGATGAGCCTAATGATAATATGTTTTCTTTTAACTCGCCTATAGGAGCTTGCCCTACATGTGAAGGGTTTGGTAGTGTTATCGGAATAGACGAAAGGTTAGTGGTTCCTGACTCCACACTCTCTGTATACGATGGCTGCGTGCAATGCTGGCATGGCGATAAGATGAAACAATGGAAAGAAGAATTTTGCCGCCGTGCTGCAAAAGACGATTTCCCTATATTTAAGCCGTATCATAAGCTAACACAAAAGCAGAAAGACCAGCTTTGGAAAGGACTACCTTGCGAAAAAAACATGGACATTCATGACAAATTTTGCATTAATGCCTTTTTTCAAATGCTGAAAGAAAATCAGTACAAGATACAGTATCGTGTAATGTTGAGTAGGTATAGAGGGAGAACTACTTGCCCTGACTGCAACGGAAACCGCTTAAAAAAAGAAGCATCATGGGTGAAAATAGCAGATAAAGCCATAACCGACTTAATAAACATGCCCATTATAAAACTAAAAAAGTGGTTTGACAATTTAGAGCTGCCTAATAATGAGAAAAATATAAGTAAACGTCTGTTGGTGGAAATAATTAATAGGCTACAATTTCTCATAGACGTAGGGTTGGGATACCTTACCCTTAACAGGCAATCTAACACATTAAGCGGAGGGGAAAGTCAGCGCATTAATCTTGCCACCTCATTAGGCTCGCCTTTAGTAGGCTCTCTTTATATTTTAGATGAACCCTCTATCGGACTTCATAGCAGAGACACCGAACGCCTTATCTATGTTCTTAAAGAATTACAAAAAAGTGGTAACACGGTAATAGTAGTAGAACATGATGAAGAAATAATGAGAGCAGCCGATTATCTGATAGACATGGGACCTGATGCAGGCAACTTGGGAGGAAAAATAGTGTTTGAAGGCAACATGAAAGCGTTAGACAGTAAGCTAAATGACAAAGATGCTATAAACAAACTTTTAAAGAAATATCCACTATCGCATACCATTGAATATCTTACTCATAATGAGAAGATAGAAGTTCCATCTACACGACGCCCATGGAATTTATACATAAACATAAAAGGTGCGCGTATGAACAATCTTAAAGGCGTTGACGTAAAGATTCCTCTTAACATTTTTACAGCTATTACCGGAGTAAGTGGTAGCGGAAAATCTTCACTTATAAAAGGAATTCTTTACCCTGCGCTAAAACGTAAGTTAGACGAAGTTGCTGATATGCCTGGCGAATACTCAAGCATGGAAGGAGATTGGAAAAAAATAAAGCATGTAGAGCTCGTCGACCAAAACCCTATAGGGAAAAGCACTCGCTCTAATCCTGCTACATATGTGAAAGCTTACGATGAAATTCGTAAAATATATGCAGATCAGAAACTATCAAAACAGATGGGTTATACGCCACAATTCTTTTCTTTTAATGCTGAAGGAGGAAGATGTGAAGAGTGTAAAGGAGCAGGAGTAACAACAGTAGAGATGCAATTCATGGCAGACTTAACACTAAAATGTGAAACATGCCACGGCAAACGCTTCAAAAAAGAAATTTTAGAAATAAAATATAATGGAAAAAACATATACGATATCTTAGAAATGACCGTATCGGAGGCTATTTCCTTTTTTACAAAAAATAAAAATAAGTCGGTTGTTAAACGATTAAAACCTTTAGAAGATGTCGGATTAGGATATATAAAAATGGGACAAAGTTCCTCTACATTATCCGGTGGAGAGAACCAACGCGTGAAATTAGCTTATTTCATAGGACAAGAACAAATAGAGCCTACCTTATTTATTTTTGATGAACCTACTACAGGCTTACACTTCCATGATATTAAACGCTTACTTTCGGCTTTTTATGCACTAATAGAACGTGGCCATTCCATAATCGTTATAGAACACAATTTAGACGTAATAAAATGTGCTGACCACATTATAGACATGGGACCTGAAGGAGGTGATAACGGGGGAAGTATCATTGCAGAAGGAACACCTGAAGAAATCGTAAAATGTAATGCAAGTTTGACGGGTAAATACTTAAAAGAAGTATTATAAAAAGTAACAGATGCTTAGTATAAAATACTACTAAGAAAAAAACAACAGGTAAGTTGTAGTATATAAAAAAACATACATTAACAAGATTATAGCTTATAAAGAAAGAGGGTATACCATTTTTGGCACACCCTCGTTTTTTACTTATAAATGTTGTTTTGTAACATAAATAGCACAACAACTTTTATATATAAAATAAAAAAACAGAAGTAATAAAAAGCAGTTTACTAAATAGAGTCTAAATAGTTCTTAGCCGGGTTAGCATACATCTCAAGCATACGTTTAGTTAAAAACTCCTCATCGCGATTAGGTATCTCTATCTTATTAAGCTGGTTATTAAGGTATTGCTCAAACTTACGCTCCTCTTCTAAGGTATAATAATCCTTATAATCCTCGCTACCATTTAGCAGGTCTAAGGCAATATAGTTATTTGGAAACAATTTATAATTACGATATATCTCTTTGTCTATATGCAATGCTACAGTGTCAAGTAGCTCAGAATTGTTCATTTCTACCTTTTTTAAAGAATCAAGGTAATCGTTAATACAGCAAGCTGCATGCAAATGAATCTTACCTTTATATCCCATTATACCAGTACGCATACTTATAACATCGTCCATAGGACCTTTTTCCCAATTAATGTTATCTCGCCGTGCCTGATACTCTGCAGCTTTAAGATAATCGCAAGGATCATATTCGTATGAAATAGCTAATGGCGATATGCGTAAAGATTTAAGCCTGTCTAAAGCACTACCCTCTCCTGCGAGAGTTAACATTTTAAGAATAGAACGTTGTGTTCTATCTTTAGAGTCCTTTGAGCGACCTTCACGTTGTGCTATCCATAAATTTTCATGTTTCTCTTTTATAGCAAAATGCATATAGGCAGACAGCGTATGACTAAAGGCTAAACGCTCACGAGCCAATAACCCACGCTTTACTATAAAGCTTTTATTAACACGTACTATGTCGAGTACCCATGGAATACTAAGCAAATTATCTCCAATAGCTATTTCGCAAGTAGTAGAAAATTTCTTTTCTATGAGCAACATATCTAATAAAGCTGAATCGAGCACTATATCACGGTGGTTACTCATAAAAGTATAACACTCCTTATTAGAAATCTCTGATATATCCATATCGCAACCAGTACTTTGCTTAGCAAGCAATTCTTTCAAAAACTTATAACAAAAAGCTAACTGAAAGTCTAAATTAGTCTTGCAAGCTCGCATCTGTTGTGCTATCACTTCCAAAGGTACATCTGGATATAAAAAACTTAAAACAGCCCTAAACTGTTGGTTAGCAAGCAACCTATCGTACACAGCAGGCAACTCCTCTGGCTCAAAAGGGCGAATATCATTAAAGATATCTGGAATTTTCATTGATTTAAAAAATATTTTATTGTTTAATTTTCGTATAAGAAAAAGGTAATTATTGTTTACTATTTACTTGTGTATTACCGCGAGCTATAACCAGCTTTATACCTAACTCCTCTATGCGTAATACATCAGCCTTCTTTATATGCTCATCTGTAATAATTATATCAATATCTTCTAAATTAGAAATTTTTGCAAAGCCACGCTTACCAAACTTAGAAGAATCGGCCAAAACTATAATCTTTTGAGATGCTTCCATCATGGCTTTGTTAAGGCGGGCTTCACGTATATCGGTTGTTGTAATACCAAAATCAAAGTCTATACCATCTACTCCAAGGAAAAGCTTACTAAAAGAACACTCGCTTAACATCATTTTGCTATAATCACCCACTACTGATAACGAACTGTGACGAAGTGTTCCACCTAACTGTATAATATCTATATCTTCTTTTTGAGATAGAATTTGCGAAATAGATGTAGAAGAGGTCATAGCCGTTAGCCTATGTTTAGGATTAATACAACGAGCAAAATTATGCAACGTAGTACCTGATGCTATCAAAATAGAATCGTCGTGAGTAATAAGCTGAGCTGCTTCGTAACCTATAGACATCTTCTCCTCTTGATATAAACGCTCTTTATCATTAACAGAACGGTTAATTGTAAACGGATCTATAAGAATAGCTTTACCATGACTACGATATAGCTTACCTTGTATTTCTAATTCTGTTAGATCCTTACGGATTGTTACCGAGGTTACATTAAGTATAGAAGCTAAATCAGTAACAAGAACAGAATCTTTCTTTATTAGCTGATCTAAAATGATAGAATGTCTTTCTTCTTTTGTCATATGAAGATAAGTTTTTATTTCTTATTTATTTAATAGTATACTAAATATATTTTTCAAAGGTACTAATAAAGATAATACTTTTTCTCAAAGTTATTTACTTTTTTAGGGAATAGTGCTTTTTTATAACTTTTTTATATGATATTAACGGCTTCAAAAAACACTTTCATTACGTAAAAATCATATTATTTTACATTTTAAAGACACACTACCAAACACTTATTTTTATACAACATACTATATACATTTACTATAACTTAGTGAAATGTTTGCGCAAACAGTTAAAAAGAACACTGAAGAAAGACTTTCTTATCTTAAAAAATAGTTAAAAATAAAGCTATTCTTTGGATATAAAAACGTCTTATTGTATTTTTGTTTCGCAAAGAAATGTTTTATATTTCGTATCAAAAAAAACAACTGGTCTTAGTCTCGTTGAACATAAACAATAATCTATTAAACAACCGACATATTTAAAATGAAGGATTTTACAACTAAACATTATGATGTAATTATCATTGGCGGTGGTATTACTGGTGCAGGAACAGCACGCGATTGTGCTATGCGAGGCATGAAAGTACTATTGGTAGAGAAAGATGACCTTACTAATGGGGCTACTGGACGTAATCACGGATTACTCCATAGTGGTGCACGTTATGCCGTAACAGATCAAAGCTCGGCTACAGAATGTATTAAAGAGAACATGATCCTTCGCAAAGTAGCACGCCATTGCGTAGAAGAAACCGATGGACTTTTCATCACTCTTCCCGAAGACGATTTGGCTTATCAGGCTACTTTTGTAGAAGCTTGTCAAAAAGCTGGCATTAACGCAGAGATCATAGATCCCGAAGAAGCACGCCACATAGAGCCTGCGGTTAACCCTGATCTAATAGGTGCGGTACGTATCCCTGATGCTTCTATCGACCCTTTCCGCTTAACTGCAGCTAACATTCTTGACGCACGAAATCATGGAGCTGATATTCTAACTTACCATGAAGTAACAAATCTTATTGTAAGACAAGACAAAGTGGTAGGTGTAACTCTTCGTAACAACTTAACAGGAGACGTTTATGATATACACTCCTCATTAACAATAAATGCAGCAGGAATATGGGGGCATCTTGTAGCTAAACGTGCAGGAATAACTGTTAATATGTTTCCTGCCAAAGGAACATTGCTTATATTTGGACATCGTGTTAACAATATGGTTATAAATCGTTGTCGTAAGCCTGCTAATGCCGACATATTAGTGCCAGATGATACCGTTTGTGTTATTGGTACTACGAGCGATCGTGTTCCTTTCGATACTATAGACAATCTAAAGGTTACAAACGCCGAGGTAGATTTATTAATAAGAGAAGGCGAAAAATTAGCTCCAAGCCTTGCTACTACACGTGTTTTACGTGCATATGCTGGTGTACGCCCATTAGTTGCAGCAGATAACGATCCATCAGGAAGGAATATTAGCCGAGGTATTGTATGCTTAGATCATGCCTCACGAGATGGAATGGAGGGATTTATCACCATCACTGGCGGCAAGATGATGACTTATCGCTTAATGGCAGAAGAAGCAACTAACCTTGCTTGTAAAAAACTTAACATTAATAAGCCTTGCCAAACTGCAACCATACCATTACCAGGATCAGAAGAAATCGTAAAAGATTCACATGGCAAACGATACAGCACGTCAATAAATGCTGCTGAAGGCAGACATGGACAGTTTGCGAAAGACCTAAAATTAGACACCGTTGAAGATTCTGCTCTTATATGTGAATGTGAAGAAGTCAGTATTGCAGAAGCAAAATTTGCAATAGAGAAATTACATGTACATAACCTATTAAATCTTCGTCGACGCACTCGTGTAGGTATGGGTACTTGCCAAGGAGAGCTTTGTACTTGTCGTGCGGCTAATTTTATTTGTGGAAATAATGTAAAAAAGTCAGAAGAAGATTTATTAGAATTTATTAATGAACGATGGAAAGGTATGCGCCCTGTAGCATGGGGACAATCGCTTAGCGAGGCGCAGCTATCAGCACATATCTATCAAGATTTATGTGGATTAGACAAACTTAAAGCATCTTTGGAGGAAAAATAATGAAATTTGATACTATTATTATAGGAGGTGGACTAAGTGGCTTAACTGCAGCTAATGTGTTAGCTACAAAAGGACAACGGGTAGCTATTATTACTAATGGGCAAAGCAGCTTACATTTCGCGTCTGGTTCGTTCGATTTGTTAGGATATGATGCTAATGGCAAAGAAATAGAAAAACCTTTAGAGGCTATTAAGTATCTAAATACGAAACATCCATATACTAAAATAGGGGCAGAAAAGATAGCTTTGTTAGCTAATGAAGCACAAGTATTATTAAATTCATGTGGTATCCAAACCATAGGAAGTGCTGAAAGAAACCACTATCGTATTACCCCAATGGGAACATTAAAGCCAACATGGATAAGTATTAAGGGAATGGCTACATGTAAAATGGGAGAAAAACTTGCACACAAAAAGGTTGCTTTAGTAAATATTGCTGGTTTTTTGGATCTTCCTACTAACTTTATTTTAGCCGGACTTTCCAACTATGGCTTAAATATAGAATTAAAAAGCATTCATTTAAAAGAGTTCGATTATATACGTCGCAACCCTACAGAAATGCGAGCTACAAATATAGCTAAGGTAATCCACGACAAAAATCTAATAGAACGTATAGCTATAGAAATAAATAAGTTATCAGGATATGATACTATTCTTTTCCCTGCAGTAGCAGGATTACGCAATTCTACCGAAGATGAAATGCTACGCAAACTGGTAACTACACCTTTATATTATATAATGCCTATGCCCCCTTCTGTGATGGGAGTACGCGTTGCTATGACAATGATGAATAGTTTTAAGGCACATGGTGGAGTTGAGCTTGTAAGCAACAGGATAAATGGTGGTAAAATAAATGATGGTGAGGTACAATACCTTACTGCCGACCATCTTCCTGAAGAGAAATTAAAAGCTGACAATTATATTCTTGCAACAGGATCATTTATGAGTCAAGGATTGGTAAGTGATTATGAACATATCTTTGAGCCTATTCTTAACCTCGACGTACATGCCTCTTCTAATCGTGAAGAATGGTCGGAAGAATCGGTTTTCGAGCCTCAAGCCTATATGAACTATGGAGTTGCAACCGACTCAAAGTTTCATCCTTTTAAAAAAGATATTACCATTACTAATATGTATGCCATAGGCTCTGTGCTCGAAGGGCATAACCATATCAAGCAAGCTGATGGTACTGGTGTTTCACTATTAACAGCTTTGCAAGTAACAAAGGATATATTAAAGTAATAAGCTAATGACTATGGAAGGTATTCAATTAAAAAACATAAGTAAAAACAACTTAGAACAATGCTTAAAATGTTCTATCTGTACAGCATATTGCCCTGTATCAGCTGTTGAACCTAAGTATCCTGGTCCTAAACATTCAGGTCCTGATGTAGAACGTTATCGCTTAAAGAACGAAAAATATTTTGAAGAGATACTCAAGCTGTGTCTTAACTGTAAAAGATGTGAAGTAGCTTGCCCACATAATGTACGAATTGCAGACATCATACAAAGTTCGCGTATTAAATATAGTAAAAAAACTCCTAAGTTGCGCGATGTAATGTTGGCAAATACTGACTTTGTCGGAACAATGTCGAACATGGTAGCACCACTTGTCAATTTTTCTTTATCCTTAAAACCAACAAAGATTATACTTCATAATGTCATGGGAATAGACAAACACAGACAATTCCCTGCATATACTACTCAAAAATTTGAAACATGGTATAAGAAGTATGCTGCATCTAAACAAAATGATTATGATAAGCATGTCAGCTATTTTCATGGTTGCTATGTAAATTATAACTTCCCACAACTTGGAAAGGATCTTGTAAAAATCATGAATGCTTGTGGCTATGGTGTCCACTTGTTGGAAAAAGAAAAATGTTGCGGAGTAGCTTTAATAGCTAATGGACTATCAAAGCAAGCGCGCAGACAGGGAGAAATAAATATGGAAAGCATACGAAAATCATACAAGAATGATAATCGTATAGTCCTTACAACAAGTTCTACTTGTACGTTTACCATGCGAGACGAATATAAACATCTTCTCAATATAGATAATGATGATATACGCGAAGGCATAACTTTAGCTACTCGTTTCTTATATCGCCTTATAGAAGAGGGGAAAATAAAACTCGCTTTCCGCAAAGATTTCAAGATGCATGCTGCATATCATTCGGCTTGCCACATGGAACGTATGGGCTGGGTTATTTATAGTACAGAGCTTTTACGTATGATACCTGGGTTAAAACTCACTATACTCAACTCTCAATGCTGTGGTATAGCAGGAACTTATGGCTTCAAAAAAGAAAACTATGCCAATTCTCAAGCAATAGGTAATGACCTTTTCAAGCAGATTAAGGACGTTAATCCCGACTATGTTACTACAGATTGTGAAACTTGCAAATGGCAAATAGAAATGTCTTCAGGCTATAAGGTGCTTAATCCTATATCTATTATTGCAGATGCTTTAGATGTAGAAAAAACTATAGAGCTAAATAAATAGAGAACGTTTTACTTGTTTTGTCTCTAATAATATTATCCACCGTGTATTAATAGTTTTATGCTATCATAATACACGGTTTTCTTTTATATCTATCCTTATATCGCACCATAAGAAAACGCATATACCTTATAACATAAAAACACTACAGCTAAATGTTATTCAAACCTCGCCGCCCAGTTTTTAAAACGTATTATACCTTCTTCACCAAACTTAGAAAGACTCTTTATAGCCTGCTCATACGTTTTAGTAACATTAGGTTTGCTTTTTGAGAAAAACTTATCAGCATAACAAATAATTTCTTCTTCAACCGTTTCTGGTAAAAAGTCTTGCTTGGGAAGAGGCAAATTACAATCTATTATCTGCTGCTTTGTTATACCTGCACCTGTATGTCGCTCACAAACTCGAGCATGTAACGGATAACCTTCTTTACGCAACAGGTCAGCTCCTAAACGCCCATGACAAATATAAGGCTCACTTCCAAAGCAAAATATGCCTGGAGCATCGCAAAGAAAAATCCCTATGTCATGTAACATTGCCGCCTCTTTTATAAAGGCTCTGTTTACCTTTAATTCTGAATGAGAGTCTACTATAGCAAGAGCTTTATCTGCAACATCCATACTATGTTCTAACAAAAGATGTCTCAACTTATCATTATCAGAATAATATTTATCTATTATAGCAATATAATCCATTAATAAAATGATTTTATAAAATAAAACAATCCATACGTAAGAAGTGTTCTATCGTATGGATTGCCATTTTTATTTATTATAAAAAGTTATCAATCTTCGTGCTCTCGCTCTATATAAGCAATAACATCTCCTTTATTTACCTTAGCTCCTTGCTTTGCATTAATCTCTACAAGTTTACCACCAAGAGCTGCTGGTACTGTAACTATCTCGCCCCAAGTAGCTACGATATAACAGAAGACATCTCCTTCCTTATATTCCTTACCTATAAATGGCTCTATAGCAGGTGCTGCCTCGCCATCTCCTTGGAACTCCCAGAACAATTGTCCCTTAACAGGAGCTACTAATGCATCGGCTTTAGCATGTTTGAAAGCAGTAGCCTCTTCTATGCTAACACTTGCGCCCAACTTTGCATCTTTAGCTTTTTGCAAGTCGGCAAGGAAATTTTTCTTTGCCTGACCACTCTTATAGTTACGATACTGCTCAGGGTGCATAGCAAGCTCAAATAGCTCTTCATCATCTTGTCCATAATCCCAACCATTCTCGTCCATCTCTTTTCGGAAATCGTCTAATGATAAAGGTATAAGGGTATGAGGGTCGGCTGTAGTAAATTCTAATCCTTTCTCTTTGGCTAAAGCTACTATCTCTGGAGCAATCTTGCCCGGTACCTTACCACTCTTACCTAATATCATTCCCCACATAGAATCGTCCATCATAACAAAGCGTCCTTTACCTTGCTCAAGCGTTAACAAATTCATTAAAGCTATATTCTTAGTATACTGTGAGAAAGGTGTTACCAATGGAGGATAACCTATACGAGGCCAAACATAAGCTACTTCATCAAAGAGCTTAATTAAAAGGTCGTCTGTAGAAAGCTCTGGCTCTCCTTTCTTTCTACGAAGATTATTTATAGTGGCATGAATACCACCTAAATCTGCCATCATAGAACCCATCATACCTCCGGGTAAGCCGCAGCCAAGAAGTAAAGAACTGGATATTTTGTTTTTAGGATTAATAAAATATCCCAACCATTCATCTATAAACTCTTGAGTCATAGCACGCGCCTTCATATAAGCGTCCATATTTATTTCTGGCACATCAAAGCCTGCATGCTTTAACATGCTTTGAACAGAAATAACATCAGGGTGTACCATACCCCATGACAAAGGCTCTATAGCAACATCAAGAATATCACAACCATTCTTTGCTACCTCAAGCATAGATGCCATAGAAAGACCCGGACCAGAGTGGCCATGATATTCTATAACAATGTTAGGGTGCTTATCCTTTATGTTCTTAGTTAGCTGTCCTAATAAAGCTGGCTGTCCAATACCTGCCATATCCTTCAAGCATATCTCTTCTGCACCTGCAGCTATCAACTCTTCTGCAAGATTAGTGTAATAATCTATTGTATGGATAGGAGAAGTAGTAATACAAAGAGCTGCCTGTGGTATCATACC
Source organism: Prevotella amnii DSM 23384 = JCM 14753 (assembly GCF_000378745.1). GTDB lineage: Bacteria > Bacteroidota > Bacteroidia > Bacteroidales > Bacteroidaceae > Prevotella > Prevotella amnii. Next base: position 30,891 of record NZ_KB905268.1, read on the forward strand.
TGCTTCCTTAGCCCACTTTATTGAAGGTGCTATATTACGGATATCATTCAAACCATCAAATATTCGAGGAATATCTACACCCTGTGCTTTCTTTACACGATACATCATAGCACGAACATCATCAGGAACAGTGTACATACGTAAAGCATTTAATCCACGATCAAGCATATGTGTCTGAATACCTGCTTCATGAAGTATCTTTGTATAAGCACGGACAGACTCGTTAGGATTCTCACCAGCCAGCAAATTAACTTGCTCAAAAGCTCCACCGTTTGTTTCCACACGTGCGAAACAACCCATTTCTATAAACACCGGAGCTATCTTTACTAACTGATCTTTGCGTGGCTGAAACTTTCCTGAGCTCTGCCACATATCTCTATAAATGAGACTAAATTTTATTTGTTTTGCCATATTTAATGCTATAATTTGCTAATGTATACCTCTTGCACATACGCAATAAGTAGTGCAAAAGTAGATAAAAAATACCAAAAACAAGTGCTAACGACCTACTTTTTGCAATAATTGACTATCTTTGCAAATAGATTTTAACACACTAATATGAAGAATATATACATACTAATTATCACCTTACTTTGTGTAGTATCTTGCTATAATAAAAAAGCTACATACGATTATGGAGCTATAAATAATAGCACGAAGCTAAAAGGCGACAAAACATTATATGGCTTAGCCTGTGATGGGTGTTCCGATTCTATCGTTGTATTCCTGCCTAACGATGGTGGTAACCCCATTCGATTAAACATTGTCAACGCACGCAAGAACAATAAGGTGTTTGGAACACTTAATATAGGCGACGAAATAGCAATATTACTTAACCCACACAACAAAAAAGAAGCCATACTTGTTATAGACTTAGAACAAATGAAAGGCACATGGACTTTCCAAGTAATACCCACTTTAAAGCCAAATCCCTTAAAAACAGAAAGCCAAATAATGGCAGAAATGAGCGACTCTCTAAAACAAGCACTCTTTATACCACGCGAATATGGATTTACTCTAAAAAGTTTTAACCAAGCTTCACCCGTGGGATATGTTAAGAAAAATAACACTTTAGAGGACGAAAGCCCGGTAGAATATCCTAAAGTAACTGTATACACTTCATGGCACATTTATAACGGAAAGTTATACCTATATAAAGATACTATTGATAACCATGGGAAACGTATACCTAACGACTCCGTTGGGCATGATGACGGTACAATGATATTTCTTTCAGCCGACTCGATGGCTGCTAAATTTGGGAAAAAAATAATGCAATATCATCGCAAAGCAAGTGCAATAGAAGCTAATAAAAGAGCACAAGAAGCTCAAAAAACTATACCAATAACTGCTAATAAAAAAATAACAACTAAATAACACAAACCATAACAATGAACAAACAAGACCTTACAACCTATTCCATCTCATGCTATGCTAACAATAGCCAGTGCAAACACATTAACGACTGCATACATCAGCATGTTGCAAAACTTCGTAACCAAGACGCTATAAACAACAAAATAGAGCTAACCGTGTCGCCATCATATCTTGCTCATGTACAAAAAGAGGGTGAATGCGAATATTATAACTCTAAGGAAGAACTACTTTTTGCAAAAGGTATGACACATATCTTTGACAAAGTGCCTATGGCTATATACCCTCAAATACGCAAAGCCGTCATATCTGTTTTTGAAAGTAAACGCGTCTTTTTCTACTATCGCAATGGCGAACGCCTTTTACACCCTACACAGCAAGCTGAAATTATTAATATCTTTAATAGTTATAAAATAACGCCACCTACCTTTGATGAGTATATTAAGTCTATCGACTGGGATAAAGCATAACTAAAAAACATTATCTAATCATAAATGTAACACACATACATAAGTAGTGTACATCACCTACACTACTTGTGTATATCACCTACACCGACAGTGTACATCATCTACACTAACATTATAAGAGCATTTTTGAATCTTAATTCCGAAAAGATATTACTTCGTTTTTAGCCCAATAAGTTTTATTATAAAATAACTATAAAATAAAACACAGTAAATTATCTTGCCTTTTAAAATTCTTTTGTAACTTCGCAAAATAACTATATACACTTTTTATATGTATGGAAAACGAGGGAAAACTAACTAACATACCACAATCATGGACTAAATTTATATTAAAAGATGCCAACTTTGTAGATCTTATGTTACGACGAATAACTAACGTTCTCATTGTGGCAAATCCCTATGATGCCTTTATGTTAGAGGACGATGGACGCATAGAGGAAAAAATATATAATGAATATATGGAGTTGGGGTTACGCTATCCCCCTATGTTTACCCAAGTTTCTACGACAGAAGAAGCCGAAGACATACTTGCTTCCACACAGATAGACCTTGTTATATGTATGCCTGGCAATGCTGACAACGATGCCTTTACTATAGCACATGGTATAAAAGAAAAGTTTCCACAAATGCCCTGTGTGGTTCTTACACCTTTCTCCCATGGTATAACACGCCGTATGAAAAACGAAGACCTAAGTATCTTCGACTATGTCTTCTGTTGGCTTGGAAACACTAATCTCATTCTCTCTATAATAAAGCTCATAGAAGATAAAATGAATATTGAGCACGACATAGCACAAGCAGGGGTACAAATGCTGCTACTCGTAGAGGATAGCATACGTTATTACAGCTCTATCCTGCCCAATCTATATAGCTATGTCTTAAAACAAAGCAAAAACTTTGCTACAGAAGCTCTTAACAGGCATGCAGCTACTATGCGTATGAGAGGACGCCCTAAAGTAGTTTTAGCACGTACATATAAAGAAGCCATAGAGATATATGAAAAATATAAAGAAAACTGCTTAGGAGTAATTAGCGATGTGCGTTTCCCTATGTCAACAATAGAAGAGTCGGAAATAGCCATGGCTGGATATACACTAAAAGAGAAAGATGAAGAAGCTGGATTTAAACTATTAGAAACTATCCGTGCTCAAGATGAATATCTACCTCTTATCATGGAAAGCACCGAAACAAGTAACCGTGAACGTGCAGAAAAAGAAGGATTTAATTTTGTAGACAAAAACTCTAAAATGCTTAGCGTAGACCTTCGCCACCTTATGGAAGAGCGTATGGGCTTTGGCGATTTTATCTTTCGAGACCCTAAGACACACAAAGAGATAATGCGCATTCATAACCTAAAAGAGCTACAAGACAATATCTTTACTATTCCTAACGACTCTATGCTTTATCATGTATCACGCAATCACATGAGCCGCTGGCTCTGTGCACGTGCTATATTTCCTGTAAGTAGCTTCTTAAAACACGTTACATGGCATGAGCTTAAAGATATTAATGCACATAGGCAGATTATCTTCGATGCTATAGTGCAATATAGACAAATGAAAAATATTGGCGTTGTTGCAGAATTCGACCGTGTACGTTTCGACCGTTATGCACATTTTGCACGCATTGGCGACGGCTCTTTAGGAGGCAAAGGGCGTGGGCTGGCTTTCTTGGATAATGTCATTAAGCGACAAACCGACTTTAACAAGTATGACAATGTTAAAGTACAGATACCCAAAACAGTAGTTCTTTGCACTGATGTGTTCGATCAGTTCATGGAAAATAATAACCTATACGAGCTTGCTTTAAGCAATGCTAACGATGAAGAGATACTTAAAGCTTTCCTTAAAGCGCAATTACCCGACAGCTATCATGACGACTTTCTAACCTTTATAGATGCCACTCGCTCGCCTATAGCTATCAGGTCGTCCTCTCTTTTAGAAGATAGCCATTACCAACCTTTTGCAGGTGTTTATTCCACTTATATGATACCTTACTTAGGTAACCACGAACAGATGTTACACATGATGGCTGCCGCTATAAAAAGTGTATATGCTTCGGTATTTTATAAAGAGTCAAAAGCATATATGACTGCAACAAGCAATGTTATAGATCAGGAAAAAATGGCTGTCATTCTTCAAGAAGTAGTAGGAAAAACTTATGGCGACCACTACTATCCTAACATCTCTGGGGTGCTGCGTAGCATTAATTATTACCCCGTTAATAACGAAAAAGCAGAAGAAGGTATAGCCTCGTTAGCTTTAGGGCTGGGTAAATATATTGTAGATGGAGGACAAACTCTGCGTGTATCACCCTATCACCCTAATCATATTATTCAGCTTTCACGCAACGACTTCGCTATGCGAGACACACAAAATTATTTCTATGCTATAGATATGACTCTCGCTGGCACTGACTTTAAGGTAGATGATGGCTTTAACATAAAAAAGTTTGATATACAAACAGCTATCGATGACAACTCTCTTAATTTCATAGCCTCTACTTATGACATAAACGATCGACGCATTCGCGACACACATATAGGTAAAGGTCCTAAAATTATTTCCTTTGCAGGCGTGTTACAATATGATGTTATACCATTACCCGAACTACTACGTATGTCGATGCGTTATGGTGAAGAAGCTATGCGTCGCCCCGTAGAAATAGAGTTTGCTTGTAATATTAACCCAGACCGCACAGCAGAATTCTATCTTTTACAAATACGACCAATAGTCGACTCTAAACAGATTTTAGATGAAGATATAGAACAAATACCTGATGAAAAATGTATCTTACGTAGCAACAACTCTTTAGGACATGGTATATCAAATGATGTTTACGATGTTGTTTATGTGAAATATGATGATAAATATGATGCTCGCTACAACTCACAAATAGCTTTAGAAATAGAAAAAATTAACGACCAATTCCTTGCCAATGGCAAAAGCTATGTGCTTGTAGGGCCGGGACGCTGGGGAAGTAGCGAGCCATGGCTTGGAATACCTGTAAAATGGGCACATATATCTGCCGCACGAGTAATAGTGGAAGTAGCTCTGAAAAACTATAATATAGACCCTAGTCAAGGTACACACTTCTTTCAAAACCTCACTTCTTTCGGAGTAGGATATTTCATGGTAGACACTAATAACCCTGAAGAAGGGAGCCTATTCAATAAAAATATGCTCGATGCTATGCCTGCTATATATGAAACAGAGCATATTCGTCATATACGCTTTACACACCCATTAACAATAATGATGGATGGAAAGAAGCAAATAGGAGCTATTTTAAACAAATAAAAGAACAGTTTTCTTGCACGGTATAATTACTACTAAAAAGCCTTTCTTTATCATTCTAATACGCTATAAAAAGAATCTTCTAAAGAAAGGCTACATCTTTATTAATAATTTTACTCTTTAAAAGATATGCTACATCTTATGATTCATAAACCTATATTCTGCTAATTTCTCATACTTTGTGCCTGGCTTACCATAATTAGCATATGGATATATACTTATACCGCCACGTGGAGTAAATATTCCTATTACCTCTATATACTTAGGACTCATCAGCTTTATAAGGTCTTTCATGATAATATTTACACAATCTTCATGAAAGTCGCCATGATTACGAAAACTAAACAAATAGAGCTTCAAGCTCTTACTTTCCACCATACGCACATCAGGAACATATGATATTCTTATTTCAGCAAAATCTGGTTGACCTGTAATAGGGCACAAGCTGGTAAACTCTGGACAATTAAACTGCACCCAATAATCATTACCTTGATGTTTATTCTCAAAAGACTCTAAAACCTCTGGAGCATAATCGCTCTTATATTCAGTTTTTTTACCTAATAACTGTAGTTTATCTTCTTCTCTATCCATCTTTTAAAATATATACCCAAGCATTTTTAATATGCTTGGGGGGAAAATTAGTTGTGTTTAATTAAGACTAAATACCTTCCAAATACTATAATTAATACCTGTATCGTAGACATCTTCACCTTCATGCGCCTTCAAAGCCTTAACTACTCTTATCGTTATAGGTAAGGCTAACACCTCATAAAATGTTTTAAGGAACACCTGCCAAAGCATCAGCTTGGGTAGTTCTTCCGTAGGAACAACTCCTGATAAAGCAAGAGGAAAAAATATTATAGAGTCTACACTCTCACCTGCTATAGTACTAAGAATAGCACGAGCAGAGAAACGCTTACCTCCATCACGCAACTTCATCTTACTCATAACGTAAGCATTTGCAAACGAGCCTAACACAAAAGCTATAAAAGAAGCTACTGCTACACGAGGGGCTAAGCCAAAGACAGCATGAAAACCTGCATCATTTTTCCAATAAGGAGCACCCGGAATCCAATCACATATAGCACCCATTGTTACAAAAAAGAAATTCATGGCAAAGCCTAACCATATTAACAGACGAGCTTTCTTATACCCCCATACCTCACATACACAGTCATTAATAATGTAAGACACAGGAAACACTATCAAACCACCTGTCAAACTAATACCTAACACTGAAATCTGCTTTGTTTCCAATAGGTTTGCCGCAATAAGGCAAACACAAAAAAGCACACTGAAAAGCAGGAACAGTACGCTTACCTGTTGTTTTGTTTTTTGCATATCTTGTTTTTTTAAAGAGGGTTTAGCAAGTACCCCTGTAATAATTAAAGTGGTGCAAAGTTACAAAAAATATTGTAACTTTTAGTAACATATATATTTTAAGATATGAATAAAAAGTAAAAGTAGTGTTTTTATTATAAAATCTGCGCCCTATATAAATAAATATTACTACATTTGTACGCATTGAAACTAACTACAAATACAGGATTATGAAAAAGTTTTTAATAATGGCTACGCTTGCAGTGTGCACTTTTGCTTTACATGCTCAAGATACTAAGCCTTATGAGGAGAAAATGAATAGTATTGAAGCTCAATACAAAGTATTGCTCAATGAATATCAAGCTATTAAGAAAAGATCTAAAACATCTATCACAACAGAAGATGCTAATAAGATAGAAGAGATAAAAGCTAAAGCTGAACGCTTAGACTCCTTACAGAAAGCAACAACTTTAGAGATAGTACGTAAATTTAAAAACACTACTTTCCCTGCCAAATATGTTTCTGACTTAGTATATAGCTTCGACTTTGACGAGATGAAAGAGGTGTGCGACCCTTCTTCTGGCTATTACAATGACAAAAGCATGGAATTGGTAAAGAAAAGATGGGAATCATTACAACTTCGTCAGCCGGGAATAAAATTCCATGAACTAAAAATGGCAGACCTCAATGGTAAAGCTGTTACCCTTAGCGATTATGCAGGTAAAGGCAAATATGTCCTCGTAGACTTTTGGGCTTCATGGTGTGGTCCTTGTCGTATGGAAATGCCTAATGTCGTAAAAGCATACAAACAATTTCACCCTAAAGGATTTGAAATAGTAGGCGTTAGCTTTGATCAAAAGAAAGAGTCATGGGCAGCTGCAGTAAAGAGCTTAGGCATGACATGGCCACAAATGTCCGACTTAAAGGGTTGGCAATGTGCTGCTGCTAAGACTTATGGCATCACGACCATTCCTTCTAACATACTAATAGACCCACAAGGAAAGATAGTAAAGATAGACCTAATGGGAGAAGAGCTGCAAAAAGTCTTGTCTGAAATATATAAATAAAAAACACATAAATATAATACTTAGTATATATATAATGTAAAGAACATCTATAAGGTATAAAACCTTGTAGATGTTCTTTCTTTTATTATCAAGATATATAAGACTTTGAAATATCATTCTTTTTAACTACCTTTGCATATTTAGAATTAAACTATTATTATGCAAGATCTCTCAGATGCACAATTAGCACATTTATTAAATAAAGATATATTTCATAATATTTCCAAAGCTGCCGATAAATTAGGATTAGAATGCTATGTTGTAGGTGGTTATGTTCGCGATTTGTTTTTAGAACGCCCATCTAATGATATAGATGTAGTGGTAGTAGGAAGCGGCATTAAGGTAGCTCATGAGCTGAAAAATATCTTAGGAAAGCAAGCACATATATCTATTTTTAAGAATTTTGGCACTGCTCAGGTAAAATATAAAAACATAGAAGTAGAGTTTGTTGGTGCTCGTAAAGAAAGCTATAGCCATGATAGCAGAAAGCCTTTAGTGGAAAATGGCACCTTAGAAGACGACCAAAATCGTCGCGACTTTACTATTAATGCCATGGCAATATGCCTAAACAGCCATCTTTTTGGAAAGCTAATAGATCCCTTTGGAGGCATTGATGACCTTTGGGACGGTATAATACGCACACCTCTCGACCCTGATGTTACCTTTTCTGATGATCCATTGCGCATGATGCGTTGTATACGTTTTGCTACCCAGCTCAACTTTTTCATAGAGGACGACACTTTTGCCGCACTTGAACGTAATGCGGAACGCATAAAAATAATTAGCAATGAGCGCATTATAGAAGAGCTAAATAAGATAATTATGACTAAAACGCCCAGTAAAGGATTTGTAGACTTGCAACGTTGTGGGCTATTACAAATCATTATGCCAGAGCTTACATCTATGGACGTTGTAGACATAAAAAATGGTAGGGCACATAAAAACAACTTTTATCACACACTTGAGGTGCTTGATAATATTTGTAAAAAAACAAATAACATTTGGCTAAGATGGGCAGCTCTATTACATGATATTGGGAAACCTAAATGTAAACGCTGGGATAACATTATAGGTTGGACATTTCATAACCACAACATAGTAGGTGCAAACATGGTACCTAAACTATTTAGGAGAATGAAATTGCCCATGGATATGAAAATGAAATATGTACGCAAACTTGTAGATATGCACATGCGTCCTATTGCTATTGCTGATAAAGAGGTAACCGACTCTGCTGTAAGACGACTTATAAATGACGCTGGAAATGATATTGACGACCTTATGACACTGTGTGAAGCAGATATAACAAGCAAAAACGAGGTACGCAAACAACGCTTTTTAAATAATTTTAAAATAGTAAGGGAAAAGATAGAAGCACTTAAAGAACAAGATTACAAACGCCTCTTACAACCATGTATTGATGGAAATGAAATTATGGAAATATTCCATTTAAAACCAAGCTATGAAGTAGGCTTACTTAAAAAATCATTAAAAGAAGCTATCTTAGACAACAAAGTGCCAAACGAACGCGAGCCTTTACTAAAATTACTAAACGAAACTGCAAAAGAGTTAGGCTTAATATAAGTTTTAACTCTTTTATTTTTACAAAGTAAATATTGTTAAAAAGAGCATACCCTATTATATACTTACGAAAGAAATTGAGTACTTTTGCATTAAAAGGATAAGCATTTTAACAACTCAAGTTATCATTTCTTTTAGTACTTTATTAATTTAATAGTTATTAGGAACATCTAAAAATGAGTTGTTAAATATCTCCCAACTGAAATAATATTATAATAAAACAATATATGAAAATAAACAAATTATTATTAGTTGCAATCACTTTGTCTATAATTTTAGTTGGTTGCAATAAGAGCCAGCATACCCTGCCTACAAGTGATGAATATCCTGTAATTACTATAGGAGCATCAAATGCACAATCAAAGACAACATATCCTGCCACTATAAAAGGTATTCAAGATGTAGAGATAAGACCAAAGGTTAGTGGATTTATTACTCAACTTAATGTACATGAAGGTCAATATGTTAAAACAGGGCAAGTATTATTCGTTATAGACAACTCTACCTACCAAGAAGCTGTGCGTCAAGCACAAGCACAAGTAGCAGCAGCACAAAGTGCTGTAATGCAAGCTCAAGCAGGAGTTGTTACTGCAAAAGCTAATTTAAATTCGGCTACTGCACAGAAAGCCACTGCCTATTTAACTTATAGTAACAGTAAAAATCTTTATGCTAACAAGGTTATTGGGGAATATGAGCTACAATCTTCAAAAAATTCATATACCACAGCAGAAGCATCTGTGCGCCAAGCACAAAGCGGAATATCACAGGCAGAAGCATCTGTACGTCAAGCTCAAGCACAAGTAAAACAAGCTCAAGCAGGATTATCAACAGCTAAGAACAACCTAAGCTTCTGCTATGTGAAGAGTCCTACTTCCGGATATATCGGAAGTTTGCCATATAAGGAGGGAGCACTGGTAAGCCCTTCTTCTATACAGGCTGTTACTACAGTGAGCAATGTTTCTACTATGGAGGTTTATTTCTCCTTAACAGAATCGGATATGCTAAAGCTATCACGCACAGAAAAAGGATTAACTAAAGCTATTAGGACTTTCCCTGCTGTTAGCTTACAGCTCATAGATGGGTCTATCTATAACCATGAGGGTACTATAGTGAAAACAAGTGGTATAGTAGATGCCGCAACAGGGACTATCAGTGTTATAGCTCGTTTTCCTAATCCAGAAAGATTATTAAAGAGTGGTGGTAGTGGTCAGATCATAATAGCAAAGACTGACAACCATGCTATAGTTATCCCACAAGAGGCAGTAGTGCAGGTTCAAGACAAAATGTTTGTTTATAAAGTAGATAAATATAATAAAGTGCATTATACCGAAATTATCGTTGCTACAGAGAACGATGGCAAAAACTACATTGTTACTCATGGACTAAAGATGGGTGAGAGAATTGTTGTCAAAGGAGTATCTGCTCTTACTGATGGTGAAAAGATAAAGGCTTTAACAGAAGCCGAATATGCTAAAGCCATTAAGAAGGCACAAGAGCTAAGTAAGAGTCAATCTTCAGCTTCTGCCTTTGTAAAAGCTATGCAAAGTAATGACAATAAATAATATTAATATTCTCACATAGGATAAACAAATATGACTTTTTCTAATTTTATTAAGCGACCGGTATTATCAACAGTAATATCTATCTTTTTTGTTCTATTAGGTATAATCGGATTAATAGCTTTACCCGTTGAGCAGTATCCTGACATAGCTCCTCCCACCATACAAGTATCGACAAGCTATGCAGGTGCTGACGCTCAAACCGTATTAAACTCTGTAATTGTTCCTTTAGAAGAGAGCATAAATGGTGTAGAGAACATGACTTACATGACCTCTCAAGCTACTAACGAAGGTAAAGCTCAAATCACCATCTACTTTAAACAAGGTACAGACCCTGATATGGCTTCCGTTAATGTACAAAACAGAGTAACTCAAGCACAGGCACTATTACCTTCGGAGGTAACACAAGTAGGAGTAACAACCTCTAAACGTCAGAGTAGTAATGTTATAATATTTGCCCTAACAAGCGATAACGGACGTTATGACGAAAAGTTCTTAACCAATTATAGTGATATAAACATCGTTCCTGCTCTAAAACGTGTAAAGGGAGTAGGTAATGTGCAGATTTTTGGTGCATTAACTTATAGTATGCGCATTTGGTTACAACCTGATAAGATGAAGCAATATAACTTAATGCCACAAGACATAGTTGCTGCTCTTGCCGAACAAAACATAGAAGCTGCTCCGGGAAAGTTTGGAGAACAGAGCAATATGGCTTACGAATATACTATGCGCTATAAAGGACGTTTGAAAAATCCACAAGAATATAACAACATTATTATTAGCAGCAATACCGACGGACATACTTTATATCTTCGCGATGTGGCAAAGATAGAATTAGGAGGATTATCTTATGCTGTTAGTATGGAAAGCGATGGTAAGCCTGCCGTTATTGGTGCGGTACAACAAGTATCTGGATCGAATGCAACCGAAGTGGCTAATGGCGTAAAAAAAGAATTTGAAAACCAAGCAAAAAATTTCCCTCCCGGCATGAAGATGAATGTCGTTGTTGATGTTACCGACTTCTTATTTGCCTCTATCGAAGAAGTGTTTTTTACACTATTCTTAACCTTGGCTTTAGTATTTCTTGTAGTATATATCTTCTTACAAGACTTACGTTCCACACTTATCCCATTGATTGCTGTCCCTGTCTCATTAATAGGTACTTTCTTATTCTTATGGATGTTTGGCTTCTCTATTAACCTGCTCACTCTATCTGCTTTATTACTTGCTATTGCAATAGTGGTAGACGATGCTATTGTAGTAGTGGAAGCCGTACATGCTAAGCTGGATATAGGGTATAAAAGTAGCTTAACGGCTTCTATTGATGCCATGAACGAACTCTCAAGTGCTATCATCTCTATCACTCTTGTTATGGCTGCCGTCTTCGTACCTGTTTCGTTTTTAAGTGGTACATCAGGTACTTTCTATCGTGAGTTTGGTGTAACTATGGCTATTTCTATAGTTATTTCAGCCATCAATGCCCTAACACTGTCCCCTGCTCTTTGCGCTTTATTATTAAAACCACATAATAAAAAAGAAAATAAAGCAAACTCTACTTTTATTAATCGCTTTAATACGTCTTTTAATACCGCATTCGATAAGATAACAAATAAATATAAAAAAGGTGTTGAACGTATTATAAAGAAACCTATTATCACAGCAATAGCAGTTGTTTTTGGCATATTAGTGCTAATAATCACTATGAGCACTACAAGTACGGGGTTAGTACCTAATGAAGATACTGGTAATATTATGATATCCATATCTACTCCTCCTGGTACCTCTAAATCGGTAACGAGGCAAATAGTAAACGACGTTGATAAGATGTTAGCTAATAATCCTGCCATAGAAACACGTCAAAACCTTGTTGGATTCAGCTTAATAGGTGGACAAGGCTCTAATCAGGCAGCTTTCTTTATAAAACTTAAGTCGTTTGATAAACGTGCTTCTAAAAATATCTTCTTACGTATAGCAGAATGTTTTAAGCAAGGTAGCCTCATTCCGCTGTTCTTAAACCCTATGGAGTCGAACATGGTTTTAGGTATGATATATAAGCAAGTGGCAAGCATAAAAGGTGCTCAAATATTAGCTTTTGGACCTCCTATGATACCAGGCTTCTCTATGGTAAACGGTATTACTATGACCATGCAAGACAAAACAGGTGGCGACATAAATAAGTTCTTAAGCGTTACACGCAGCTTCTTAGAAGAATTGCAAAAACGTCCTGAAGTTTCAAAAGCTATGACTACCTATGACACACAATATCCTCAATATATGGTAGATGTAGATGTTACCAAAACTAAACAGGCTGGCATTTCGCCTAAAACTGTTCTTTCTACTTTACAAGGATATTATGGTGGTATGTATGCTTCTAACTTCAATACTTATGGTAAGCTATACAGAGTAATGATACAAGGAACAGCAGAAAGCAGACTAACAAAAGAAAGCTTACAAAACATATACGTGCGTACTCCAAAAGGTATGGCTCCTATAAATAGCTTTATTACTTTACAGCGCATTTATGGACCACAAGTAATGAATCGTTTCAACTTGTTTACTTCCATAGATGTTAATATAACTCCACAAGAAGGATATTCTTCTGGAGATGTGCTAAAAGCCATAAAAGAAGTCTCTAAAGACCATCTTCCTGCTGGATATGGGTATGAGTATTCGGGCTTAACACGATCGGAGAGCGAGCAAAGTAACACTACTGTTATTATATTTGCATTATGTATAGTTTTCGTTTATTTAATTTTAAGTGCGCTATATGAGAGCTATCTCTTGCCTTTAGCTGTGGTACTTTCTATTCCTTTTGGCTTAGCAGGAGCCTTTCTCTTTACACTTTTGTTTGGACATAATAACGATATTTATATGCAAATATCTCTTATCATGCTTATTGGCTTATTAGCAAAGAACGCTATCTTAATAGTAGAATTTGCTTTAGACCGTCGCCGCACAGGTATGGATATACGCCATGCTGCCATTCTTGGAGCTAAAGCTCGTCTTAGACCTGTGTTAATGACAGCATTAGCTATGATAGTGGGCTTAATACCACTAATGTTTGCAAGTGGTGTGGGACGTAACGGAAACCAAACTTTAGGAGCAGCGGCTGTAGGTGGAATGCTTATAGGCACACTTTGCCAAGTATTCTTTGTTCCTACGTTGTTTACAATATTCCAACACATACAGGAACGCTTTTCTCCTATACGCTTCAATGATGAGAAAAACAAAGACAACTTAGAAAAACCAGAGTAATATGCTTAGAAAGCTAATTGTAAAAAGCAAGAAGATAACAGGTTATAACTTTTCATATAGATTATAAAATGAAGAAATTACACATATTTATAATAGCGTTTGCAGCCTTGTCTTTGACAGGCTGTAAAAGCCTTTATGGCAACTATAAACGTCCTAAAGCAAAGATGACAGGCGTTGTTCGCCACCCCATAGACGACCATGCACAGCTTGATGGTACTAACGATTTTGGCAATTTGCCATGGCGCAGCGTCTTTACTGATACCCTATTACAGAAAATCATAGAACGATCGCTTGACAATAACCCTAACCTTATCAATGCAATTCTCAATATAGACATTGCAGAGCAACAGCTTAGAGCAGCAAAGTTAGCCTTTTTACCTAATGTGATATTAAACCCTACAGGGACAATATCTCAATTTAGTAACCAACCAGAGCCTACTAAAGCCTATACCTTCCCCATTGCTGCAAGCTGGAATGTTAGCCTTTTCGGTCAACTCCGTGCACAGAAGAAGTCGGCACAGGCCATGCTCATGCAAGCTAAAGATTATAAAGTAGCTGCCCAAACATCGCTTATTTGTAATGTTGCTAACCTGTATTACACACTCTTAATGCTTGATAGCCAGAAAGAGATAGTGGAAAACATGGCTAAACTTGCCAAAGACACATGGGATATGATGAAGCTACAAATAAAGTTTGGACGCGCTCGCTCTACAAGTGTGCAAAGTGCAGAGGCTGCATATTATAATATTCTAACACAAGGAGTTACTATAAGAAACAATATTCGTAAAGCAGAAAACTCTTTAAGCCTGCTATTAGGTGAACCCGCACATAAAATTAATCGTGGGAACTTCTACTATCAAACTCTTCCTGTAACCTTCTCTGGTGGCATTGGTATAGAGCAGCTAAGCAATCGCGCCGATGTCCATGCTAACGAGATGGCTCTTGCACAATGCTTTTATAACGTGCAAGAAGCTCGAAGCAGATTTTATCCTGCTTTAAACATATCGCCAACAGCAGCGTGGTCGAATGGTAATGGATTAATAAACCCTGGAAAACTACTTCTTAGCATAGCAGGAAGCCTTACCCAGCCCATCTTTGCACAAGGAAAACTAAAAGCAGGACTTCGTGTTACTCAAGATCAATATAAGCAGGCTTATAACAAATGGCAAAACAGTATTCTCACAGCTGGAGCAGAGGTTAGCAATGCCCTTGTAGGATATAGCTCTGCTAACGAAAAGACCAAACTTATTCAACGACAAATAGATGTGTTAAAAAAGAATGTAGAGCAAACACAGCTACTTTATAAGCAAAGCTCAAGCTCGTATATAGAGGTTATTACCGCACAACAGGGGCTGTTAAACGCTCAAATAGTACAGGTGCAAGAACAGTTTGCCAAGCTACAAGCTATAGTAAATCTATATTATGCCTTAGGAGGCGGTGCAAAATAAAACAATAAAAAACACGCCTTTTACTAAGGCTACACCTCTTTATATTATAAGTCCACTCATTCTCTATAGGGTAATATATACCTTTTTTAGAATGAGTGGACTTATGTTTTATTTATAGCAGCCCTATAAAACAAAAGCTATAGGGTTTTTATAAATATGCCTTTACTTATTAGGCACTACAACAGGCTTCACCTCAAAGTCGACTGAAGAGTCGTCAATATCAGAGAATTTCTTACCATCAAAACGTCTTGTTAGCATTTTTCCTGCGCCTACCTCTAAATCATCGTCAGCTTTAGTGTAAACACCATTCCATGCTTTATCTAATTTTCGTGAAATAGGTGCATATGAAGTCTTGGTTGTTGTCCCCTTATACCTTACATTTACTGCATCTACTACCCATTCATTAGGTAAAAACATTAATATTTGATGCTTAGAATGACCATCGCTTGTCCAATTTACAAAACGCCCATATTTACTTCCTGAATTTTCAACTTCTTTAAGTAGCTTTTCATTAGTAGTAGCATTAGTCATATCTGCTTTTATCTTTTTTATAGGCTCTGCCAAGCGTATAAGTGCTATTGTAAAGTTTCGCTCAAAGCTAAAATCACTTGCATCTTCTTCGTTCCAAATTCCTACTTTTGTTTTATCATCTTTCATATTAAGTTGCTGATCCTTATTGTCATCTACACAGTAAAGGAAAGTCATATGTGGCACTTCATCATTACCATTCTGTCCCCACTCAAAATTAGCCTTTGAAAGATCTATAAACTTATCCCAGCCTTTATATTGCTTAGGATCTGCCTCAGAATCTTCCAAATATTTCTTTTGATGCTCTGCATGGTTAACAGCGTTCATGGCAATAACAATAGTTTCTCCCTTCTTTACAACATAAGGCTTATTGTCTTTATTCAATGGGAAACCTATCATATTTGATACTCCAAAACCTTTTTGAGTATAATCGTCTTTAGGGTTTGTAAACGCAACAGGTTCTGCCGCATCATACAAACATAATGCCAATACTGTATTCTCAAGACTTATATCATGGTCGGTAGGATTATAAATAGAAATAAACTTATCGTCAGTTTCTTCTGACTTATCACCATTAGGTGTAATCATATAGTTACCAGCGTAATAAATATCTTTTATTATCAAGTCTGGAGATTTTGCCTCTGCATTGTTTTTGTCTTCAATTATGTCACCATTACGGGTACAGTTAGCAAACAGCGCTATTATAGCCAAAGCGCATAAAATAGTTTTCTTCATTGTTTTATTTGTTAGTTATATTAATATATATGTATACAAAATAGGTGTAAGTCCAAAGGTATGTGGGAAAAGGTTCTACGCATATCTACGAACTTACACCTTTGTTAATAAAAAAAATAATCTATCTTTTTTTTTATTCTAATGCTTACTTTTTCTTTGTGCGAGCTTGTATAGAATTTACTTTCCAATAAGCTTCTGCATTAAACGTTGGTTTTCCTTTCTCATCGCGCTTACAAAGAGAAGGAATGCCCTTAGCGAAGTTAAGGCTTGAGTTCATCTGTGCCACAAAGCCCTTGCCATCTGTTCTACGTATCAAAGCTCCTTGCATATCGAGAGGGTTGAAAGATGTGTTAGCAAAATCGGCACTACCATAAATTCTTTTACATACGCTTGCAGTACCAGCATCATACCACCATACCTTTTCTTTCTTCTCATTGCCATTCTCCATTATTGGACGCCCCTTAGCATCATACATAGTAACCTCACTTGGAGCAGTAAGAAGGTCAAACTTCTTATTTGAAGAAGGGCATATAGTTAAGAAGTCTACCACCCAGTTGTAGTCAAGCTCTATTGTTGCAGGAAGACTGGTGCCACCTTTAACATATATCTCTTGATAGTAAGCTGTAGGATATTTGCTCTTATCTTCTAACGCCTTTTTCTTAGCAGGATCAGATTCATCATTTATAGCATCTCTCTCTGTAGCATAATGTTCGTATAACGCATACCAGTTATTACGAGAGCGTGGAGACTCATCAGGGAAAAAGCCCTCTGCATCTTTTACATGAGGCTTTGTAGCGTCGCCGTCAGGCAGCTTAACTAAAGCTATACGCATGCTCTGGTCTACACCACTAAAAGGTAAATCGTCCCATAAAACCAAATCCTTCATGTTAGGAATATCCTTATTATCATATTTATCATCAGGGTTAGGTTCACGTTGGTTACATAGCTCAAAGGTTTTATCCTTAGGCAGCTTGCTATAATCTGGTAAAGCCTCCCAACCCATATAGTCCGATGACTTAGATGCGTATTCGCTTCCTGTTTCTATTTCGTTCTCTTCAAAGAACTTCTTTTTATGATCGCAAGCGTATTTTACTATTATTACGCTGTCGCCAGGCTGAATAATATGTGGCTTTTTTGTTACAGGGTCGTTAGGGAAATAAGACATTCCGCTAATGCCATAATAACGATTAACAAAAGTACCATTACCTTCTGCTTGCAAAGAATATTGCATGCTTGGGTCTGCAGCATGCACAGCTATAGCCATATTAGCAAGCGATATAGGCTTATCGGTAGGATTAGCTATCACTAAATAGTTAGCATCGGTATATCTCGCATATTGGCTATCCATTTTATACATTGATAAATCTTTCCAAGTAAGATACCCTGTATAAAACACCTCTTTAAAGATAAGGTGGTTTACTTTAGAATTAGCATCAGTTTTATTGGGCATATCCCCATTTCTCTGACACCCAACGAAAAGCGTTGACAACGACATGCACGCCAACGCTAACATGCAATTGATTTTTTTCATATCTTTGATCTTTTATAGTTAATTATATCTGCTCTCGTTTATAAGAACCAGTTACCGAAGGCTCCAAAGCCATGTGTCTTAACATTTTGGCTTGCCCCGTATGCCTCTTCGCCTGTTAAACCTATCTCCTTGCCAAGATAATAATAATAAGGCTCTGTAGGAGAAACGTTAGTAGGGTCGGAATCGAACCTGTTACAATACACCTTTATAGGAATATTAAAGCGTGTAAGCTCTTTCCATTCTGGCTTTTCGAGTGATGTTACCTTAGAGTCCCAGTAAGGATCATAGAAAGGCGCGCATGCTTTTACGCTCTTCATCCAGTCCCAATAACCAGCATAGTCTAACTCTTTATTAGCAATGGTAGCCTTAGGAATGTAAGCCTTTTTACCTTTCTTTATCTTCATAACCCTTACAGAAAGATAAAAATAAGGTAAGATGTATGAAGGACGAGAATACTTTTCGTGATCGCTTGTAAAACCTTTTACCTTAAAAGGCCATGTGTCGTTTGTATAACTTGCCCCTACTCTCTCATCTATATATGGTCTAAAGTTAGAAGAAGGCTCATTAGCCTCATAGTAAAAGTTGATATGCCCTTTTAAGCCTACACAGTCTTTATCGTATGTAGCACACGAATTAGCATCGGAAGCGTCGAGAGGAGGTAACAAACGAATGTTATAAAACTCGCGCATACCATCTGCCATAGCATTCTGGTGCCATGTGTCGCGATAAAAATACTCAAACAAGTTTTTAGTAGCGTTCTGCCTACGCTCGAATTTAGTATCACCTAAGTTCGTATCGTCATCTACTTTCTTAAAATAAGGCGACTCAAGAGGCGTTGGATCTACTTTGCCATTTTCTCCGTTTTTATCTAACTGCCATGTACCTCTACAGTCCATTACCTTATAATCTTTGCCCTTATCGTCTACATCGCTAATGGTAAAGAATATCTGATACTCATCAGAATGCTTGTATATCTCGTCGTTAAGCAGCTTACCGTCTTTATCTAAGAAATATAAGCATATACCCCAAAGGTTTTTATCTCCACCTATAAGGCGAATGTAAGGTTGCTTGGGGGTAGGCTTGCCCAACTTCTTCTCAAAGACCGTCTGTATGCTCTTTTCCCATTCTACCTTTACTGTAGGAAAATCTGTATTGTTGTTTTCGACAACTACAAACTCCTCTTGACGCCAAGGAGCTGCTGGGTAAACATAGTTGCCATGGAACTTCTCATCACCATGTGAGTGGCCTTCCTTAAACATTACTACACAGCGTGCCCAGTTGTGAAAGGCTCCGTCCTTATCAGGATCTTTCATATCTTCGGTAAATGGAGCTTTCCTTTGCAAGCTATCTACCATAGCGTCAGCACCACTATGTGGCACTTCTTTTTGTTCCAACGGGTTCTCGGTATAGTTGATATGCATATTTCCAAAAACGAAATCATCGCATGAAGTGCAGCATAATATCAACAAGAGAACGAGCGAAAAACTATATTTCTTCATTTTGTTTTTTTTATATATGTATATATAAGTCTTCTTTAAAATTGTCTATATCTTATAGGCTTCTCATAGATAAGCACTATTTTTTACATGACAAATATATTCTTTCTATTTCTCGAGATTAAATAATCTTTAGAGAAGAAATATTTCTTTATAAGGTCAGACCCCATCTTAGGGTAATACTTAGAGAAATCTTGCACAAACTTGTCTTCACCGTCATTCATGTCGGCTATAACACGGAATGTTAAAGGAATGTCGATGTCGTGATTGCTCCACTCTGATTTTATCTGATTAAACCTGTAAAGACCTGTTTCTGCTCCTTGGTGAATACTGCCTGCTATCTCTGGGGCTTTCACATTAGCTTCAGGATCTTCATTACCATATTTAGGCCAAATAGTAATCTTACTATTCTTACCCTCTGCTGCCTGCTGCGAAACTATATTACACAGGCTAACCTGTAAGGCAAACTCTGTATTAGCCTGCTTAAACTGCATAACGCCTTTAAAGCCCATACGGTCTAAGAAGTTAGAATTGCCTGTACCTATCTTACGCATCTGATGTAAAAGCTCCACAAAGTCGCCCTGACGCTGTCTAAGAGTGTTTGTACCATCTGTTACAACACCACCATCGCCACTACCCTCTTGGTATTCATAGCCTAACTGATGCTCAAATGGGTCGGTATCACGATACTCGTATGTAAAGAGTTCGCTTGCTTTTTCGGCTGCATGAGGCACACTGATAGCCTGATAAAACCTATGACCATTCCACTCTGCAGTGTTATCTTTCAAAGAAGAAAAGTCGTTAACTGCCTTTGCCATTAAGGTGGTATCGTATGGAACTGGCTTTAAAGCATCTCCATCTAAAGGACCTGGCACGGCGTTAGTAGTAGTAATATCACATTGCTTTAGCTTATCGCCATCTTTTTCAAAGGTAAAGTCTGTATAGAAAACAGGATCTTTACCTAAGGTATGTGGATAAAAACCTTGCTTGCTGTCGCTCTTTATGGTTTTACCATCTATACTGTAACGATGTCTTAACACCTCGTTACCAATGGTAAAGAAATGCTGGTGCTGCACCAAGGTAGAGTTGTCATAGTCTGGAGTACCATTTTTATTATAATAAAACTGGATAAACTCACCGTTTATAATCTGGTGATTAGCCCCGTAATAGGTAAGCTCAAGACCATAATAAACATCGTTTGAAGCTACAACGTCGAAGTGGTCGCGCTCGCTGGTTATCTGCATCTGGCCATCATCGCCCTTGCTAATCTCTATCTGTTGCATTAAAGGATAGTTGCCTACGGCATCGGTATTAACACTTATCATGTTATACGAATCCTGATTGTAAGTGTTATCTATACTGTTGTCGGCACCAAAGTTACCCACCTTTATATTACCGCCCTTAAAGCCCATTCTAAGAACAGCACTTACGGAATATATCTGTGAGTGGCCTTTACCATTATACTCGATAGAAGCAGGTGGTGCCTTTACTACACTCCTTAAGAAGTCGTCTACTTTATCTGTAGAGCAAGATGTTAACAAGCTGCCACATGCTAAAATAATAGAGTATATAAATATTTTATATCGTAACATTGTCTTTAAAATTTAATTAGTGTACGCAAAGAATAGTTCATACCACGCTCGTGTGCATAATATCTAAAGCGGTCGGTATATTCTTTATATAATGTATTAAGGATATTGTCTCCTATCAACATAAACTTCACCTCTCTCTTGCCAGGCAGCTTAAATGTAACATCAGCCGATGCTCCAAGCAAGAAATAAGGGTCTGGAGATACGGGAACCAAATCTTTATTAGGATCGAAACGGTTTTGCTTTGTAACATAATCGCCTGATAAAGAGAAAGAAGCAACAGTCTTTTTCTGTTTACCAAAAGCCATGTCATAGCTTGCAGACAAGCCGTACTTATCTGAAGGCATGAATGGTAACCAGTCGTCGCGGGTAACGTTACGAGCAAAAATCCATTCACCTTTAGCCACTACGCTCAAACCTTTAACAGGCTTTACAGTAGCCTCTACATCGCCACCACACAACCTAACATCGTCTTGGTCGTACATAAACTTAGCATACTTTCCGCTCGGACTGTTATGAAAACGATCCACACCATAACCTATATGGTCGTATATGTAGCTATTAATGCGCTGATAAAACATACTTGGCTCTACAGATATCCATGTGTTACGATATCTTGCGCCCAAAATAGACTTCCAGCCACGCTCACTCTTTAGGTTTCTGTTTCCCACTACCCAGTAAGAACCTTCCTGAAGACCAATGGCATAAAGCTCATTAATATCTGGTGGACGCCATGACCAACCTATGTTAGCACGCATATCCCAATTGTCATTAAACTGGTAATGAGCTGCGAAACTTGAGGTAAAATTACTATATACCTTAAAGTCGTCATAATAGTTGTAAGCGTTTAGCGTAGTGTAACCACTTACACTCATAACACGGAAGTCGTAACGCAAACCCAGCTCACATTGCAGCTTTTCTAAGAATGTAGCCTTTTGCAGCAAGAATGCACCCATGGTAAGGGCAGCAAAGTTTGGCACAAAGGCAGGATTTCTTGTACCAGGGAAATTATAATTAGACTGATATGTGTTAGCTAAACCCGCAAAAGTAGACATCTTGAAAGGCTTCCACGTCTTTTTATAAGAAAGGTCGCCCTTATAAGTCTTTAAGATAAGGTCTTGCATAGGTATAACGCTCCACTCTTTCTTCATACGGTTTTCATATTCCTGACGCAAATTCTCTTGGAAAGACACCGTAAGATCTAACGTCTGAGTCGGGTCTATACGATATTTTACCTCACCTTTTAACGTAAAGTGTTGCGACTGCTGGAAAGGTATACCTATATTATAAGAGAAAGGCTGCAATGACGACTCTAACGGACGCCCTATGCGGAAACGCTCCTGAAGCTGTGTAAGGTCTGATATCTGGCTACCAAAATATATTCCTTCGCGCTGATAAAACAAGCTCGCAAGCACTGTTGCTGTAATATGCTTATTCTCAAAGCCTCCTAAGGCAGACATGCTTATATTATTATAGCCAGTGTTATTCATTATATATTCCGGAGTATGATAATCGCCACCTTTGGTATAATTGCCATGGAAACGCACACCAAAATTTTTCCAGCCTGCTTCAATACTTCCTGAACCGCTCACACCGCGTGCGTTAGTATCGTAACCTATATTAGCTACTCCCTTTACTATAGGCTTCTTATGCCCATAAGGTAAAGGAGCGTCGTTAAGCAAAACAACACCACCCATAGCACCAAAACCATAACGTATACACTCTGCACCCTTTACTACCTCTACCATACTGGCACCAGTATAGTCTATCTCAGGTGCATGGTCGTTACCCCAGCTTTGGCTTTCGAGCTTCACACCATTATTCATAAGCAAAATACGGCTACTGTGCATACCTTGTATAACAGGCTTTGCAACGGTGCTACCTGCACTAATAGAGCTAACACCAGGTATAGTTTCCAGCATCTTAGCAAGCGAAGTGGCACCTCCCTTTTCCAAAACGCTCTGATCTATGGCAGCAGCTTGCTGCAAAGTGTTAGTGTGCCTGCGCTGAGTAGTAACGGTAACACCTTTCAACGTCTGTGCATCTTCCTTTAACCTTACAGTAACCTTAGCACCGTCTTGCATGTTTACAAAAATAACACTGTTTTTGTAGCCAATGTAAGACACAGTAACTTTTGATTTACCCGTACTTTGCTTAAACACTAAAGTACTACGTCCAGCTTGGTCAGTTACACAAGGATTATCTAAATCGCTACTACGTATCACCGCTCCGGGAATAGGATCGCCGGATTGTGAGTCCACAACAGTAATAACGACACTCGCCTTATCTGACGCAGCCATTACGGACTTTTCTTGATTAACCACAATTCCGGCATAGGTCATATTGCTAAAAAACAATAAGGATACTAACAACAATGTTTCCTTCACAATCTTTCGCAAACTTAACCCGCACACCTGTGGATGTCGAAAATTTCTTAACATTTTTATTTAGTTGATAATATAATTTGATGCAAAGGTATAGTTCTTTTTTCTATCTGTTTAAAAAGAGCTATCACCAAAAGTAGGTATTTTTACAAAATAGCTATCCTAATAAATGAGGATAAAAAAGATTTATATTTTTCTTTACAACCACAAAAGTGGTAAACCCCATGTTTTACCACGCTTTAAGGCACATATAGAAGAAGAATAAGGGAGGTATAGATAATAAAAATAGGTTATTTTTGTAGTGTTTTTAATCTATTTTTAGTATAAAAATAGATTATTTTTAATCACCATCAATAAGCCTTTTTTTATAATAAAAATATCTTTTACCTGTTTATACATTATATTTCTTCTTTTAAGAAAATATCACAGGTGCTGTTTTTTCGATTTAATCCATAAAAAAACTAAAACCGCTGCTCTATTTTTTATATACACTAAGCTAAGAAAGGACGCTTGGTAGCAAACAAAAAAAAAGTGAATACCTAAATATTAGGTATTCACTTGCTTTTCACAGGGTGGAAGGTGGGACTCGAACCCACGACATTCAGAACCACAATCTGACGCTCTAACCAACTGAACTACGTCCACCGTATTGAGTACTTATCTAAAGCGAGTGCAAAGATACAAACTTTATTTGAATACTCAAAATAAATATGAAAAAAAAACGTCTTATCCTTTTTATTTCTTTGCAGGAGCTATTGGAGCAGCTTGCTTCGTAGGAGTAGCCTGCTTCTGCTGACTTGCACCAAAGTTAGGCAAGTTGTTAGGGTTAGTAGGCTGATCGCTTGTAGCAGCTTTCTCTATAACGCTTTCATCAGTGCTTGCCGTAGGAGCAACGTAGGCACTTGCTATACTAATTATTACCATTAAGGCAGCAAAAGTCCAAGTGGCTTTCTCTACAAAGTCGGTAGTCTTACGGACGCCCATAATAGCATTAGAAGAAGAGAAATTAGACGACAAACCGCCACCTTTCGACTCTTGTATCAATACAATACAAATCATTAAAAGAGCTACAACTACAATTAAAACAATGAATAAAGTGTACATCTGCTACTGTATTATTTTTTATTATTATTAATGATAAGTTTCTCTAAGAAACGTATTTGGTCTGCAAAGTAACGATTTTTTTTTGGATAATCCAAATTTAACCGTGTAATAATTTCCAGTGCTTTAGAATATCTACCTTGTTTGATATAGATGCGTGCCAAAGTTTCGGTGAAGTAACCAGCATCTTCTGCATCATTGCTTTCGTCCTCTTGCGGCACATTTTCCTCTTCCTTATCTAAAGCGTCGTCCTCTTCTCTATGCAAGGTTATCTTACCACCGTCGTTATTAATAAAATTGTCTATCAGCTCTTGTCCCTTAAGCTGCTGCTCTTCAGAAGAAGGTGTGCTGCTTTCTGCCTTTAGCAAATATGCCACATAGTCTACCGTAGCATCAGCCACAGTGGGCTTTTCGCTTGAAGAGGAGCCGCCTGAAGCATTGTCATAATCTTCAGGTATCTGGTCTAAGAAGCTATCAATGAGCGACGTTGTGCGGTCTTCAGGGGCTGCATCGTCTTTCTTAAGGGCTGCGTCTTGACTTTTATGAGCATCATTCTTTTTTTGTATTAACTGATAATGAACACCTTCTACAATATCAAACAACACCCTTCTATCGGTAATATACACAGCAGCACGACGCAGCTCTTCATCGAAAGTAGGCTCATGGAGAAGAAACAAGTTCTTTAAAAGCAACACTCTCGCAGGCTGATAATAAGGATATAAGGCTATTAGGTTACGTAGCTCATAAAGCGTAGCCTTATCAAGAAGCTCTGGATGAGATATTAAAGATGTAATGTTCATTATAAATAACTTTTCCTATTACCAGTTAGCTAATGTAGCATTAAAAATCTGATCGGTAATATTTTTTATCATTTCCTCTACCAACTGCTGCTGAACGGCCTGAAGGCTCTTTGTAGACTCATACGTAGATGTGGCTGTAAACTGACGCTCAAAGTCCTCTTTATGGTTAGTAGTGTTAGTAAACCTCACATTCACCGTAATGGAAAGCTCTGTTTGAGAGGAACGTCCCTCACTTGAGATGCTCTTATTACGCTGCTGATAGCTCACTATCTCGCCCTCTACCCTCAAGTCGCCACCACGTTTTACTTGCTGCAGCTTAGTATGATTAGCATAAATATCTTTTAAAGCATTATTAAACATCGGACCCATCGGACCCCACACATAAGCAGAACGGATAGGAAAATCGGCTATCTGGATAGTATGCACCTTGGCATAATCTACACTTGCACCATTAAACTTATAACTTATCTTACACGCCGCAAGCAATGTTATTACCATAACACACCATAGAAAAGCCGCTAACAGGTCTTTTCCCTTTACCTTATATATATACTTAAATATTCTCATCATAGCTTCTTGGTTTCCCCTAATTTATTATTTTGCTAATTTCTCTAAGCCATATTGCTTAATACGGCGATATAAGGTCCTATCGCTAATACCTAACTCCTGCGCGGCTTTCTTACGATTACCATTATTACGAATAAGAGCTTTCTCTACCATTTGCCTGCCTATATCGCTTAGGTTAAGAGATGAAGGCTCTGATATTTCTTCAGCATCTGCCTCTTCTACTGCCTCTTCATTAGCTGTTTCGCTGGCAAGGGGAGCCTTACTTGCCACTGCTGGGACATTGGGCGTGTGTGTAGAGGCAAAAGAATGGGCTGTAGTGTGGACAGCACCTTCCTCTAACTGCTTACGCATAGAGTTAAGATCGCGCCTCAAATCGCTTACATTACCTCGCAGCTCATAGAGTATCTTATACAACATCTCACGCTCATTCTCGTATGAATGAGAGCTACCTGTGCCTATAGTAGCTAACTGAGTGCTCTCTTGGTCGCGCGGGATAAACTGTAATAACTTCTCAGCGGTAATATCTGCATCTTCGCTCAATATGGAAATCTGCTCTGTTATGTTCTTTAGCTGACGCACATTGCCCGGCCACTTATATTGTAACATTATCTGCTTAGCCTCATCAGAAAGCACAACCTTTGGTAAATGGTATTTCTCTGACATCTGCATAGCAAAAAGGCGAAACAGTAACAAAATATCATTTCCACGGTCGCGCAGTGGTGGCATCTGTATAGGAATAGTGTTTAAACGATAAAACAAGTCTTCTCTAAACTTACCCTCGCTAACAGCTTTACGCACATTTACATTAGTAGCAGCAACAATACGGACATCGGTCTTACGTATGTCTGTGCCTCCTACACGTATATACTCACCAGTTTCTAATACGCGTAACAAACGAGCCTGAGTAGCCATTGGCAGCTCTCCCACCTCATCGAGAAAGATAGTGCCTTTATTAGCTATGCCAAAATAGCCCTCACTATCGCCTATAGCTCCTGTAAAAGAGCCTTTCTCATGCCCAAAAAGCTCGCTGTCTATAGTGCCTTCGGGAATGGAACCACAGTTGATAGCTAAATATTTCTCACGCTTGCGAGGAGAGTTGTCATGAATAACACGAGGAATAATCTCCTTACCTACACCACTTTCGCCAAAGATGAGCACAGACAAATCGGTAGGTGCTACCTGCAAGGCTACATCTAAGGCACGATTAAGCTCTTTATTGTTACCTACAATATTATATCGCTGCTTTATTTTCTGAAGTTCAGTTGTATTCATTGTAATGACAAAATTACATCTTTATTTTTAATATTCTGCAATTTTGGCAGACTTTTCACTCTACAAAGTTATCCTTTTTACGTATCTTAGGGAAAACTTTTCTAACATTTATATATATATATAAAACAGTTTTGGAAAGGTATTTTTTATGATGTTTTCTGTTATCTGATTATTTTTAATAAATTTGTAACACAAAAAAACAAAGTATAACCCTCATGGAAAAAAGTAAGATATTAGTGGTAGACGATGAGCAAGACTTATGTGAGATAATACAATTCAATCTTGAAACGGAAGGATACGATGTAGAAACAGCCCATTCAGCAGAAGAGGTATTAGCTCGCAACGACCTCTCTTCGTTCCAATTATTTATATTAGATGTGATGATGGGGCAGATGTCTGGATTTAAGCTATCACAAAAGCTTAAAGAAACCCCTACTACCTCTAACGCCTCAATAATCTTTGTAACAGCTCGCGACACTGAAAACGACACTATAACGGGGCTTACACTTGGAGCAGACGACTATATATCAAAACCTTTCTCTGTGCGCGAATTGATATTAAGGGTAAAGGCTGTTTTGCGACGAAACAGCAATATTAATACAGATAGTGCTAATCTGATAACATACAAATCGCTATCGCTAAACCTCACCACAAAGCTTCTGCTTATAGACGGCAAGAACATTAACCTTACAAAGACCGAATTCGACTTGCTTAGCTACCTTTTAAAACACCCCGGAAGAGTGTTCTCGCGCAAAGAGCTGCTTAAAACAATACGTAGCAATGATGTTATGGTAGTGGATAGGGTAATAGATGTAAACATTACTCGCATCAGAAAGAAGTTAGGCTCTATGGCAAAAAACTTAGTTACACGGCAAGGATTTGGCTATTGCTTTGAGAAATAAGCAAGCCAACATAAGCCTCTACCGTGCATATAATCATAAAACTAACATCTTTACAACATTATCCATACTAATACCCATAACACAGCAGCCTTTTAGCTATGAGCAAATAGCAGTATTATGCCTTATCCACCAAAGCTCTACAACACCCCGAGTAAGCAGAAAAGATAAAAAGCCCAACCATAAAGCATCGTTATAAAGCTTACCACGAAGCATGAAATAAACTAAGAAAAACATAGCAGCAGCTATAAAACACGACCAAAGCATTCCCTTAGTTTCGGTTAATCCCACAAAGATACCGTCCATAATAAAAGCTGTTACACCGGCAATAGGTATAAAACAAGCCCAATATAAATAAGGTAAAGCAGAGCATACTACCTTATCATCGCTTGTAAGCAAATGAAGAAAACGCAAACCTCCAAAAGCATAAAGAGCCGTAAAAAGCAAGGCAACAACACCTCCAAAGATAAAAAGCTGCTTTATTAACAAACGTAAAGTAGACAGATCTTTTGCTCCATAATACTTACCCGAAAGAGCTTCGGCGGCATAAGCAAAGCCGTCCATGAAATAAGAAAAGATAGTAAAAAGCGTCATTAAGAGAGTGTTTACAGCTAAAATCATAGTGCCTTGCAAGCCGCCTGCCTTAGTAAAAAACATATTAACTATAACAAGACATAACGTACGTAAAAAGATATTCCTATTTACTGCAAAGAAATCAAACCAAGCCGCCTTACCCTTAATAGTCTTAATATACACTTTCTTGTAATAAGAAACACTAAAAGCCTTAAGATGTAAGCCCCTAACCTTACGATATGCCATATAAAGAGATAAAAGAAAGCCAAACCATTGGGCAAGCAACGTGCCAGTAGCAACGCCCTCCATGTGCCAATTTAGCAAGTAAACACAAAAAAGCGAACTAATGATATTAACTACATTTTGTAATATAGCTATAAGCATTGGTGTGCGAGTATCTTGCATTCCTATAAACCAACCCATAAGACCATATAGCCCTAACATGGCAGGCGCACCAAAAATGACTACTCCAAAATAAGTGCTTGCTAAAGAAACCGACTCTAATGGGACATCTAAAACAAAGAAAAGACCCTTACATAACGGCACTTGCATTAACACAAACACACACCCCATACCTAAACCTATAGTCAAAGAACGAAGCAACAAAGCAAGACACTCAAGCCTATCGCTCCTGCCATAAGCCTGTGAGGTTAAGCCACTCGTTCCCATTCTAAGAAAGCCTAATAGCCAATACATAATATTAAAAGCCATCGTTCCTACTGCTATCGCACTAATATACGTCTGATCTCCTATATGACCCACTATAGCAAGATCTATAAGACCTAACAAAGGAATAGTAATATTACTTGTTATAGAAGGTATAGCTAAACGGAGAATCTCCTTGCTACGACTATTAAACATAAGAAAAACTTACTTTATTTTATTTGCGGATATAATCTTTAGCCACTAAATCATAATACAACGCCTCTAATTCGGCTAAAGAAAGACGCTCTATAGAATGTTCTAAAACACGTATCAACTCCATCTTTCGGCTATCAGCTTCTATCTTATCAAAATTCATATCCAAACTATTATTTATTTTTTTAATGAACAAAATTAGCTGTTTCGATGCTAAATACAAAAGTTTATAGAGATAAATTCGTAATTTTGCGATAGATAAAATAAAATAAAATATGAAACGTTTTCTACTTATGTGTGCAACAGTATTAACCACACTCCACTCCTTTGCAGGAGAACCCATTGAGCTAAAGGATTGTACTAACGGCTCTTTTGCTCCGAAATACATCCAAGGTATTAACCCCCTGAAAGGCTCTTCTGAATATGCCCAAATATCAGAAGACCATAAAAAAATAATAAAATACTCGTTTAAAACAGGAAAACAAACGGGTGTTATCTTTGATATAAATAACACAAAAGGGGAAAATATAAAAGAATTTGATAACTATAAAATATCAGAAGATGGCTTAAAACTGCTCATTCAAACCAACACGAAGCCTATATACAGGCGGTCGTTTACTGCCGAATTCTATCTATATAACGTTAATACAAAAAGCCTTAGTAAGCTATCTACAAACGGTGCACAACAAATACCTACTTTCTCACCAAACAGCAAATACATAGCCTTTGTGAGAAAAAACAACATCTTTATTACCGATGGAGAGAAAGAAAAACAAATAACATCTGATGGAGAGTTTAACAAGATTATCAACGGCTTACCTGACTGGGTCAATGAGGAAGAGTTTGGATTTAATAACGCCTTAGCGTGGAGCGCAGACAGCAAAACACTTAGCTGGATAAAATACGATGAAAGCAAAGTAAAGACATACTCTTTACAGCTTTTTCAAGGAGCATACCCTGCTTTAAGCAAATGTAGAACATATCCCAGCCTATACACATATAAATATCCGAAAGCAGGCGAAGACAACTCTATAGTTACTGCGTGGACGTATTCCTTAACAAATGGTAAAACCCTACAGTATAATCTCCCACTAACTATAGACAGCTATATACCTCGCATAAAAACAACAAGCGATGCCTCACGTATCATAATATACACCATGAACCGTCATCAAGACGAGCTTAATCTTTATGCAGCTAACCCTACTACGGGGAAATGTGCTCTAATAATAAAAGAGAGTGTACCTAAATATGTAAAAGAAGAGGCTATGGCAGGGGTCTGTATTATGAGAAACTATATATTAATACCATCTGATAGAGATGGTTACATGCATCTATATCTATACAGTAAAGATGGTAAACTCATTCGCCAAATAGAAAAAGGCAACTATGATGTTACCGCTATATATGGCTACGATGAAGCTACAGGCAACACATACTATCAAGCAGCAAAAAAAAGTCCGATGACACGCGATGTGTTTGTTGCAGATAAGCAGGGCAAAGTTACTTGCCTATCACCTAAAACGGGCTGGAATGTCGCTCATTTCTCTGGTGATTATAAATATTTTCTTAACACATGGAGCAATCGCAACAATCCCTACGTCTACACCATTTACGACAAAAAGGGGAAAATGGTACGCGAAGTCCTTAACAACGAAGAACTGAAAAACAAACTAAAAACATTTGAAAACGCCCCAAAAGAGCTATTCTCACTAACCACAAGCGAAGGTATAAAACTCAATGGGTGGATGATAAAACCTGCTAACTTTGATGAAACAAAAAAGTATCCCGTAATAATGTTTCAGTATAGTGGACCTGGAAGTCAGCAAGTTACTGACAACTGGAGCATCGGATCTATGGGGAACGGTGGACTATTCGATTATTATTTATCGCAAAAAGGCTTTATAGTAGTGTGTGTAGATGGTAGAGGTACCGGTGCAAGAGGAGCAGATTTTGAGAAATGCACTTATCTGAAGTTAGGCGAGTTAGAGTCAAAAGATCAGGTAGAAGCAGCTAAATGGTTAGGCAAACTATCATATATTGACGCTAATCGCATAGGCATTTGGGGCTGGAGCTTTGGAGGATTTAACACGCTAATGAGTATTAGCCAAAGTGCTAACCGCGTTTTTAAAGCAGCAGTAGCTATAGCTCCTCCTACTGATTGGAGGTTTTACGACTCTGTTTACACCGAAAGATACATGCGCACCCCTCAAGAAAACGAAGCTGGATACGATATAAATCCTATAAAGCGTGTACACAACATGAACACAAAACTTCTGTTATGCCACGGCCTTGCTGATGATAATGTACACCCACAAAACGTTTTTGAATATTCAGAAGCGTTAGTACAAGCAGATAAAGACTTTAAGGAAAACATTTTTACTAACCGTAACCATGGCATTCATGGAGGTAACACACGCCACTTCTTGCTAAGACAAATAGCAGAATGGTTTGTTAATAACCTGTAAAAACATATATAAAATAAATCTTTATAATTACTCCTTACAATGTAATATTTATATACTATAACAAGTAACTATAAAGACTTATTATGTAATGTAGTAAAGATTATGTTCTAACCTTATAGCTTAAACAATCTTCTAAAAAAGCCTTTTTTAGGAGATTGTTTTTCTTTTTCCTTAGAAAAATTATCTTTCTTATCCTCAGTATTTCTTTTAATAGTTACCACAGGAATGTCATCTCCTTCTATAATACCCATTTCACCCCAATGATATACTAATTCTTTTACATCTGCTTTTGCTGTATCTTCGTCAATATCATAAATGCTACAAAGACGCTTTACAAGATCTTCTATGGTAAAAGTTCCCAAGCGTTGTGCTTCTTTCCATAATATTACAGAACTTTTATTCATAGAAATAACATCACTAAAGTCGATATTCTCTTCACCTTCAGCCACAATAAGATCTTCACCACATACATTGCGAAGATTAAATCCGCTCTTTACTTTCATAGTTACTTTTCTTTTATTATATGCCTTTTAAATTGTTCCAAACAAAGGTATCCATACATGACTATAAACACCTAACAGATAACGCCTTATTGGACGAAGAAACATCCACAAAGCACTATATATCTTCCACTTTCTTCCTGTGGTTTTATCTAAGCTTTCTCTACCTTTTCGGTAAAATCCTACCACAGCACCTACAACATTATCTCTCTTACAAGTCTCTGTAACAATATTGCCATCGCCAAGCAATGTAATATCATCTCCCTGTATAGATATTATCCTATGTAAAACAAAATGATTGGGAAATATTTCACATAGCACTGGCTCACCAACAGATATTGAAGAAGGCTTTTTTAAAATGGCTTTATCCCGACCACTTTCAAGGAAAGGCCGCATAGAATATCCTTTTAAAGGTATGGTTACAGAATATCCTTCTTTTAAGAGTCTAACTACCTCTGGGAAAAACAAGCCATTCGAAATATGTAAATTTTCTCTTTCTACATTTTGTTTATTCATAAACGTTTACTTTTTTGCAATAGTATTATAACACACCTCGGCAGCTTCTTTATTTGGCAAACAATGCAAAATATATAACTTACTCTTCTCTACTACTTTCGTAATAGTATTACAAACAAATTCATGTATCTCATGATCCCACTTCATAGAAGAACACGATGGTAATAAAGAAACAAAACCTTGTGTCGGAGTAAGCTCCTCTATCCAATTACAAGTATCACGAGCTATACGCGTAATAGATCCAAGCCTTGCTTTCACATTACGATAACAAGGCGTCTTACCACTCCACGGACTTCCATATATAAACACCTCATCATTTATAATTCGCACTATAGGATTATCATCGTTCATCAAATCACAATCAGGAATATAACGCAGCCACATACTTACTTGTGTAGATTTTCCTGTTCCACTCTTTGCTATAAACGCATATCCATACCCATTATTACGCACTAAAGACGCATGTATTAATAATGTTTCATGTGATGCTGCTGCCAAAGAAAATGATAGCATCAACGCATTATTTAGACCAAAAGCACGCCTTACACTGTTACCTTCTACAGCACATACACACTTAGAAAAAGTCTTATCTACATGTAAAAGACAACATTTAACGTTATCTATATCTAAAAAAGAAAATTGATAACCGCCCCCTTTTATATGGTCTACTATAATATCACCATTACCTGTATCAAAATCTCTTATACGCTGGAGCTGATTAGCTGAAAGCGGAGACAGCTTTTCTTTAACAATAACCTCTAACACTGCATCTCCATCAATGTTATCTACTCTAAATGGCTCTAAAGACGGCAATAAATGCATATCATCACGCCCACTTTTCTCAAAAATTATGCGAACAGTTAGTTCTGCTATACAAAAATTATTGATACTCATATCTTTATCTTTTAAGTAGTTTTCCTTTTTTTATATACAGGTCATTGCTATCTTTATTCTATAGGTTTGCTGATAGAATATGCAAATTCGCTTATAGGAATAGTTTCTATAAAATACCTATTAGTACCCTTTGCCTTACCTTTAGATATAGGCAAATATTTCTTTTTTATTGCTAAATATTTTTTGTTTATCTCTGCTTTTGTCGTAGCATACACTGTTACACATGTGGGATATAAAGACCTTTTCGATGTTTGTAAGTAATTACGTAATTGGAAAGAATAAGCACTTCTACCCACTAAGAAATGATTACGATCATTATTTACATAAGCATTCACTTCCTGAATATCTGTAAAATATACCGTAGAATCATTGAAAGAAGCAGCAAAGCCAAACATATATATCTTAGCAGGTAGATAACCTTTAGCTTTAGACAACGACGTAAATCCTACTATAAAAACTAATATTAATACTAACTTTAATAATCTCATATCTTTTTATTTGTTTTTCTTTTTTGTATAATTATCTAATCCTTTATCAAGAAAATCTAAGTAAGCCGAAACATCTTCCTTAAAAGCATAACTATTATTAAGAGGTTTACCCATATTATCTAAAGGAACGTAGAAAGGCTGTGCAAGATAACCAAACTTTGTTTCTTCTAAATGACTCCACTTATCTCCCACAGTGTGCAGAGTACGTTCTGTACCATCTGAACGTTTTACCTTAATAGGTTCCTTTAAAGGTGTTTTATCATCTACATAAAGAGATATTAGAACATAATCTTTCATAAGCTTATCTGCCACACGATTATCACTCCACACTGAAGATTCCATCTTACGACAATTAACACAGCCAAAGCCAGTAAAGTCTAATAATACAGGTTTACCTGCTGCAGCAGCCGCACGCATGCCTTCATCATAGTCGGTATAAGCGGCATGTACTGTTTTAGGAGCTAAATTAAAGTCCTGCGTATTGATAGGAGGAGCAAAAGCGCTAATAGCCTTACACGGTGCTCCCCATAAGCCTGGTATCATATATACGGTAAAAGCTATAGAGAGCAATCCTAACATTATAGCAGGTACTGGCATATATTTCTTATCAGAATCATCATGAGGAAACTTAAAGACTCCTATAAGATATAATCCCAACAGACCAAAAATTGCTATCCAAAGTGATAAGAACACTTCACGATCAAGCAAATGCCAACCATAAGCAAGGTCGGCTACAGAGAAGAATTTCAAAGCAAAAGCCAGTTCTACGAACCCTAATACTACCTTTATCATATTCATCCAAGACCCTGACTTTGGTGCTTGCTTAAGCCATGTGGGAAATAAAGCAAAAAGAGTGAAGGGTAAAGCTAATGCTAAAGCAAACCCAAGCATACCTATAGCAGGAGCTATATAATCTCCACTGGTAACAGCCTGTACTAAAAGTAAGCCTACCACAGGAGCTGTACATGAGAAACTTACTAATGATAGGGTAAAAGCCATAAGAAAGATTGATAACAATCCTGTCGTAGCAGATGCTTTATTATCCACCGCATTTCCCCATGATGATGGTAATGACAGCTCAAACCACCCAAAGAAACTAAACGCAAACACCACTAACATTAAAAAGAAAAATATATTAAAAGGTGCATTGGTAGCTAAAGCATTAAGACGTTGTGGTCCAAAGATAGCTGTTATAAATAAAGCCAATCCCATATAAATGACAATAATAGATATACCATAAGTAATAGCATCGCGTATGCCTTTCTTACGATCATTCTTAGCCCTTTTAAGAAAAAAGCTTACCGTCATTGGTATAATAGGCCAAACACATGGAGTGAGCAATGCTACTAATCCCCCAACAACACCCATTACAAAAATATACCAAAGCGACTGACTTTGACCATCTGGTATTTGATTAAAAGACTTAAGCTCTTTTATAACAGGAGTCCACCATTGTTTTTCTACAGACATAGGTTGTGCTGGTGCTACTATAAGCGCCTTTGCAGAATCGGAAATAGCTTCAGGGGTGAAACTGCTATCTTTTTTTTCTGAAGCTTGCAAACCTACATTATCTATAGTAGATGTTTGGGGAGATTCTTTCTTTGTAAGTTCTGTCTCTATAGCCTCTTCTTTATCAGGTAAAGTTGCAGGGCCATTACCCTTAAAATCGAACTCAACATCAGTAGGAGGCATACACGACTCATCATTACACGAGCCATACTCTAAATAACCTTTGATATTATAAACCTTGCCTGTTATCTTATACTTCTGAATAAAAGTAACTTGTTTCTCAAAATAACGTAGTTTCATTGAGAACACAGGATCATTTAAATTTATTTCTCTTCCCTTTGCTATAAGTTTGCCTATAGGCTTTACACCTATAGCCTTCTCTATTGTTAAGCTGGTAGATATTGGGCCACCTGCAGGTAAGTCAGTAGAATAAACATGCCAACCATCATTAATAATGCCTTTAAACATAATATGCAGCTCTGTTGGAGATACTTTTTTCTGCTGAACACTAAAATGCACTGGCTGTCCTTGAGCGAAAGTAAAAGTAGAAACAAATAGTAGTATAAAAAATAATAAAATTTTAGTTATCTTCATATTATTGGAAAATAATCGTTTGCATTACAAATATACAAAAAGAATGATAAGATTGTCCGAAACAGAACTGTTAATAAAAACGAAAAGATTAAAGGAAAAATGCTTTTCCCTTAATCTTTTATATTATTATCAATTTTAAAATATTTAAAAAGTCCTATTTTCATCTATCTATAGCTCTATAAGTATTTTTATTATAATCTTCTTTATTATATAAAATAATTATTAGTTTATAAACATAATTTAGTTATGCACCAAAGTGCCAATATCTTCTCCCAGTATAACCTTTCTGAGATTACCTAAGACGTCCATATTAAAAACATAAATAGGTAGATTGTTTTCTTTACACATAGTAGTGGCTGTAAGATCCATTACTTTAAGTCCTTTTTTATAAATATCATCGTAAGTTATTTCAGAGAACTTCGTTGCTGTAGGCTCTTTTTCCGGATCAGCAGTATAAATACCATCTACACGAGTTCCTTTAAGCATTACATCTGCCTCTATCTCTATACCTCGAAGGCTCGACCCTGTATCTGTTGTAAAATAAGGATTGCCTGTCCCTGCAGACATTATTGCTACAGCGCCATGCTCCATAGCCTCTATAGCTTTCCACTTACTATAAAACTCTCCTATAGGCTCCATACGAATAGCAGTAAACACTTTAGCCTTTGTGCCAATAGCCTCAAGTGCAGAGCTAAGCGCAAGCGAATTGATTACAGTAGCACACATACCCATTTGGTCTCCTTTCACACGATCAAAGCCTTTCTGACTGCCACTTAGCCCTCTAAAGATATTGCCTCCACCTATTACTATTCCTATCTGAACACCCATATCATGCACTTCTTTTATCTGTTGAGCATAGTCATTTAACCTTTCAGGATCAATGCCATACCCCTGTTTCCCCATCAAGCTTTCACCTGAGAGCTTTAATAAAATACGTTTAAACCTTGCCATATATCTTCTTTTATTATAATTCTTTTTTTTATAAAACAAACTCTATTTCTTTAAATAAATACGACTTAACAACACCTTCACGTGTTCGCATTATAAGATGCCCATCATCTTCCACTTCTACTATAGCTCCTTCAAATTTACCTTGAGCATCTCTATACCAATGAAAACCTTTAGAATGGTAAAGGCTTTCATGATACAAGCCACTGATACCATCATACTCCCCGCCCTCAATATATGCAAAATATCGCTGAAAAGATTGTAATATTTCCTTTAAAAGATGTGCCTTATCTATATCGTGTCCTATAATCTGTGCTAACGATATAGGATTAGGTATATCTGACGAGAAATAAGTTTGATTAACATTTAGCCCTACTCCGAATATGAAATCCTTAATATGTCCGCTTACTATCTTAGTTTCTATTAATGTTCCGCTTAGCTTATAATCTTTCCAATAAATATCATTAGGCCATTTAAGAGAAATATTTTCTGGAACATATTTATTAATAACCTCTTTCAATGCTAAAGCTCCTGCTTCTGCTAAAAGAAACTGTTGACGAAGAGGAACACGTGATGGGTGTACCAATACAGAAAAAAGCAAGTTCTTTCCAGCTTCGCTTTCCCACTTATTAACCCCTTGACCACGCCCTGCTGTTTGATAATCTGCCACAACAAGTGTTATCTTTTCACCTTCTTCGGGCAAGTAAGTACGTAAATATGTATTAGTACTATCTACCGAATGTAGACTCACTATCTTATAATCGACTGGCACTTTCTGCTTTGCAGAGAATATATTCTTGATATTTTTAAACAATTCCATTTCTAATTCTTCATATTTATATAAAAGGTAAGAAAGCGTCTGTTATATGATTTATCTGCGGTTCCTCCTCTGGAGTGCCTACTACAGTTACAACATCAAACCTTACATCATAGCCTCCTCCATACTTTTTTATAAAAGCATTAGCAGCTACGGACAAAGACTTTATCTTAGACGCATTAACGGCTGCACTTGCGTCGGTAAAATCCTCATTACGACGTGTTTTCACCTCTACCATTACTAAGACATCTCCCATCGCTGCTATTATATCTATATCACGATGACCACAACGCCAGTTTCGATAAAGTATGGTATAACCCTGCTGTTGCAGATAATCGGCAGCAGTGTTT
This sequence comes from Prevotella amnii DSM 23384 = JCM 14753, assembly GCF_000378745.1. Lineage (GTDB taxonomy): Bacteria > Bacteroidota > Bacteroidia > Bacteroidales > Bacteroidaceae > Prevotella > Prevotella amnii. The sequence continues at coordinate 69,681 of NZ_KB905268.1, forward strand.
TCTCCCCACATTCCTAAATCATTATGATAAGCCAAAACTGTTTAATCTTTTTTTTATGTTACAAAGATATGTTTTTTTAATGTATATTCAAAATAAAACTTGTATTTTTGCAAATATATGAGTGCTGAAGAAGATATAAAAAAAGACCTCCACTATATGCAATTTGCCTTAGAAGAAGCTAAGCAGGCATATAAAGAAAAAGAGATCCCCATAGGAGCTATCATTGTATGTAAAGATAGAATAATAGCACGTGCACACAATCTTACTGAAAGATTACACGATGTTACCGCTCATGCTGAGATGCAAGCCATTACTATTGCTGCTAATGAGTTAGGAGGTAAATATCTTGAGGGTTGTACCCTTTATGTTACTGTAGAGCCATGCATCATGTGCGCCGGTGCTTTAGGGTGGTCGCAGATGAAACGCATAGTCTTTGGCTGTATAGACGATAAGCGCGGATATCATACGTATGCACCTAAGGCCTTACACCCTAAAGCAAATATTATAGGTGGAATTATGGAAAATGAATGTAAAGAGCTTATGCTTAGATTTTTTAAAGAAAGAAGATGATGTTTATTCCACTTCCTTTTAATCTATTCTACCCCCTCAATAGCAACACAACACCAGCGAGATACCTTTAACATTACTCCCATTCCCGGCACTTCTTTAAGAAGATAATATTTCTTATTCGACCTTACTAACCTTCCTGTCATGCCTTTCATAGGACCATATTTCACAAAAACCTTATTACCTACCTTTAGCTGTGCCTCCTTTTCTGTTAGAAATTTACGAAGCGTTATCTCTGGATTACACATTAAACGAAAGTCGTACATCTGCTTAGAAGGAATGAGAGCAAACTGACTATTATCATCTATCTTACGAATAACACTTATCTTAAACTTAGCATTTAAAACCGACTTCTTAAAAGTATCATTATCCATTGTTTGCTTAACAAACAAAAAATTACGTATAACAGGCTTAAGAATATGCCCCACTCCACCCTCTGGCTTCATTATTTCAACATATTCCATTGGTACAAAACACTCGTAACCAAACGACTCAAAGTATGCTTTAACATCTTGCAACGACTTAGTAAAAAGACGAATAGCATACCAAGGAAAACCATCATTAGCAATAACCTCTGTTGAAGAACTTGAAAGATCTACCATAATCTACAATGAAAACAAAAGCACAACCTATCACAAGACAACACCACTCTTAATAAAAAACCAAAAAAACTACTCCAACCTACAAAGCTTATTTATAAATCCTCGCAACTTAACTATATCCTTTAAAGCTGGAGCCGTCTCAAACTGGCTATTAACATTAATACCTATACACAAAGAATGTTTTAAAGAATGTATCGCCTTTACATCATGCTCACCTATAGAGCCACTAAGAAAGAAAGGTGTACTACCATTATACGAATTTAGCAAATTCCAAGAAAAACGCTTTTTATCATCATCTGCCTTATTACTTTTAGCATCAAAAAGGAAATAATCAACATGCCCTTCATAATCTGCACATTGCTTAAAATCGGATTTTGAAGCCACTCTTATGGTTTTTATTATTTTAATGTTTGGACGTATATCAGTACATATCGTACGACGAAAGTTATCTATCATAACAGGACTTTCAGAGCCTGAGAGCTGAACGATGTCCAAATTGAAATTTACTACTCTGCTAACTATTGTTTGTGGCATATCATCGGCAAACACTCCACAAAGCTCTATTTCTTTATCCTTTATTATTTGTGCTAAATTAACTTTTTTGTTACAATCTAAAGAGCATATATCAGGCATAATACCGGTCTTTGTAGACAGCTGCTTAACATACCTCACACTATTTGGACAAAAACTTAAACCTATAATATTTGCACCTGCAAAAATAGCATCACTTATGTTTTGTGCATCACACATACCACAAACTTTTATCTTTTTAGGTATAAAAACATTGCTGTCCTTATTAAATAATTTACTAAACATCATAAGCTACTCTTTTAAGTCTTTAATAAATTTACATAACGCATCACCCGGAGCTTTCTCTTTCATAAAAACTTCACCTATTATAAAGCCTTTAAAACCTTCTTTACGAAGTTCCTTCACCATTTGAACACTACTAATGCCGCCCATACTCACTAACACCTTATCTTTAGGTAAACAAGGTGCTAAATGAAAAGAGTTATGCACGTCTGCATGGAAAGTTGTTATACTCATATTATTCACACCTACAATATCTGGCTGAAAAGAGAGATAATCTAATTCCTTTTCTGAATTGATTGTAAGCAAAACCTCTAACCCCAAATAATGAGCCGACTCTATGAGGTGCTTACACTCTTCTTTGCTAATACAAGAAGCCATAAGCAATACTGCTGATGCACCACAATATTTAGCTTGAAGAAGCTGATAATCGTCTATAACTATATTATTATACAAAATAGGACATGTTACACCGCTCTGCCGAGCCTCTTGGATATGCTCGTCATATCCACCAAAAAACTGCCTATCAGTAACTATGCTTATCGCAGAGGCTCCTTCCTTCTGATAACTAAGAGCTGTATCTCCCGCTCTTGCCGCATCATTTATCCAGCCGTGCAAAGGGCTATGCCGCTTAAACTCTGCAATAACACCTGTAGAAGAACCTCGTAAAGCCTCGACAAGAGAAGAACCTTCAAACAGATATTCATTATTCTTATCTACATAAGCATACAGCTGCTTAATAGGCAAGAAACGCTTCCACTGCTCAAGCTCTATACGTTTAACTTTTACTATTTCATCTAAAATATTGTTCATAACACAAAGATAATAATTTTATTTGGTTAAGTATTTACTTTTTTAAATGATTTACAACGTGGAACAACATAAAAGCATTATTCCATAAAATATATTGCTCAATATAAAAATATTATGTAACTTTGATTTCCATTATGGTAAATACTTTTATAAAAGTATATATACAAAAAGAATATATTAAAAAATACAACGATAAAATAATATTATTTTTATAGCAGACTATCTTTTAAAAGAACTTTCTGCTGAAACAAATTATCTCTTTTAATTATAATTATGTCAGTTATTGTTTCACCCTCATTACTATCTGCCGATTTCCTTCATCTCTATAAAGACATAGAGATGATTAATAGTAGCGATGCCGATTGGCTTCATATGGACGTAATGGACGGTAGCTTTGTGCCTAATATCTCGTTTGGATTTCCTGTTATGAAAGCAGTAAGCAAGGTTTTAAAAAAGCCTATGGACGTACACCTAATGATAAAACACCCCGAAAACTATATTCAGCAAACTTTAGATTGTGGTGCTGCTATCATGAATATCCACTACGAGGCTTGCGTACATCTACACAGAACTTTACAAGCCATAAAAGCTACGGGCATGAAAGCAGGAGTAACCTTAAACCCGTCTACCCCTGTAAATGTATTAGAAGATATTATAGGAGACATAGACATAGTACAGATTATGAGCGTCAACCCAGGATTTGGAGGACAATCGTTTATAAAAAGTTCTCTAAAGAAGGTACGAAAGCTCAAAGCTCTTATAGAAAACGAACATTGCAATACTCTTATCGAGGTAGATGGAGGAGTAAATGGAGAAACTGCACCTTTACTAATAGATGCAGGGACTGATATTCTTGTTAGTGGTAGCTATATTTTTGGAAGTAAAAATCCTTATTCTACTATCAAATCGCTAAAAGCATTATAAAAGCAAAAACTTATATAAAAGAATCCTAAAAACAAGAAGTAAATACTTAGCTATAAGCATTTTGCTTCTTGTTTGCTATTATATCTCTTCCCAAAACGCACATATACCAACATAATCCTTCATGCCAATAACACCCGAAAAGGCTTGCTTCCTACCAAATAACAACAATTTACGACCTATATTATCTGAATGCTTCTTCAAATTATATTTATTTTTATTAGAAACATTACTCAAGCATAGGACCATAACTTTTCTAAGATCTCTTTCGTCTTTATTATCAGCCAATAATATATATAAACCAGAAGTAAAAGGAGCGTTCCATTCTACATCTTTTAGATTTCTCTTAAAAGCACCTATTATATATCCTACCACATACATTTTTTCATTATTCGGCACAGTAGTAAGAAATTTATATACACTCATAGGGTGCTCCATATCATAATTTTCTGATGCCCCTCCCTTACCTGTACCTTCACCGTTGTTAGGCGACTTGCCTGTACCATTACCGTTATTAGACGAACCGCCTTTACCTTTTTGGGGCGGAACATTGTTTGCAGGAGGCTTGGGCTCTGCAGGCTCTTCTTTTTTTATATCATCTTCTTCTATAATAGGTTTTTCACAAGAATATAACGCTAAACAACCTATAAAAAGAAGTAAACAAGCTATCTTTCTCATATATAACATATTTAGAAACAAAAATACAAAAAGTTTTTTTATAGATTGGCAATAATTATATTTATAAAACACAAAAAAAAGAGGTTGGTGCAGGACGCTACCAACCTCAGCGTGATTTTAAAAGAAAGTCAAAATCACTTGAAAAACATATTGCAAATATAAAATAAATCAATTATATATCCAAATAAAATTATAACAAACGATAGGTTTTAACATTGTTATCGAACACAAGGAAAAATATTTTCCAATCTTTATATTAATTCATTGTAAACATATTATTAACCTGCATATAAGGATATATTCATATAAAAAGAATATTTTTATGATATATAATGGCAAAAGTTTACAGGGCAAAACAGTATGTTTAACTTATTATTTTAATCTATTTTTAATACAAAAATAAATTAATTTTGATGCAAAAATAATCTATTTTTGTAAATAAGAGATTTTCTTTATTCTCTAAAACCATTAGTTTTCTATTTCTAAAAAACAGTGTTCTACATTATAATGCAGCTCATATTTTTCTCATATTTTATCTTCTCTCTTCTACCATGAGCCATATACTACAATAAAAAAGGGATACAGCCACACACTGCACTATTTCTTATAAATAGAACGTCAATATTTCATATATATAAAAGGCTGCACACTATCTTGGCTCATATTAATGACTAACTGAAGTACAATAATAAATAATACAAGTTTTATCACCCAGTGTAATCGTACAAAATATGCCTGAAGCCAATTATAATCCTCTGCTTTAAGATATAGAAAATTAACAGCCACAATAAAAACAAAAGTCCAAAGAGGGCGAAAATATATAAAAGATTTAGCTGAAGATATATCGAAATGGTGAAATATCTGTAATAACATATCTGTTACTACACTCATGTCTTGAGCACGAAAAAATATCCATGCCACTGTGATATAAGAAAAAGTAACAAGCCAACTAAGGCTATGCACAAAGACAGTATCTCTAACTTTTTTCAGAGCAATATTATAAAACAGCTTGTGAAGAACTAATCCTACACCGTGCATTACCCCCCATATAGCAAACATCCATGAAGCTCCATGCCATAACCCAGCTATAACCATTACTATAAAAACATTATAGTAAGTGCGTATGGCTCCATGACGATTTCCTCCTAACGGTATATAAAGATAATCGCGAAACCATGTAGAAAGAGATATATGCCAACGATGCCAAAACTCTGTAAGGTTAACACTTTGGTAAGGGAAGTAAAAATTATCCTTTATATGAAATCCCATTATGGCAGCAATGCCTATGGCAAGATCACTATATCCTGCAAAATCATAATATATCTGTAATGAGAAACCTATTACAGCTATAAGATTCTCAAAACCAGTATAGGCTAACGGATCTGCAAAAACAAAGTTGTTATACTGGGATAGATAGTCGGCAATGACACACTTCTTAACTATTCCACAAAGAATAAGCCACAAGCCACGATAAACCATAGTAGAGCTAACTTTCCTATAGGAGTAAAGCTGTGGAAGAAAATCTTTAGCACGCGTTATTGGTCCGGCAATAAGCAAAGGGAAAAATGTTAGATAAAAAGTATAATTAAATAGCGAGCACTTGCTATCTATACGCTTACGATACACATCTATGGTATAGCTAACAGCTTGAAACGTATAAAAAGAAATACCTACAGGAAGCAAGAAAGCTTTAAAGGAAATATTAGTAGAAATAATATTATGTATGATATCGAGAGTAAAGCCAGCATATTTTAAGAAGAAAAGAGGAAGAAGTTCTATAAAAATGATAATTGCCAACGCCCATTTCTTTGTATGTGTGCCTTTAATATTATCCATCTTCTTTGTAAGAAACCATGACAAAAAGGTGTTTAATAACAATAACAACACTGCCCACTTACCTACTAATATAGCAAAGAGAATATTAAAAGCTATTACCCATAGCTTTTGTACGATGTAGCTTTGTTTAGATAAAAAAACAAAGATAACCATAAAAAAGATAAACAACACCATGAAAGGTATCGTACACAGCGACCAATCTGCTGTATCAAGGAGCGACTGCCATTGTGTTGTTATCATATCATTTTACCTTTTCATCGTTTATATTCATCACTGCTTACTTAATAAATTGACAATAAAAAGCAGGTATCACACTTATTAAGACATTAATATCTTTAAATCTTCTTACAGGCTATATCATATATACATACACTCATTCTTAAAAATTTTCAAATGATGGAGATAGCGTTTTTGTTTTAGTTGGCTTATGATGTCCTTTAGGAACGTTTAAAAAAAGTTGAGCCGAACACTTTTTACTATTAAGAAATTTGGCTACTTCGTCCATCCAATAAGCTGCCGATTCCCATGTAGGGTGATAATGATCGCTACCGCGATAAAGCTTTAACGGACGACTATCATAGAAAAGCCCCTTGCCAGAATAATTTTTTATCAAATCGACAATGCCTGTATCTCCATTCCAGTCGTTAGGACTTATCCATACCAGAGGTAGATTTCCTACCTTTTTTAATATCTGAGCTATATACTGTCTTCGCTCTTCAAGGTCGTTTACAAAAAGCTCGTTACTTCCTATACATATTATAAGATATGTAGGTCTGTACTTTTTAATAAAATGTTCTATCACATTGCTCTTTGCCCATCGCTCTGTAGTGGAACTATACCATATAATACTATAAAGAATATGACCACTCTCTCCGCAATAATCACCAAAGCGACGTGATAAACCCTCTACCATAGAATCGCCAAAGAAGAGTATTCTCTGATGTCTATATACATACCGCTTATGCTTCTTTACCTCTATGGGCTTAGATATAACATTAGAAAAGGGCATAGGAAGATGCAGCTTCTTTAGTAGAAAGGTACCTAAAACTATATCTTTAGGTATCAAAGCATAGCAAAAAATAACTACTAAAGATACTATCATTAACAAAAGTACTTTCGCTTGCACCTTCATAGATCCTGTTATAAAGCCCCTTTTACTTTAAAATAATCTCTACAGGACAATGGTCGCTACCAAGTATTTCTGTATGAATCTTAGCCTCTTCAAGGCTCTCGCGCAAACGATCTGAGATGAGAAAATAATCTATACGCCACCCTATGTTCTTTTCTCGTGCCTTAAAACGATATGACCACCATGAGTAAGTAACCTGCTCGGGGTAAAGGAAACGAAAAGTATCAGTAAAGCCATTGCTTAGAAGAGTGGTCATCTTTTCGCGCTCTTCATCTGAAAATCCTGCATTGAAATGATTACTCTTAGGGTTCTTTAGATCTATCTCTTCATGTGCTACATTCATGTCGCCACAAACAATAACAGGCTTATGCTTGTCTAAACTATGTAGATATGACTGAAAGTCAGTTTCCCATTGCATACGATAAGGTAAACGTTTAAGCTGATCTTGAGAATTAGGAGTATAAACAGTAACCAGATAAAAATCTGCCATTTCTAAAGTTATAACCCTACCCTCATGATCATGCTCCTCTATACCAATACCTCTTGATACAGACAATGGGGTATGTTTAGTAAAAATAGCTGTACCAGAATATCCCTTCTTGTCAGCATAATTCCAATAAGATTCATAACCCGGGAAAGACAAATCAAGCTGCCCTTCCTGCATTTTAGTTTCTTGTAAGCAAAAGAAATCGGCATCTAATGCCAAAAATTCTTCCTTAAAATTCTTGCCAACACAAGCACGAAGCCCGTTGACATTCCATGATATAAACTTCATTAAAAATTATTTTTTATGACTAACCGACTTGTAAAAAAACTGTGAAGGACTATATTCTTTTACAAGTTTCAACACTTCTCCTTTTTCATTTGTTTCCGCCAAATATTGAAAAACTCCATTAATAGCCATACTCTCAGGAGATGTTATATAACAGCTACTATATTTATACGCATATATTTTCTTATCGTTTTCAGTGCCATTGGTCTGCATCAACATATAATAATGATCTTTTTTTAGATAATTAAGCTTAAACTTTATATTTCCTATCGGTATAAAGCTCCACGCTGGATCATTCACTCCCACAGAGCCAACAATAGCTTTATAGCTTACATCTGGCAGACTGCTGATGCCATTTTTTACAAGACTCAAGCTGTCATAAAGAGCTTTTTCCACTAAAGAAGCACTCTTTGGCATTTGTATACTATTAGCTATCTTACTAATAGGAAACTTAGGAATCGTTATATAATAATTGTTCTTTTCTTGTGAAGCTATCCACGAAACATTATTAACATCTTCCTTTACTCCAAGACTATTTGCAAACTTTAATGTCCCATTCCAAGAACCTAACGAGCTCTTTACAGCTTTCTTTAAAAACTCATTATCAGTATTGCTTTTATTATCGCTATCACCTAAACACGAACTTACTGTAAACAATACTATAACGCCTAAAGATGATAACACTAATGCTCTTAAATTAAACTTCATAAAACTTTTCTTTATTTTGTAATTTCCTTAATTTATATATTCTTTCCATGAAGAAGAGTCATAAACTCTTCTCTGGTTTTTGCCTGATTAAAAGCACCACTAAAAGAGCTTGTTGTAGTTATTGCATTTTGCTTCTCTACACCACGCATCTGCATACACATATGTTTTGCTTCAAGCACTACCATAACACCAAGCGGACAAAGAGTGTCTTGTATGCAATCTTTTATCTGCTCTGTTAATCGTTCTTGCACCTGAAGACGATGACTAAATATGTCTATAACACGCGCCACCTTACTTAATCCTGTTATCTTACCATTAGGAATATAAGCAACATGAGCCTTTCCATAGAAAGGTAACATGTGATGTTCACACATAGAGAAAAAGTCTATATCCTTAACTATTACCATCTGGTTATATTTCTCTTCAAAAAGCGCATCAGTAAGCACTTTGTGAGGATCCTGCGTGTAACCACGAGTAAGTACTTGCATAGCTTTTGCTACACGCATAGGAGTTTTCTCTAAACCTTCACGAGAAGGATCTTCACCAAGAAGAGATAATATTTTTTCATAATGAAAGGCTAATTCTTCTAAACCTTCACGAAACTCGTTACCTTTTGCCATTAAGTATTTTGTATCTATTATATATATTAATAAGGTGAATAAGATTCTTTAGGAATACCAATATATGGTGTTTCTTCTACTACTTGTGTAGTTTTTACAGAAATAATTGTGCGAATAACATTAGCATTAGGATACCCTGCCTTACGCATTTTAAGAGCAATCTTTCGAGCAACATGATAGTTAGTGAAATTTCCAACTAAGCACATCCAGCGCGGTGTATAAAAATGAACATATACAGGCTGCGAAGGAAAAAGAGATTTAACCTTCTTTCCTGCTTTATTTGCATCTTGATGAGCTATGCGAGTATTTCCTCCACTATACACTTGTACTCTAAAACCTCTTACCTTTTTAAACGTATGCTTAAGACGTTTAGTTACTATCTGACTTTCACCGTCCTCTCCATCAGACATCGAAACATGAGGTTTCTTCACAAGTTTTCTTACAAGCTTTGTCCTTGGAGCAGAAACTATATCATTAGACGATTGTGGCTTACCTGAAGATATTACAGGTGTTTGCACACGTTCCATTACAGGTTCTTGCAGCCGAGAGTGAGAAGAAGGTGGCACTACTGGCACATAAGACTGTTTTTTATCCTCCCTTGTAGTTTTCTTTTCTGTTTTTAGTTGCTTTTTTGTTTTAGCTTTCTTACCATTCACAATGGCTTCAATATCTGAACTCTGCGTTACAGTAACAACGCCTTGTGCAGAAATAGAATTAATATAACATAGTATAAGATATAATATTACAAGAAGTTTTTTCATCTTCTTTACTTATATATGAGAAAATATCCCGCTAAAGGAGCAAAAAACTCCTCCTTTAAACGGGATTTATATAAATTCTTTATCTAAAATATTACTTCTTCCAAGCATCAATAATACCCTTGAAATCAGCACACTTCAAAGAAGCACCACCTATTAAGCCACCATCTATATTTGGCTTAGAGAATAGTTCTGGAGCATTACTAGCCTTACAGCTACCACCATAAAGCACAGATGTTTCATCTGCTACTTCCTTATTATAGTTTTCAGCTACAATCTGTCTAATATAAGCACACATCTCTTCTGCTTGCTCTGATGTAGCTGTCTTACCTGTACCAATAGCCCAAATAGGCTCATAAGCTAAAATTATATTCTTCCATTCCTCCTCTGAAAGATGAAAAACAGACCCTGCAAGCTCTGCTTTTACTACTTCATTTTGCTTCTCAGCCTCACGCTCTGCTAAAGTTTCACCACAACAGAAGATAACTTTCAGCCCATTTGCTAATGCTAACTGTACCTTTTCCTTTAAAATCTCTGCTGTTTCACCATAATATTCACGACGCTCAGAATGTCCCAAAATAACATATTGTGCACCTGTACTCTTTACCATAGCAGCAGAAACCTCACCTGTATAAGCTCCACTAACCTTGTCAGCACAATTTTCTGCACCTAATCCCACTACAGAAGAATCTAATACATTAGCAACACTTGCTAAATGAATAAAAGGAGTACAAATAATAACATCACAGTTTGGCTTTTCTGCTGTCAACACTTCATTAATCTCCTTAGCTAAAGCTATACCCTCCTGCAGGTTCTCGTTCATCTTCCAGTTACCTGCAACAATTTTCTTTCTCATTATCTATTATTTTTAATTAAGTTTATATATGTTATTAAATACTTGTCTTATCTTGATCTGGAGTATCTTTTTTGTCATTTTTGAGCTTATCAACCATACTTTTACTTGCATTTGAAACAGCCTTACCAGCATTACCCATTACCTTTTCAGCTTGCCCCATTACCTTTTCTGCCTTATGTAACATCTTTGCTGTTTGCCCTTTCTCTTGATTAATAAGCCATTTCTCCTTCATCTTTATCCATCTCTCTTTCTTTTTTATCCATACAGACCATGCCCAAAACCTATCAGCTACAATAAGTAAGATAAGAGGTAAAACATAACACAAAAGTATTAAAACTATTTTTCCCAATGTGTTATCTTCAGGCTCATGACCAATAGTAAGCAAACTTAACGGAGCGTTAAGCTTTTCTGCCTTTGGTATATCATTATGATTCCATTTGTTTATAATTGTCCCCTTATACAATAAGACTAAACCTGGATTACTACGAATAATAGTTTTTAACGTAGTACCATCAGCAGAATAGAAAGGATATTCTGCTCCCGTTATATTCCTCCAATGCTTAATAGAAGTATCTGTGCTTGCCGTTATAGCCATAAAAGGATAATTATTTTCCTTTGCATATTTATAAATAGCATCTATATCACTGAAATTAGCCTCGTCGGCTTGTTCTATAAATGGGATAATAAGTAAAAAGACATATCCATCATGCGTAAGCACAGAGTCGGTAATATCTTCCCCCGTTCTATCATTTGTAATAGAGAAATCGTGTATAGGAGGCTCATAACCTTTCTCTATTATTTGCTGACGCGAGTCTTTAAATACCCACGTAGTATCATTATAAGGATAGTTTTTCTCATCAAACTCCTTTGTAATACCATTTTTCTCACAAATAAACGTAGTCTTAAATTTTGTTTGCTTTGCACCTTTAGGTATCTCCATAGCCTTCTTTATGTTTTGACCAATGAAATAAGGGCGGAAATCAAATATAGGCAAATGGTAAAGACTCAAAGCAGAAACGACAAGAATAAATATTATAGTAAAGTTAGATGCTATCCATTGATTATTCTTTGAAATAAAACGAGGCTGATAAAGCGGCCACTTCACTAAAGCCAATGAAGCAAGAAACAATATAATATTCTTAGAAAAAGTTTGTATATTTGTAAGCTTTAATGCATCTCCAAAGCAGCCACAGTCCTGAATAGGATTACTAATGGTAAGCCATAAAGTAATAATAGTCATTATAAAGGCAAACACTAACACTATTCTACTAACCTTACGCCGCTGAATAGCAAGCAAAAGAAGGACTCCCAAAGTAAACTCCACTGCAGATAACCCTATTGAAAGCAATAATTGCACCCAATCAGGCACATAGCTCGACATATGTAGCACTTCAATATATTCTTTTATCTTATATTGAGAGCCTAAAGGATCTATTGCTTTAACAAATCCAGAAAAGATAAAAGTTAAAGCAAGAATTACTCTAGCTATATTTACTATAATAATCTTAGTCTTCCTCATTGAGCTTTATAACACTAAAAATAGCATAATTTATAATATCTATATAGTTAGCATCAACGCCTTCACTTACTAAAGTTTTACCTTTATGATCCTCTATTTCCTTTATACGCTGAAGCTTAGTAAGAATAATATCGGTAAAACTACTTACGCGCATATCTCGCCAAGCCTCTCCATAATCGTGATTTTTCTTTAACATAAGCTCAAAAGCCACGTTAGCATATTTATCATACAATGCTAAAGCTTCATCATTATCAACATCTATCGTATCAACAAATCCCTTATCAAGCTGTATTAAACCTATAATGCCATAGTTAATAAGCGCAACAAACTCAGACAAAACATCTTCGCCAACTAAGTTCTCTCCTGTAATCTCTATAGAGCGAATACGTTTAGCTTTAATAAAAAGCTGATCAGTAAGCGAAGAGGGGCGTAAAATACGCCATGATGCTTGGTAGTCATAAAGCTTCTTCTTAAACAATTCTCTACAGTTCCTAAGTACTTCTTTAAATTCTTGCAGTGTATCTGACTTTTGCATTGTTATTTACTAAACATCTATTTTCATGCAAAAATACTCAAAAAGAATGGATTTCCAAAGATTTTTCAATATTATAACAGCAATAAAACTAAAGACATATCAATGTCATAATACTTTGTTCTAAACTAAAAGACCTCTACTAAGCTATAATAATATAAAATTATATTTCATTCCATAAAGGTAAGAAAATATTTTATATAAAACCTATTAAATAGAAAGGCTTAGCAGAGGTCTTCTTTTATAATACTTATTCTGTGCTCTTTATTTCAAACGACAGTTTGTCTTCATCTTGTTTTTTATCAATATTAATAGTATCTCCTAACTTTAATTTGTCAGATAGGATAAGCTCACTAATACCATCTTCTATATAAGTTTGGATAGCCCGTTTTAACGGACGAGCCCCAAATTGTACATCATATCCCTTTGTAGCAACATATTCTTTTGCCACATCTGATATCTGAACAGCATAACCAATATCACTAATACGCTTATAAAGACCTATTAATTCGATATCTATTATCCGCTTTATAGCTTTAAGATCTAATTGATCAAAAGTTATTATTTCATCTAATCGATTTAAAAACTCTGGCGCAAACTGCTTGCTTAGACTCTTTTGCACAATAGCGCGAGCACGTTCCTTATCACTTTCATTTTGTGATAATCCGTTAATATTAGCTGCATTAAACCCTATTCCTTGCCCAAACTCTTTCAATTGGCGAGTACCTGCATTTGACGTCATTATGATAATAGTATTACGAAAGTCTATTAAACGCCCGTTACCATCAGTAAGACGTCCTTCATCTAATACTTGTAATAATATATTAAAGACGTTACCATGAGCCTTCTCTATCTCGTCAAGCAAGACAATAGAATAAGGATGGCGACGCACACGCTCTGTTAATTGTCCACCTTCATCATATCCTACATATCCTGGAGGAGCACCTATCAAACGCGAAGTGTTGAAACTTTCTGTATATTCACTCATATCAACACGTATTATAGCATCTTTAGAACCAAACATTATTTCAGCTAATTTCTTCGCAAGGTAAGTCTTTCCTACACCGGTAGGGCCTAAAAACATAAAAGCACCTATGGGATGATTAGGATCTCGCAAACCTACTCGGTTGCGTTGGATAGCCTTTACCATCTTTTCTATTGCATTGTCTTGAGCTACTACAACCTCTTTAAGCTCTTTGTCCATGTTTTTAAGCTTTACGCCTTCAGCCTCTTTTATCTTCTGAACAGGTACACCACTCATCATTGCAACTACATCTGCCACCTCGTCTTCTGTTACGTTAGGTCGCTCTCCTACATCACCTTGCTGCCATTGTTCCTGCTTTTCCTTAAGAAGATGTTCTAATTCTTTTTGCTTATCACGAAAACTTGCTGCTAATTCGAAGTTTTGATTTTTAACAGCAGCTTGCTTTTTCTGTATAACATTCTCAACATCTCTTTGAAGATCTATAAGTGCTTGTGGTACCTTTACGCTTCTCATATGTATACGTGAGCCTACCTCATCTAACGCATCAATAGCCTTATCTGGGAAAAAACGATCTGTAATATAACGATCAGAATATTTCACACACGCTAAAATAGCATCTTGCGTATAAGATACATGATGATGATCCTCATAACGATCTTTTATGTTTTGAAGTATCTGAATAGTTTCTTCCTGTGTAGTAGGTTCTACTAAAACCTTTTGGAAACGACGTTCTAAGGCTCCATCTTTCTCTATTGACTTGCTATACTCTTCTAATGTTGTTGCACCAATACATTGTATGGTACCACGAGCTAAAGCTGGTTTGAGAATATTAGCAGCATCCATTGATCCGGGAGTAGAACCTGCTCCAATAAGCGTATGTATTTCATCTATAAAAATGATAACATTAGGATTCTTTTCTATCTCTTTTATCAATGCACGAATACGCTCTTCAAACTGTCCTCGATACTTTGTTCCTGCAATAATGGCTGTCATATCAAGAGCTATCACTCTCTTTCCGAATAATATAGGAGAGGTCATACGCTTTACTATAAGCAAAGCTAATCCTTCTACTATTGCGCTTTTACCTACACCTGGCTCACCAATTAATATTGGATTATTCTTTTTGCGTCTGCCTAATATCTCGCTTACTCGTAATATTTCTTTCTCTCTTCCTACTACCGGGTCAAGTTTCCCATCTATTGCTGCTCGTGTTAGATCGGTACCAAAGCCATCTAAAATGGGTGTACTCGACTTATTATTAGATTTTGAAATAGCTTCCGTATTACTATTCAACGAAGAGCTACCCATAGGTACATCTTCCTCGCCTTCTTCATCTTCAGCCATTCCCAATCCATTTTGAGGTGTATTAGCTTTCATGTGCATAGAGGATAATGCTGAGTTGTAATTAATATTATTTTCTTCCAATACTTCTTTAGCCCCATTTAAAGTAGCATCATGTAAGATAGCAAGAAATAAATGAGGAACATCTACAGTATGTACATGTTGCAATCTTGCCTCCAACACAGCTAAACGTAATATATTATTAGCTTGCTCATTCAGATTAATGTCTGAAGTTATGGCTATACGATCATTATTGCCTCGACGAAGGCGTTCTTCAAGAGCTTGTTTTATGTTGTTAATGTCAAGCTCCTGCTCCTGAAAAAGATCCCATACCGCCCCCGTTTGTTCGCGTAAAATAGCTAACAGTATATGCTCAGGAGCGATAGCACTATTTGCTAATCGTTCAGCCTCTTCTCTACTAAAAGAAAGAACTTCTGACACTTTGGGTGAAAACTGATTCATCATATCCTTAAAACTTCCTTTTTTCTTTATTTGTCTCTGAAATATATCTATATAAACATATTTGCAAATGATATGCCAAACTAATATTATATCATTTATATTGTTTATCTTATTAGTGTTAAAAGTAAAAAATAGTCGTTATACTTTATAAAGTATCCGACTATAAAATATTATTACAAAGATTCGTTTTCAGGACGCTCTATACTTAATTTCTTGTTTTTTTTTATATTTTTCTTCTTTAGCAACCACTCTGCTTTACGTTGTTCGTAGTCTTCTCTATGACGTTCTAAGAAATTATCAGCCATTTAAAATTATATGTTTTTTATTTATCCTTAAACTTGCTATAAACTACCGTTATCCTCAAGCCATTACCTTTTGTGGTATTACCTAAGAGCTTTGTGCTTGATAAACCCATCTTATTGGAAATCATCGTAACAGTAGTCTTTTTCTCTGCCCCACTTCCTGTGGTAATTGTCTGTAAGTCTACAGGTATTAATAACACTTTTCCTAAATTGCCCGTTACAGAAGACGACCTTGCCTGCTTAAATAAATTTATTATTCCAGATATATTATTAAATATATATGAGTTCCTCACAGGGTTATATGTTGCCAAAAAAGATGTTTTATTATCATTTAAGCGAGTATGAGTAAAGAAAGCTTTCACGCTGTCAGCAGGCAACATTAATATATGTTGAGGTACTCCAAAATTGTAAACTGAAGAGTTTTTGTTATTAACACATCTTACTTCTATCTTTGCCGAGTTTATAACATAGTCTTGATACTTACCATTTACAATATCATCAGGCAAAGTTATCTGTGTAAATATTCCTGCCGGAGAGCTCAAATAAGTATGCCCTGTTTCGCCCATTAACGACTTAAGCTGCTCTTTGTTATCATCAAAATTGGTCAGCTGTAATACTTCTTCTGTACCTACTAACTTAGTAAATGATACTTTTTCTTTTTTCCCTTCCTTTTTTCTATAATAAATATTTATTTGAGCCTGCTCTATATTTGCCATAGAACCTTCACCGTCAGTAATCTTAAAATAAAAACCAGCACAAATATCATGCAAGAAACGGTATGAATTTCTAAAACATTCTGGCTTCTCTTGATATTTACGCATAAGGTAAGTACCAAAGTTATTATATGTTTTGCCGTCTTTATCTGTATACTTATCATGTAAGCGTATATTAATATTCTTCTCATATTTAGAAGAATTTCTCACGCTATCAGGCTCTGACAGGTCTTCTAAAGTATAGCTTCTATTTACTCTAAGCCCACCTTTGCGTATATATCCTTTTGCAATAGGGTCGAAATCGGTATTATAATCAATGCCTTCTTCTATTGGTTTATCAAGCTCATAAACGGTAAGCTTCATTTGAGACAATTTATCACCATATATTTTCTTGTAAAACAAACGTATTTCACAAGAGTCGGCTATAACACTACCATCTTTGTCAAGGCTTGCAATACTATCTTTTACAGGCATTTCATAATTATCAAGCACATGAAACTGAGTCATAAAATTAGCTGTTACATTAACTTTTGACTCATTATCTATCATTCTTCCCAGATACCCAGTAGCCGAATATGCTGCTATATTGCCCGCAAGAACCGATTCTGATGAAACATCAAAGCTATCTGCAGAAACTTCCAACTTATCATTTTCTGTAATAAGCGACACCCCCAAATTACCTGTTGTATCATCACATGATATTAAAAAAACTAATGATACGGCTAAGAAAAAAAGCACTCTTTTCATAAATAATACTCTCTTCAAAAATTATCCAATTATCTTATTATAGAAGTTGGCATACTTTGTCTTTATTTCTTCATCTTCATTATCATGCAACAACAATTCTTTAGAAGAAGACATTGCATAATCTATTAAAGATTTATTCGCCTCATTTCCTACACCTATTATGCCGTCAGAATAATCTATAGCTAATTTACCTAACTCTGTAGCATCAAACTTTTCTTTATATTTAGCTAACTTTTCAGCATCTGCACTTCTAAACTCCAAGCATCTTTTAAAATTATCTCCTAAGTTTGAAGGTTGGCTATTAAATAAAGAAGTAACAATTTTTGAATTAGCAAACTGTGGCTCGTCCCTGTAAGCAGTTTTCACATATAGAGGTATAACTGAAGCCATCCAGCCTTGGCAGTGTATTATATCAGGAGCCCATCTTAATTTTTTTACTGTTTCAAGCACACCTCTTGCAAAAAATATAGTACGTTCTCCATTATCTGAAAACTCTTTGCCATTCTCATCAGCCGTCATTGTTGAGCGTTTCTGAAAATAATCTTCATTATCTATAAAATATACCTGTATACGTGTTTGAGGGATACTTGCAACTTTAATAATTAATGGGTGATCGGTGTCATCGATTATTAAGTTCATGCCAGAGAGGCGAATTACCTCGTGTAACTGCCCGCGACGTTCATTTATTCCTCCCCACTTTGGCATAAAAGTTCTAATCTCAAACCCACTCTCTTGCATCAAGCTGGGCATATTAGCTCCATAGATTGATAGCTCTGTCTTAGGAACATAAGGAGTGATTTCCTGATTAATAAATAATATTCTCTTTCCCATTCTATATTAATTAATATTTTTGCAAAGGTACTACTTTTTATTAATAAAGATGTGTATTTCACACAAATTCATAGTAAATAAGTTTACAAGAATGGATATTTTTCTTTTTTCCTTTGTTGTTTTAAGTATTTTGTTGTTACTTTGCATTAGTAAAAAATGGAGTTTTTCAGAGAAAATAAAAAGTTTGATGAAAGTAATTAAAAAGATTGTAGAGCTTCAAAACGAGATTTTCAAGGCTCGTAAAGAAGGTAAATCAATAGGTTTAGTTCCCACGATGGGTGCATTGCACGAGGGGCATACTTCATTAGTAAAACGTTGTGTAAAAGAAAACAATATCACCATTGTTTCCGTTTTTTTAAATCCTACACAGTTTAATGATAAAGGAGACTTTGACCGTTATCCGCGAACGCTTGAGGCTGATTGCAAGCTATTAGAAGATAGTGGGGCTAATATCGTGTTTGCACCTACTGAAAAAGAGATTTATCCTACTAAAGATGAGCGCAAATTTGATTTCCCTCCCCAAACTACTGTTATGGAAGGGGCTAAGCGCCCAGGACACTTTAATGGCGTATGCCAAATAGTAAGTAAACTGTTTTTTATTGTAAAGCCTGACAGAGCCTATTTCGGTGAGAAGGATTGGCAGCAAATAGCTGTTATTAAACGTCTTGTAGATTACATAGGAATGGACATTCAGATAGTGGAATGTGCTATTATCCGCAACGAAGATGGCTTGGCAAAAAGCTCACGCAACATGCTATTAAACAAGAAAGAACGTGCTATTGCTCCAAATATCTATAAAGCATTGAGTGAGAGCGTTGTTTATAGTAAAACACATAGCGTAGAAGAAACTCATGATTATGTCGTTAATAAGATAAATGCGATAGAAGGATTAGAGGTAGAATATTTTCAAATAGTAGATGGCAACACGCTCCTTGATGTACATAGCTGGGACGATAGTGATAATATCGTGGGCTGTATCACGGTATATTGCGGTGAAACTCCCATTCGTTTGATAGATCATATAAAATATAAAGGGTAAAATGTTTATAGAAGTATTAAAAAGTAAGATACATTGTGCTACAATAACAGAGGCAAACTTACATTATATGGGTAGCATAACCATAGATGAAGATCTGATGGACGCTGCTAATCTTATTGCTGGCGAGAAAGTACAGATCGTAAATAATAATAATGGAGAACGTATAGAAACTTATATTATAAAAGGCGAACGAGGCAGTGGCTGCATTTGTCTTAATGGTGCAGCGGCAAGACGCGCCGTTGTGGGCGATGTAGTTATTATTATTTCTTATGCGCAAATGACGCCAGAAGAAGCCTTAACCTTTAAGCCTACAGTAATATTTCCTAAACAAGGAAACAAACTATAGCGTAGAAAGAAGATTCTTTTCCAGAACATTTAAGTTTAAATAAAAAAAACAAAGGGTTGCAATATATCACAATTGCAGCCCTTATTTTATGTTATATATGTTAGAAAATTATTCTATTACTACCAACGGATCGTCTTCGAGCACTGCCTGCCCCACTTTCACAGCAATAGCTGTTACTTTACCGTCTTTTTCTGCTTCAATAGCATTTTGCATCTTCATAGCTTCTAATACTACTACAGTATCACCAGCTTTCACCTCCTGACCTACTGTTACCTCTACAGAAGTAATAGTGCCAGGTAGTGGAGCCTTTACAGCGTTAGCTGCATTGACAGTAACAGCACTTGAGGTTTCTTCCTCTGCGCTTTCAGAAGGCTTGCCCAGCTCTACCTTTTTTTTCTCTGGAGCAGCTTCCTTTTCCATTTGCACTTTATACTCCTCTCCGTTTACAGTAATGTCTGCAACGTTCTCGCTGTCGATCTCACCGATCGTTACCTTATACTCTTTACCTTCTATGGTATATTTAAACTCTTTCATTTAAGATTCTCTTATTTATGGTTTCTTGGTCATAATCTCAAACTTAGCATCCCACATCGTCTGCTTAGGACGAATGGTTATGATGCCAGGCTCATTATCGTGAATATTATTTCCCGCATATTCATAGAGTGCCATTGCTATGGCTGCGAATACATTTTTATCCATATTCTTAATCCTCCATTTATTACATAGGCATACAGCCGTGCTTCTTAGCTGGCAAATCTTGCTTTTTATGTGCAAGCTGCGCTAAGCCACGACATATACGAAAACGTGTGTTACGAGGCTCTATAACATCATCTATATAACCATATTGCGCTGCCTGATAAGGATTAGCAAACATATCTGCATACTCCTCTTCCTTTTCTGCCAAGAACTGCTTAGCATCGCCGCCTTCTTCTTTTACCTTCTTTGCCTCGCGACCATATAACACTGCAACAGCTCCTGAACCTCCCATTACAGCTATCTCTGAACTTGGCCATGCAAAGTTTAGATCTGCACGCAACTGCTTACAACCCATTACGATATGCGAGCCACCATAGCTCTTACGTAAGGTTATTGTAATCTTTGGCACCGTAGCTTCTCCATAAGCATAAAGCAACTGAGCACCATGAAGAATAACTGCATTATATTCTTGACCTGTACCCGGTAAGAAGCCAGGAACATCTACAAGCGATACTATTGGAATATTAAACGCATCACAGAAGCGTACAAAACGAGCACCCTTACGGCTCGCATTTGCATCTAACACACCGGCATAAGCATTTGGCTGATTAGCTACAACACCTACACTCTGACCATTAAAACGTGCAAAACCTGTAATAAGATTTTTTGCGAACTTAGGTTGTACCTCAAAAAACTCTCCATTATCCGTAACGGCTTTTATTACTTTATACATATCATAAGCCTGATTAGGATCGTCTGGTATAATTTCGTTTAAAATATCCTCCTTACGGTCGATAGGATCGGTACACTCTACGCGTGGAGCCTCTTCACGATTGTTAGAAGGAATATAAGAAAGGAGCTTTTTGATAATGTCAATAGCATCTTCCTCTGTCTTTGCTGTAAAACTTGTAACACCACTCTTAGTAGCATGAACACTTGCACCGCCAAGATGCTCGGCGTCAATATCCTCGCCCGTTACAGTCTTAACCACCTTAGGACCTGTTAAAAACATATAACTGGTCTGCTCCTTCATAACTATAAAGTCCGTCAAAGCAGGAGAATAAACCGCTCCACCAGCACATGGACCAAGAATACTTGATATCTGAGGTATAACACCTGAAGCTAATATGTTACGCTCAAAGATCTCACCATAGCCAGCTAAAGCTGAAATACCCTCTTGGATACGAGCACCTCCAGAATCGTTCATACATATAACAGGAGCACCATTAATCATAGCCATATCCATTACCTTACATATCTTTTGAGCCATTGTCTCTGAAAGAGAACCACCATTTACAGTGAAATCCTGCGCGTAAAGATACACTAAACGACCGTCTATGGTAGCAGAACCTGCTACGATACCATCACCAAAATATTGTTTCTTCTCCATGCCAAAATTATGACAACGGTGAAGCTTAAACATATCATACTCCTCAAAGCTATTCTCATCTACAAGCATCTCTATACGCTCACGAGCGGTATACTTGCCACGTTCATGCTGCTTATCTATGGCTTTTTGACCACCACCAAGGCGAGCTATCTCGCGCTTTTCAACGAGTGCCTTAATCTTTTCTGTTTGCTTACTCATAAAAATGAATGATTATTTATAATGATTATTTTCTTTTTTTATCCTATCAATATATTTAATTTTATAAAATGCAAATTTACAAAAA
Organism: Prevotella amnii DSM 23384 = JCM 14753; assembly: GCF_000378745.1. GTDB lineage: Bacteria > Bacteroidota > Bacteroidia > Bacteroidales > Bacteroidaceae > Prevotella > Prevotella amnii. The sequence goes on from NZ_KB905268.1 coordinate 91,937, forward strand.
AATAGCTATTTACGTTCTAACTATGCTAATAAATATTGTTAAGTATAACTTTTAAAGCCATCTCACACTTACTGCCACTCTATATCAACAAGTTACAACACACACGCACACATTACCTAATACTTCAGCCACAACCTCCTTACACTTATAACCCACATCTTCACCACCTTTCTCTATACAACACCTATACTAAAACACACAAAAAACACTCTACATCATCAGCCCTCCTACCATTTTTTACACACAAAGAGCATAACACCTATAAGATAAACTATAAACCGTTGCAAACAAAAATAGATTATTTTTACACCATTTTTAATTTATTTTTCCTTTAAAAATAAATTATTTTTCTTTCCTCCACCTCACCTTTTTGCCGTATTTTTGTCGGCTTTTTTTCTATTAAAACCTAACATCTTAACATTTAAAACCCGAAACCTTCTCCCTCCTTAAAACTTTGATTATACATTTCAATAAATTCTTTGTATATCTATATAACTAATCGCTATGTTTTTTCTTATAAACCAGCTTTTATATGTACCTTTGCAAAATAAAGATAAAACATTATACGGATAACATTCTTATGTTTAACTCCTATCTTTTTTTACACTGCCCTTATAAGCTGTAACAATGTGATAGGTATGAAAAATAATAAAATAAAATGAAGATAAAGGAACTTTTCAAGACTTACGCTTTTACAGAAATATATCCCTACCTTGGCTTAATGTATCCTAAGGCACGCCACCAGCGTAAGCCTTTTGAGCATGCTTATAACATGCTTTTAGAAATAAAGCCAGTAACATCTAAAAAGCAAATACGCTACGAATTGATGCAAGACCCTGACACTAACGAGATGTTCTTTGGGTCGGACGATAGTGCTTTTAATGGTCCTTGGGACGTACTATTAGGGAAAGAGCTGAAACGTGAACCTAATGTAGAACTTTCTGAAGAAGAAATTTTAGCAAATTGCTTACTTAATTTTATTCTTATCGGGAAACATCCACGCCTTTTTGAAGAAGATTATCAATCTATTATAAGATAACAACATCTTTTCTAAATAACACTTTCAGTAAGTAATAAGCAAGCAAAACCTTTCTCTGTAGTACAAAACGATGTATACTATACAGAGCATAGTTGCTTTTATTACTTTACGCTTAGAGCTTATAATTTTATATTTCATAAAAACTCTCAGACATTATTATAAATATGAACTTCACAAAACTATCATTCCTCTTTTGTCTTATCATTACCACCTTATGCGCATGTTCCGATCCGGAGATTGTCAAACCCACTACAACAAAGCCACCTACCCCAGTAGAAACACACCTAACGGAGCAAGACCTTAAACAGGCTACCTATAAATTTAAAATTATATTTCACTTCTTGCAAAACAAAAGATCTACCTTATCGAGAGTACATTCTAACGATATGCAAGAAATAGTAGATGTTATAAACAGATTCTATAATGGGTATAATAGTCAAACGAATGCTAATGTTAAGTTCGAACTTGCCGACAAAAGCCCTAAGGGCAAAACAATGAGCGAAAAAGGCATTACCCGCAACAATATCACCGAAGACTCCATAAGCTACCAATCGCTTATAGCAGAGGAGGCTGGTCATAAATTTCACGACATTGGCTGGGATAGAACTAAATATATTAACATTTATGTTTATACCACAAAAGAAAAAGATATAGGTGGCGTTTCTACCGTACCCAAAATGCCAAAAGAAGTAGCTAAAAAAGGCGATTTAATATCTATGGGTAATGATTATAAATCTTACAACGTGTCTATAACATTACAAGAATCGCTCTTAGGATACTGGCTGAAATATAATAACAGATTATCTTCCGACTTTAATCCTGCTAACGTCCTTGCACATGAATTAGGTCATTACTTAGGGTTATACCACTGCTTTCGCTCTCCTAACGATAAAAACGACTATTGTGATGACACTAAAGAATACGACAGGGAAGAATATATGAGGACTTTCTATAGACTTGTACCTAAAATAGAAGCTGCAAGAAATATTAAAGAATATAGAGAAGTTACAGATACTCTCTTTTTGCGTAGAGCCATCTCTGATGGTAGCATATTTAGGTCGGATAATATAATGGACTATTTCTATACCTCTGGTAACAAATTCACACCCGATCAGATAAAACGAATTAGGCGATTCCTATACTATAGCACAACCGTTCCTGGCCCGAAAGTCTACTTATCTAAAAAAGGTTCACGAGCAACAACTACAAAACGCAGCAAACCATACATTATCATTTAAGCCTCTTTGCTCAAAAAAAGCCTCGTTCTCGTGCGCTTTGCTTTAAGCAGAATTAACATCTATATTATCAAAGCAGAACTCTATTTTTAAGTGTTAAGCAGATAGAGCGCAAAAGATTCAATAATGATATTTATTGAATCTTTTTTTTACACTTTTACTGTTATAAATAATCTCTTTTCTCTGTCAAAAGAAATAGCTAAAATAGTGTAGCTTATCTTATCTCATTTAAATATTTTTTTTTAATTTTGTAATGCGAATTAAGAAAAATAATAACATTATGAAAGTAGGACTTTTTATTCCTTGCTACGTCGATGCCTTGTTTCCTGAGGTAGGTGTAGCTACTTACAAACTTCTTAGAAAGCTAAAAATAGATGTTATTTATCCTGAAAAACAAACTTGCTGTGGTCAGCCTATGGCAAATGGAGGTTTTGAGGAGATGTCATTAGATTTAGCAAATCATTTCGAAGAAAAGTTTAAATCATTCGACTATGTTGTAACCCCAAGTGTGTCGTGCTCTTCTTTTATACGCCATAATTACCCTACCTTTATGAGTCATAAGTGTAACACCCCACATAACACATACGAATTAGTAGAATTTCTATCTGACATTTTACATATTAAAGCATTGCCCGGTAAGTTTGAGCATAAAGTTTCGGTACACAATTCTTGCCATGGTGTACGTGTGTTAGGGCTAAGCACTCCTTCTGAAAATAATCTCCCTGTAGAAAATAAGATTGTAAAATTATTAAATTTGAAAGAAGGCATCAAGGTATGTGAGCCTGATCGTAAAGATGAGTGTTGCGGCTTTGGAGGTATGTTCTCTGCAGAAGAGCCTTATGTTAGCACAGCTATGGGTACAGATAAGGTAAATAACCATATAGCTACGGGTGCCGAGATAATAACAGGGGCAGACTGCTCGTGCCTAATGCACATGCAGGGGATAGCTAAAAAGAAAGGTTACAACATAAAGTTTATGCATGTTGCTGAAATATTAGCAGCAAACTTATAATAATAATAACATCATATATATCATGTCTACATATCATTCTATAAAAGCTGCTGAATTTTTAAAAGACAAAAAAAAGATAGCACGCCATGATAAAACCTTCTGGGAACTAAGACAAAAACGCGATGATGCAGCTATGGCTCTCCCTGAATGGGAAGAGCTAAGAGAGCTGTCAAGTAAGATAAAAGCACATACAATAACTCATCTTGCCGATTATATAGAGCAGTTTGTATCAAACTTAGAGAAGAATGGCGTTACAGTCCATTATGCAAATGATGCACAAGAGTTTAACGAAATAGCTTATGGCATATTAGAAACTAAGAAAGTTTCTAAATTGATAAAATCTAAATCAATGCTGACAGAAGAGTGTGAGATGAACAAATATCTCATAAAACGTGGCATTGATGTTGTAGAAGGCGACTTGGGAGAGCGCATTTTACAGCTAATGCACATGAAGCCTTCCCACATCGTAGTACCTGCATCACATATTTCTCGCGAAGATATAGGTAAAACTTTTGAACATTTAGGAATATCTTATGATAAAGGCAATTACGACCCTACTTATCTTACCCATGCTGCGCGGCTTAGCCTAAGGCATGAATTTGAAACGGCTCAAGCAGGAATGACGGGCTGTAATTTTGGTATTGCAGCAACAGGGGATTGTGTTGTGTGCACCAATGAAGGTAATGCCGATATGTCTACTTCTTTACCTAAGCTACATATAGTAGCTATGGGCATTGAGAAAATTATTCCAAACTATGACGCTTTGGCTGTTTTTCACCGTTTACTTGCACGTTCAGGGACTGGTCAGCCCTCTACTGCCTTTACATCTCATTTCAGGAAAGCTCGTCCTGATGGCGAAATGCACGTCATTTTAGTTGATAACGGTAGAAGCAATATGCTACGCGACAAAGAGCATTGGAACAGTTTGAAATGTATTAGATGTGGCGCTTGCATGAACACCTGTCCTGTTTATCGTCGCTCTACAGGCTATTCATATAGCTATTTCATACCAGGTCCGATAGGAGTAAACCTTGGTATGTTACACGATCCTCATAAGTATAGTGGTAATGTGTCTGCTTGCTCTTTATGTTTAAGCTGTGATCATGTATGCCCTGCTAAAGTAGACCCAGGCAGCCAGATATACGATTGGAGACAACGCCTTCGCGTGTATGGTACGGCAAATACCGAAAAAATGGTCATGGCAGAAGGTATGAAGACTATATTTAGCAGGTTTTCTATCTATGATGCTATCACAAAGAACGCATCTTTAGCTAATTACATTCCTGATAAATGGCTAAACAACAAGACTTTAAACCCTTGGAGCATAGGCCACACAACACCTACTGTAGCCAAAATGCCTTTTCATGTGATTTTTAAAAAGGCTATGAAAGAACTAAAAGAAGAAAAATGCAAAAACCAGTAAACACGTATAAATAAGCTGTTTGTATAAAAGGTTTTATAAGAAAATGAAAAAAGAAGACTTATTAAAGAAGTTGCGTGAAAATACATCTCAAGAGTTCGACTTGCCAGAGATAAAAGTAAACGCCATCACTTATCCCGATGTCATAAAGCAATATATTGCAATGAGCAAAGAAGTGGGGTGTAACGTAATAGAAATAGATAAAACAGAAGATGTCAATGCTACTATTCGTAAGATATACCCAGATGCAAAAGTGTATTGCTCTAACGTTAAAGGTATTAAAGCTAACATTAATCCTGACACTGTTAAAGACGCAGCCTGCTTAGATGGAGTAGACGTAGGCATTGTAAAAGGTGAAATAGCTGTTGCAGAAAACGGGTGTGTATGGATACCCCAAACCATGAAAGAACGTGCTGTATGCTTCATATCCGAAGCTCTTGTCATAATAATAGATAAAGAAAAAGTGGTTAATAATATGCATGAAGCTTATAAAAAGATAGAAATGCCTTCTTATGGCTTTGGCACTTTCATATCTGGACCAAGCAAAACAGCTGACATAGAACAAGCTCTTGTGATGGGAGCACAAGCAGCTAAAGATGTTACTATATTGATACGAGCATAAAAGTTAATTAAGTAAAAATACCTAATATAACTTTTTTTATATAAATAGTTTTATCGGGTATTTTTATTATCTTTGCAGTAAATAATAACGGCTATTATTTCATTTTTTAAAATAAAAAATTAGTTATGAAGATTGAAAAAGTACATGCTCGCGAGATAATGGACTCACGTGGCAATCCTACAGTTGAAGTAGAGGTAACTTTAGACAACGGTGTTATGGGGCGTGCAAGCGTTCCTTCTGGTGCTTCTACAGGTGAGAATGAAGCATTAGAGCTTCGTGATGGCGATAAAGGACGTTTCGCTGGTAAAGGTGTTTTAAAAGCAGTAGAGAACGTTAATACTGTTATCGCTCCTGCTCTTAAAGGCGATTGCGTTTTTAATCAGCGTGCAATTGACTATAAGATGTTAGCTCTTGATGGTACTCCTACAAAAAGTAAGCTTGGTGCTAATGCTATTCTTGGCGTTTCTTTAGCTGTAGCTCATACCGCTGCAAAAGCCTTAAACCTACCTTTATATCGTTATATCGGTGGTGCTAACACTTATGTCCTTCCTGTTCCTATGATGAACATCATCAATGGTGGTGCTCACTCTGATGCTCCTATCGCTTTTCAGGAATTTATGATTCGCCCTGTAGGTGCTCCTAACGAAAAAGAAGGTATCCGTATGGGTGCTGAAGTTTTCCACGCTTTGGCAAAACTTCTTAAAAAACGTGGCTTATCTACAGCTGTAGGTGATGAAGGTGGCTTCGCTCCTAAGTTTGATGGCATTGAAGACGCTCTCGATTCTATCATGCAAGCTATCAAAGATGCTGGTTATGAGCCTGGTAAAGATGTTAAAATCGCAATGGACTGCGCTGCATCAGAATTTGCTACATGTGAAGATGGCAAATGGTTCTACGACTATTCTAAGCTAAAGAATGGTATGCCTAAAGATCCTAACGGCAAGAAGCTAACTGCTGATGAGCAAATTGCATTCCTCGAGGAATTAATTACAAAATATCCTATCGACTCTATCGAAGACGGTCTTGATGAGAACGATTGGGAAAACTGGGTAAAATTAACATCTAAGATTGGTAGCCGTTGCCAGTTAGTAGGTGATGACTTGTTTGTTACCAACGTTAAGTTCTTGGAAAAAGGAATTAAGATGGGGGCAGCTAACTCTATTCTTATTAAAGTAAATCAAATAGGTTCTTTGACTGAAACTCTTGAAGCTATTGAAATGGCTCATCGTCATGGCTATACTACAGTAACTTCTCACCGCTCTGGTGAAACAGAAGATACTACCATTTCTGACATTGCCGTAGCAACAAATTCTGGTCAGATTAAGACAGGTTCTATGTCGCGTACAGACCGTATGGCTAAATATAACCAATTAATTCGCATTGAAGAAGAATTAGGTGCATGTGCTAAATATGGCTATACCAAGCTAAAATAAGTTTTCAATAATAAAACTCTTTATAAATAAAGGGTGTGCTAAAACTGGCACACCCTTATTTTTTTTTCATTATATAAAAGAGACTCAAGTAATAATATACATCATTTGAAGATAAGAAAAACTAACTCATGCTTTTCTATAATAGAATAATGCTAAACAAAAGATATATCAAAGAAACTATCCATAACCCTCTGAACAAAAAAAATAAAGTAATAATAATACTTTTGCTTGTCTACATACGAGGAAACATAAATATAACAACAAACAAAAAGACATGAAAAAAGGACGAACCTATAAATAGATATCGCCCTGATGAAAGGAGGAGTGGTGCTTCTTGGAGTTGAACCAAGGACACACGGATTTTCAGTCCGATGCTCTACCACCTGAGCTAAAGCACCTCCAATTATTAATTTTTGAGTTATGAAAGGATATCTCTATATCCTTAATTGCGAGTGCAAAGTTACTGATTTTTTTCTTATCTGCAAGGTTTATGTAAGAAAAATTGTCTGTTTTAACATTTGTTTTATATTTCTATACTTTTATCTTTCCTATTCCCATCACTAAGAAGGAAGATATAATCTATATAAAAAACATAGCCACACCAAGCACCGAGATAACAGCTCCTAATACGCTTTTTAACGTAATAGGCTGATGGAAAAGGAAATAAGTGGGTAAAAGTATCATTATAGGAGTTGTGGCCATGATAGTACTTGCCACACCTGCCACAGTATATTGCGACGCCATTAGCGAAAGTCCCACACCTATAACAGGACCTGTTAGCACTGCAAGCACAATATAAAACATACTCTTCGCATCAAGACAGCTACGCCTAAAACTTCCTCCCTTACCCTTAAAGACTAAGATTACAGTAAAAAGTAACAATCCCGCTACTAACCTAATAATATTAGCAGAGAATGGTAGTCCTAAGGAAAACCTATCTAAATAAGCCTTTGGAACAATGCTTGTATAATGATGTAAGCCTATAACGCTCAACACATAGCCCACACCCTGCCCTATACCAGCTCCCAAACCAAAGAGAACACCCTTAATAGGCAAGTCGAGACTTATCCTCTTTTTGCCCTCTCCTCGCCCTAAAACAGATATTGCTATACCTAAAAGGGTTACTATCATGGCCATAATGCTCATAAAAGTCATGCGCTGTCCCATGAGCACCCATGCTGAAAGAGCAGAGAAAATTGGAGCCGTAGTCATAAAAAGCTGTCCATATCGCGAACCTATAGACATGTAGCTATTAAGCAAACACATATCCCCGACAACAAAACCTACTGCCCCTGATGACAATAGCCATGCCCAAGTCTGAAGGTCAGCGTAACGAGGAAGAGCACTGCCCATAAAAATATAACATAACATCATAGACAAGACAAGCCCTAAAAGCATACGCCACACATTCGTAACAGCCACACCTACGCGCTTACTCGATACCTCACACGTAAGAGCAGCAACAGTCCATAGTACTGCCACTGCCAAACTTATAAATTCTCCTATGAAGCTCATGCCTTTTAGCCTTTATCTTCTGACCAACCCTGAGCCTTTAGTTCAAACTCATTACCATCACGAGTAATTAAGAAAGCACCCAAACTTGCATCTGTTATATATCCTATCTGGCGCACACCCTCTAAATGTTCTAACTTCTCATGGTCTCCTATAGGGCAAGTAAAGAGCAACTCGTAATCCTCACCACCATTGAGAGCTGCTGTGGTAAGGTTCATATTAAACTCTTCACAAGTAGCTGCTGTCTGGTAATCGATAGGTATTTTGTCCTCATACACCCTACAGCCACAACCGCTCTGCTTACAAATATGCTTCAGCTCTGAGGCTAAACCATCTGAAATATCTATCATAGATGTAGGGTGAATGCCTGCAGCATAAAGACTTTCTATTACATCACCACGAGCCTCTGGCTTTAGCTGACGATCGATAAGATATTCTTTACCAGCAAAATCGGGCTGAAAATGGTCTATAAGCTCTTTGCCCTTAGCCAAAGCCTGCAAGGCTTGCTTGTCATTACTATCCTTAGAAGCCTTCAGCTTACTATTATATTCCTGCACTTGCTGATAATATACCGTCTTTTCTCGCTCAAGGATTTGAAGCCCCATATATGCAGCACCAAGATCTCCTGAGACACAGATAAGATCCGTAGGGTGAGCTCCTTTACGCGTAAGCACCCCCGCTTTAGACACTTCACCTAAACAAGTAAGAGTAATAGCTAATCCTGTATAAGAAGAAGAGGTGTCGCCACCTACTATATCTACATGCCATTTATCACATGCACGACGCAAACCACTATAAAAGCTCTCAAGATCTTCCACGACAAAACGTTTACCTATAGCTATGGCGCATAACATCTGACGAGGATTTCCACCCATAGCAAAAATATTGCTCATAGTAGCCATAGCACACTTATACGCTAAATGCTCCATATCTATATAGGTAAGGTCGAACTGAATACCTTCCATAAACATCTGCGTAGTAACCAAAGTATGCTTATTCTCATAACTTAACTCAGCAGCATCATCGGTGAGAGAAACTATAGTAGAAGAGTTTTTTGCCTTTATATCTTTTGTAAAATGCTCAATTAAGCCAAACTCGCCTAATTCTTTTATTTCCATCTTATATAATTCTTTTCTTTTAAGAACGCTTAATAATCTCACGGAATATCTCCGTCATATTAGGCTGGGCAGCATTAGCTGCTTGCTGCACCTCCTCATGGCTTACTTTTACAGGCACATCAAAGCCCCCAAGATCCGTAATAACACTAATACCAAACACCTTTATACCACTATGGCGAGCTACAATAACTTCAGGAACGGTACTCATACCTACCGCATCGCCACCTAAGATATGGTACATTCTATATTCAGAAGGAGTTTCAAACGTAGGACCTTGCACACCTACATAAGTGCCATGCTTCACGTCAATATGCTTTTGGGCAGCTATCTCATCGGCAAGATTTACCAAAGCCTTATCATAAGCCTCATGCATATCAGGGAAACGAGGACCTGTAGGAAAGTTTTTACCATGCAAAGGGTGTTCTGGAAAGAAATTAATATGATCAGTAATAATCATAAGATCGCCTATCTTAAAGCTCGGATTCATTCCTCCTGCAGCATTAGAAACAAATAAAGTCTTAATGCCAAGCTCATGCATAACACGCACGGGGAAAGTTACCTGCTTCATATCGTAGCCCTCATAATAATGAAACCTACCTTGCATAGCCATAATATCCTTACCCCCCAGATTACCGAAGATAAGCTTGCCAGAATGACCTTCTACCGTAGAAATAGGAAAGTTTGGTATATCACGATATGAAAACTCATAACTTTCTGTTATCTCTGAAGCTAATTGTCCTAAGCCCGTTCCCAGAACTATTGCTGTTTTTGGGCTTGTTGTTATTCTTTCTCTTAGCCAAGATGCTGTTTCTTGAATTTTTTCGTACATAAGATTGTATTTTTTCATTAAATAGCTCTCCCCCGTTTAACATAAATTCCACTTTTATGGGTAGAGCATATATATTTTGTTTTACTTCTTCTGATAATCCTTTAAGACCTACAAGCCGAGCCTGATCCTTCTCAGTAGTAATAATACGCTTAGGAGAAGGCATAGAGGCAAATCTCTCGTTAAGACGCTCTATATCATGAGCGGTAAAATTATGATGATCGGCAAATGCCATCACCTCTGGTTGTGCACCACGAGTATATTCCATAATATCCGCTTGTAGATGCTCCGGAGATGCTATACCCGTTAGCAACAAGATATTTTCACCCATAATATCGCTAAGAGGAATATCACCCTTATTGTTAAAGATAGGCTTTAAGTCGCAATAAGATAATGTAGTAAAATATAAATGCTGAAAAGCCTTAAGATCCATCTTCTTAGAAAGCACACGATAATCGATAGGATTTAAAGTCTTAGGACATTTAGTTACAATAACAATATCGGCACGTATCTTAGCTTTATGTGGCTCACGCAGCCTGCCTGCAGGGAGAAGCTTGTCGTAAATGATAAACTTATGATAGTCCACTAACAGAATGTTTATCCCTGCTTTTACGTACCTATGCTGAAAAGCATCATCTAACAAAATTACATCGACATCTTTAGTAGCCTCATCGGATATTAAACGCTCTATACCATGACAACGATTCTTATCTACTGCAACATAAATGCCATCAAATTTCATCTTCATCTGATAAGGCTCATCGCCTATATCCCTCATTAATGTGCTATCATCTGCTATAACATAGCCTCTACTCTTACGCTTATAACCTCGTGATAACACAGCTACCTGAATGCTATTCTTAAGCAAACCTATAAGATACTCCACATGAGGCGTCTTTCCTGCTCCACCCACAGTGATATTACCTACCGAAATAACAGGCACAGAATAACTCTTACTCTTCAATATCTTTGCATCAAAGAGGTAATTCCTAAGCCATACCCCTATGCCGTAAAGCCAACTGAAGGGTAACAGCCAATAACTTATTTTGATATAATCACCTTCCAAAATATTATTAATGGATATTTGGTTCGAACGGTATACGTGCTTGAATAGCACTAAACATATTAATATTTTTAAGCATTATATAAGGTTGATAGAAATCGCCAAGCTGCGCCTTTACCTTGTCATCGAGATAACTACCTACTATATCTTCATCGAATATCTGCTCTACCCAAGACAAAGGCTCTGGATAGTCCTGCGTATAATAATCGCGTATCTTAGCAAGATTAGCTGCCTTTGATATTGCTACATCTAATCCTCCCAAATAGTCTACAAGCCCTATCGTCTTAGCATACTCTCCTGTATACACATGTCCTTGAGCAATATTGTTTACCTGCTGGAAAGATAACTTTCTTCCCTCTGCCACACGATTACAAAAGAGCTTATATCCACGACCTACATACTGACTAAGCAAGCGCATCTCCTCTATGGTAAAAGGACGAGATATCGTACCAAAAGCTGCATGCTTATTAGTAGAAACTTCATCAAACTTTACACCTAACTTTTCTCTTAACAGTCCGCTAAAGTCGGGGAACATTCCAAAAATACCTATAGAACCTGTTAAGGTAGTAGGATCAGCCACTATAAGATTGGCCGGAGCCGATAGATAATAAGCCCCACTGGCTGCCATACCTCCCATACTAACCACTACAGGCTTCTTTTTCTTTAGCTCCATTATATAATGCCATATCTGTTCCGAGGCATAAGCCGATCCTCCTCCAGAATTAACACGAATAACAACAGCTTTTACATCATCGTCGGCAGCTATTTTAGCCAAATCCTTACATACTTTCTGCGCATCTATAACGCTCCCTCGTGCCATCGGATTTGACACAGTACCATCTACTATATCACCTGCCATATAGTAAACGGCTATCTCTTCTTTATCGTTTATGCTTTTTACATCTTCATCTTCTATCAAGGTTTCTAAAGAAGTCTGCTGCAAATCGTCTTCCACTCCCATCTTCTTCTTTACAAGCTGCTTTATCTGATCTGAATAAAGCAAACCATCTACCAGCTTCATACGCTTATAATCGGTAGGAGCTGCAAAGGTAATAGCACTATCGGCATAGTTGTTAAGCTGTTCTACTGTAAGATTACGGCTCTGTGCTACCTCTTTCACAACATTACCCCATATACCTGATATAAAGGCTTTAGTTTGCTCGCGGTTAGCTTCGCTCATCTTATCCTCTGTAAACATTTCTGTAGCACTCTTATACTTACCTACTTTTGCTACATGCATCTTAACACCAAACTTAGCCATTGCATCTTTTAAGAATAAAGGCTGGGCAGCTAATCCGTGCCAGTCTATCATTCCCTGTGGGTTAAGATACACCTTTGTAGCTGCTGATGCAAGATAATAAGACTGCTGTGTGTAGCTATCGGCATAGGCTATCACCCATTTACCACTTCCCTTCTGAAAGTCTAACAAAGCCTTACGAGCTTCCTGTAACGTAGCATAAGAATCTGCTTGAAACAAACCTGCTTCTAAATACACACCCTTTATTTTCTTATCTTCCTTTGCTATCTTTAACCCTTTTACAAAAGTATTCAAACTTATAGACTTTATAGCATTACCCATAAACTTATCTAAAGGATTATCCTCTTGCTGGTTATCAGCCATCTGACCTGTCAGATTTATTGTTAAGACAGAATTATCAGCAACCGACTCTTTATGGCTACTCCCGATAATCATTAACAATATACTACCAATAAAAAAAGCTATCGCTACAAAGCCTGCCACAAAAATACCTACAACAGTAGAAAATACGTTGATAAAAAATGTTTTCATACGTTTACACAATTTTATATATATAATACCTCCCTGCAAAGATAGAAAAAAAAATGAATATAAAAAAATACTACGTTTTTATATATTACAAAAACACTTATATACAAAAAAAAGAGTACCCCCACCATCTTTTATATATAAGGGATACTCTTTTATATATTACAGAAAACTATATTTTTTATATAACCTTCCTTAAAATTTTAATTTAACGACATCACTTTATTTTATTTTACTTGAACTACAAGATACTTACTTGTGCTCCAGAAAAGCTGTGGATCAGTAACACGAAGCATATACTGACCATTACTGTCTGTAGTAAGCGTATAACTACCATTAGGGTGAACGGTAAGCAGACGAACACTCTTACTATAGAATTTCACCTCCTTAGTTACACGAATATCTATCTTTGTAAAGTAGTTCTTGTTAAAGTTGCCTTTAAGAACCTGACCACCAGCAAGGATTCCCTGCGACTTAAGCTCACGCTTTGTTCCAAACACATACCATGCCGTGTTAAGTTGCTTATCCTGAGTGTTTATTGTCTCTGTCTTCTTACTGCTCTCTAACTGAAGGTTTTCCTTATCGGTCTGCAAAGCATGCTTTTCGTTTGTAAGGTTTTCCTTATCGGTTTTAAGATTGCTTACATCGGTATTCAATCCTGTAATAGCATCATCAAGCTCTTTTATATGAATATTCTTAGATTCTAATTCTGAACGTAGCTGACGAAGCTCTGCATCTTTAAGCTGCAATTGTGCAGTAAGCTGAGATAACATCTTCTTCATAGCCTCGCCCTTAAAGCCTGTTGAACGCAATTGCTCCTCAAGACGCTTTATGAGATCTCTATTCTCTTTCATACGTTGCTGAATAAACTGCACGTTCTCCTTTATCTGTGAAGCTTTATCAGCACGCTCGCCATCTTTAGCTATCGTTACACGATGCTCAGCAGCATTAATATCTGCAAATCCTTGCTGAATCTCATTCATAGTATTCATCATATCGTTAATCTCACTATCACGAGCATCAATAATAGAACGCAAAGAATCATTCTGCAACGCCATAGGATTAGCCGACTTCTTTCCCTGATTACAAGATGTTAGAGCTATCACTCCACAAATTGCCATTAAAAACAACTTTTTCATAATTATAATGATTTATATTACTATTTTTTTTTATTTTTTGTTACTCTGCTTTATCTTTTCTTTCCCTGCCACAACAATGACAAATTCGCCACGAGGCTCTATGGTCTTAAAATGGTCTATAAGCTCTGAAAGCGTACCTCTAAGAGTCTCTTCATGCAGCTTAGATATCTCACGAGAACAACTCGCTTTGCGATCAGCCCCAAACACTTCAGCAAACTGCTCCAAGGACTTAACCACACGATAAGGCGACTCATAAAAAACCATTGTGCGAGACTCTTCTATCAAACTTCCCAACATCGTCTTACGCCCCTTCTTCTGTGGAAGAAAACCCTCAAAAGCAAACCTATCACAGGGCAAACCACTCGATACCAAGGCTGGAACAAATGCTGTAGCACCGGGCAAAGCCTCTACAGTAATGCCATTAGCAGCAGCCTCACGTGCTAAGAAAAAGCCCGGATCGCTAATACCCGGAGTACCTGCATCAGAGATGCAAGCTATCTTCTGTCCTGCCTTAAGCCTACTTACTAAGCCTGAAGTAGTGCCATGCTCATTATATTTATGATGAGCCATAAGCCGATTCTTTATCTCAAAATGCTTTAAAAGCACACCCGATGTACGAGTATCCTCGCACAAGATAAGATCTACCTCCTTTAAGATACGAATAGCTCTAAAGGTAATATCCTCCATGTTTCCAACAGGTGTTGGCACTAAATACAATATCCCCATATTGTGCGCAAATGTAAATTAATAAAAGAGAAAGACAAAAGAAATTATATTTTTTTACAACTATGTCATTTTAATTCACACCTTTTTTTATATATTTGCAATAAGAAAAATAGGATAACTTATTTGTAATTTTGTCCCTACTTTAATAGTAAAATAGCTATCTTTGCAGTATATAAAATAAAAGCAATGGATAATATTAACGGAGAAAAACGCCATCAAGGTCGTATAGAAGTAATATGTGGTAGTATGTTTTCGGGTAAGACGGAAGAGCTTATTCGACGAATGAAACGAGCAAAGTTTGCCAAACAAAGGGTAGAAATATTTAAGCCCGCTATAGATGTACGCTATTCTGAAGAAGAAGTAGTAAGCCACGACCACAACTCTATACTCTCTACGCCTATAGGCTCATCTGAAAGCATTCTCCTTTTAGCCTCAGACATAGACGTTGTGGGCATTGATGAAGCACAGTTTTTTGACCAAGGCCTTGTCGAAGTATGCAACACGCTTGCAAAAAACGGTATGCGTGTCATAATAGCAGGGCTGGATATGGACTATAAAGGTGTGCCTTTCGGGCCTATACCTGCCCTATGTGCAATAGCCGACGATGTTACTAAAGTGCATGCTATATGTGTAAAATGTGGTGCGTTAGCTTATCTTAGTCATCGGCTTGTAGCTAATGAGCACCGTGTTCTGCTTGGAGAGCAAGGCGAATACGAGCCTCTTTGCCGCGATTGCTACAACAAAGCAATACTTGCAGACGAGTCTATAAAGAAATAACCACCACATTAAAAGCTTATGTTACACACTATTTCATTAGATAAATTTCTGCGCTGGACGGTCATTACACTGATTCTTGCAGCTGTGTTTTTTACGCTTAAAGCCCTCTCTGAAGTGCTTTTGCCCTTTTTCATTGCTTGGCTTTTGGCTTATCTGCTTTATCCCGTAGTAAAGTTTATACAATATAAGATGCATGTAACATCGCGCGCTATAAGCATCATTCTTACCTTTATCCTTATAATAGCCATCATCGCAGGTATCGTCTTTATCATTGTGCCGCCTTTCATAAGTGAGATGGAAAAGCTCGAAGTGCTGGCAAATAAATACATACAAAGCAACACCCATTCTAACAACATTGCATCCATGCTTAAGCAATGGTTTACCACTCATAGATTTGAGATAAACCATTTCTTAAAAAGTCGCGACTTTACAGATGCCATCAAAACTGCCATGCCACAGGTATTCGCCCTATTGGGGCAAACTGCCAACGTGGTGTTTTCGGTAATTGCCTCATTTATCACCTTATTATATATGTTCTTCATCTTACTCGATTATGAGTCGTTAGGAGAGAACTTCTTTAAAATGATACCACGAAAGTGGCGCTCTTTCTCTCGAGTGTTGGCATCTGATGTAGAAAAAGCACTCAATAGCTATATTCGTGGGCAAGGCATGGTAGCTCTATGTATGGCTATCATGTTTTGTATAGGTTTTTCTATTATCGACTTCCCCATGGCCATAGGCTTAGGAATACTCATAGGCATACTCGACCTCGTACCTTATCTACACGCCCTGGCACTTATCCCCACTGCTATCTTAGCACTTATGAAAGCTGCCGATACTGGTCACAACTTCTGGATGATATTCGGAGGAGCTTTGCTCGTTTTTATTATAGTGCAGATTATAACAGATATGATAATAACACCTAAGATAATGGGAAAAGCTATGGGCTTAAACCCTGCCATGCTGCTACTATCACTATCCATCTGGGGAGCACTACTGGGATTTATAGGGCTAATCATTGCCTTACCACTTACCACCATAATCATTGCTTACTGGAAAAGATATGTTACAAAAGATGAAGAAGTAATAAAAAACAAGTGATGAAAACTCACAGAATAATATTTTAAAATAAATAATAAAAGCTCAAACTAAAATTATAACCTCTGCCACATTATGAAAGCAAAAATCAATTGGAAACATTTCTTAGTACTTTTCATCGTAATAGGTGGGCTATATTACATCACACGCTCCATATTGCTAACCTGTGCTATCATGGTTATTCTCCTGCTTATAGACGGACTACTTATGCAATACGAACACCGTAAACGAGGAGAAAAAGAAATTAAAGATATTACAAAAAAGCTAAACGACGCTGAAAAGGATTCTTGAAAATGGACAAACTAATAGCTCTATATGAAAAATATTTAGGATATACACCTCTAAACACTCAGAAGATACCACTATCAGGTAGCAATAGAAGCTACTACCGCTTTACTGATAAAGAGGGAAAAACTATAATAGGTGTAAAAGGAGTAAGCAAGGAAGAGAACCATGCTTTCATATATCTTGCTAAACACTTTTATACAAAACAGATACCTGTACCAAAGGTATTAGCAGTGAGCGATGATGAGTTATATTACCTACAAAGCGATCTGGGGCAATTATCTCTATACGATGCCTTAAAAGGAGGTCGTGAGGCTAACGGTAAATACAATCTTAAAGAAATAGAACTGTTAAAAAAAACTATACGCACACTGCCCAACATACAGATAAACGGAGCACATGGGCTTGATTTTAGCAACTGCTATCCACAGCCTGAGTTCGATAAAGAAAGCGTACTCTTTGATCTTAACTACTTTAAATACTGCTTCTTAAAGTCTACAGGCTTAGATTTTCATGAATTAAAACTTGAAGCTAACTTTCAGATGCTTGCCAAAGACCTTACCGCAGAACCCATGCAAGCCTTCTTATATCGTGATTTCCAAGCACGAAACGTAATGTTAGATCATTACGGGAACCCCTTTTTTATAGATTTTCAAGGAGGACGAAAAGGTCCTTACTACTACGATTTGGCGTCTTTTCTATGGCAGGCAAGCGCAAAATATCCCTTTAAATTGCGCCGACAACTTATAGCAGAATACTATGAAAGCCTAAAACAATACACCGAAGTGCCATCTGTAAGACATTTCGTAAGTCGCCTTTCGCTCTTCATACTATTTCGCACATTACAGGTATTAGGAGCCTACGGCTTTAGAGGATACTTCGAGCATAAACAGTATTTCATCAATTCCATACCATACGCGATACAAAACCTACGCGATATGATTAACACTGAAGGCTTACATTTCCCTTATCCACACCTTATGGATATACTTAAAAGGCTCATTAACCTGCCACAGTTTAGCCCTAAGGACGAAACTTCAACTAAAGAAAAAGACCTTTTAAGCCTTTTACATATAGATAAATCGGGAAATACCTCCGATAATATCCAGCAGCATAAAGATAAAAGCAAACTGGTAGTTAAAGTGTTTAGCTTCTCTTTTAAGAAAGGAATACCTAACGATGATAGTGGAAACGGAGGAGGCTACGTCTTTGATTGTCGCAGCACCCACAACCCCGGACGCTACCCTCTTTATAAAGACCTTAACGGACTAACAGAGCCAGTAATACGATTCCTTGAAGATGATGGTGAGATACTAAACTTCCTAAAACCTGTTTACGCCCTTGCCGATCATCACGTAAAACGCTATATAGAACGTAACTTTACCCATCTTATGTTTTGCTTTGGCTGCACAGGTGGACAACATCGCTCTGTATATAGCGCACAACATTTAGCCGAGCATATTCATAACAAATTTAACATAGAAGTGCATATCATTCACCGAGAGCAAAACATTAAACAGATACTATTACCTAAATAAGCTGATGCAAGAAAGCTACATTCTTTTTTCCTTTCTAAGCTATATGATATCACTTTATTTTCTATTTAGTATAATGTTTTACACCACATTATAGAAACTATAACCCCTTGTATGTTATTTTATCTACAAGGGATTATATTTTCTTAGTTAACCTATAATAAGCTTGACTGCTATATAAAAATTATTATAAAACCATAGCTATTAAAACTTACAAACACATACCTCTTTTCTATTTTACTTTTTCATAAATATATAGTTCATGTATTTCAGCCTTATAACCCTCATTATAAAATGGTCCTTGAGACATTCCTAAAACTATTTGTGTACCTCTATTATTAAGTACTACCAAATCGTCATTTGTCGGATCTATAGCTATACCCTCTATTTCGCCAGCACGCTTAAAGTCCACCATCTCCCTTAATAACATAATCCTACCAGCTTTAGCACCACCAGGTATCAATCCCGTACGAGTAACTACTTTCCCATCTTTTATTTCTACGCTATAAGGATCTTTCTTAATTGGTTCCATTCCATTTACTAACCCTGTATATGAAACTTGAGATATATCTGCAATATAAAGATTATCTGCAATTTGAAAAGTAGCTTCACCATCATCAGCTGCAAATATCATTTTACCATCTGCTATAAATATTCCTTGACACCAATATGGGGTAGGACGACATTGCATTTTCGTATAATACTTGCCAGTTTCTAAATTATAACAATAAACATAACGACTATCTACCCAATCACTCATCCAAACCATATTTTTCTCACGATCTATTGCAAGCCCAGAACACTCTACCTGCCCTGACTCTGCACACCATGGAATAGAACGTTTCCATTTCAATGTTCTTGCGTCATATACATCTATTGATATATTATATCCACGACCATATTCAAACTTTTCATTCCCTGTATATATTTCGCCATTATATATATCAATATCTCCAAAATGATTTGCTTTTTCTGGATCCCTAAAAGGATTATCGTTTTTTAGTAACATATTACCATCCTTATCATACTTATATAATGCACGAGTATCACTAACATAATAATAATATTTATCTATGGCAATACCTTGCCTACCTGCTACACGTATTACCTTTTTTAATCTATACTCTTTACCTATATGTTGCGCTTTTGCTATTATACAAATAAAACTTATAGCTAATAATATTAATATTTTCCTCATAATATACAATTTTTATTCTAAATGTAATTAAAAGCTGAACAATCCCATTATTTGTATTTGCTCACTTGTTTTATATCCATTCAATTCTTCAATATTTTTTGGATATATAAAGTGTCCCCAATTCAACTGTATTTTAGCATTTTCCATCAACTTATATGTTACTCCTAACAAAATACGATTATAGTTTGCTGCAGCTGTAGTTTTATTGATATTATCTTTATACATATCCCATCTTAACAAAGGCAAAAACTTATGAAAGTGATAAGCCGCAAGTATATATGCTGACTCCTCATTAACGAACGTAAAATTATCAATTTTAGAATTAACAAAACCTATCTCCGTACGTAAATCTAAACCATTTGGGTCATTATACCAGACACCTGCTACAAAACGATTCATAGGATTATATCTACTACCGTCCTTAACTTTAACACCCTCTCCCCCTTTAACTGTATTAGAAACATATTCTCCGTAATTATAAGTCGCTTTAACCTTAAGATTTTTCATTGGCTGAATTGTTGTACTTACATATATATCTTTAGACATATTTTTATCATCAGTACAAGGTAAAGAACCATTGGTTATTGCAAAATCATAATGAAGATAACTATAACCTTGCTTTGATTTACCAATATCTCCTATAAACATAATTCCAAGATCTCGTCCATAATCTACAAAATTATATTCATAAGGATTGCGACAAGCCATACGATAAACAATGTTGGAAAAGTCAATAGACTCTAAAGTAGAAGGAGATATATCATAATTCTCATATCCTAAAGGTGTATAAAATTGTCCTAATCGCACCTTAAATTCAGGAACTATTTTCCAAGTAGCAAAAGCATC
This sequence comes from Prevotella amnii DSM 23384 = JCM 14753, assembly GCF_000378745.1. Lineage (GTDB taxonomy): Bacteria > Bacteroidota > Bacteroidia > Bacteroidales > Bacteroidaceae > Prevotella > Prevotella amnii. The sequence continues at coordinate 112,607 of NZ_KB905268.1, forward strand.
CATCAGATGTATGCTCTTCTGATTATTACCATTTTGTGTTCCTGATATTCCATTGAAAGCCTCGATCTGCAAACGAAAATCTATATTATCACCAACCTTGCCATCCATTAATAATCTTAAACGTTTAGCCTGAAAAGAAGAAGTTTTTGTTTTATCATTAGCGGTATAATTCCAGCCTGTTTGCAAATAACCTGATATTTTAGGAACTTTGAAAATTATTTTTTTACATGAGTCTACCTTTTCTGAGTTGATCTTTTTTTCTTGTACTATTCCATAAATAAAATTATTAGAGGAAAGATGCGTATCATTTATTTCTGTTAATATTTCTCCAAATAAAACTACAGGAATAAAATATACAATACAAGTAAGCAATAATTTTTTAAGTTCTTTCATACTAATCTTTTTAATAAGTTTAGTGGGTAATAATAACATTTAACTATATTACCCACTTAAAACTTTAAATAATTTTATCTGAATAACTCTTAGAAAGCAAATTGAATACGAGCCTGAACTGCATGGAAATTCTTATCATTTGGATACATATCTTTCTTTAAACGATGATATGTATAATCAAGCATAACTTGTGTATACTTATTGAAACTATAATTTAGACCAACAGTAAAAGAGCTAATATTTCCTCCACCAACACTTGTTGACTTAAATGGCCAGTCTTGCAATTGACCACTTGGGTAATATTGGTTACGACCTGCAGAAAAATATTCTCCAGCAATAATATCATTCAAACCTGTATAATTATAGCGTGCTACAACTTCAAGAGAATTTTCAGATAAACCCTTTAAAGTTCCATTCTCGCTATCATACTTGTATGCATTCCCGAAAATAAGATAACCAAGTTCAACATAACCTCCATGAAAAGAATTTGCGCGCAAAGGATTAGCTTCTATCCAAGTCCCCAAAGTCCCCCATGTATCTATATTATTATTTGTTGCATCAAAAAGAGTCTTAGAATCTCGCTTTTTAGTAACATGTTTATATAAATATTCACCTCGTACAAACAACTTATCATTATGATATAATGCTTCTGCTCCTGCATCTATTACATTTTCTGCCCAAGGTAAACTACATGATACAAAATTATCATTATGATCTACGATAGTTTGCATTGATTGCTTCAATCGTATTGTCTTTTTCAATACATTTTTCTCTACAACGCCACCACCTACATGCTGATAACGCACATTTGCTCCTATTGCAAGTGTTTTATCTTCTGTTGCGATAGGACGATATATATAACGTCCTGCTACAACTATACCATTAAAACCTGCTTCTTGAGTGTTATATTGATTTTCTGTAAAAACACCTTGGTGCGCCATGAACTTTTTACTATTGTATTTATAAGTAATACCAAGTTCACGTCCTTCACCCAAAGCATCTGCTGCGCCTGCACGAGAAATAAAATGATAGCTGCCTAATGAAGTAGTACGAGCCATAGAACTTGCTGGGTCTACGTAATAACCTCCTCTTATAGCATGAGTTGCACCATTTTTATCGTGCCTTGTATACTGAAGGAAAATGTTTTTCTGACTAAATTTACCTCCACCAAAACCAAAGTCTGCATAAAAATTCCAATCTTTATATTTAAATGAAGTTCTTATTCGTGCATCACTTATAGCAGCTCCGCTTCTCATAGGTGTAAAATCTGTATTATAGTAAGCTGCATCTGCCATAAAACGAGCACCTACTGTAAATTGCATTTTATCTTTCTCATTATTAACTGTAACAGAAGGTTTTGTGTCAAAATCTTGAGCAGCTATATTAATTGCACATAGTGCAAATATTGGGATTATTATATATTTTTTCATATTAAAATATAGGTTTGAATATGATATTTTTATTATAAACTTTTTCTAATTAATACCCTAACTCTTGAAGAACTTTATCTGCATTAGGTACATCTGAAGGTGCTTGAGAATTGTCATAAAATTTGCCTGGATAGAAAGGATTTGCAAGTTTGGCATTACAGCGGAATCCATTCTGAATCATATACTTTAAAGAAATCTCAGAGCGATTTGTAAAAAATCCATCCATATATACAGGGTGTGAGCTAGGCTTTTTAAACTCTGTATATTGTGTAGGTTGAACAACTACATTTAGCAAATCATCAAATTCTGTTGGATTTTGACCCCAGAAATTAACAAAATATCCCATGTATTTCTTCATTTGAGCATCTGAGTCAAACGAATATGGATGATTTAACATACCAGCTCTACGTATTAAATAAGCTTGCCAAGGGTTATTAAGCTCTGGATAATTATTAGGAGCACCTGCTATAGATGGACCTATTATATGAGCACCATGATCCTGAGCATATTTGATAAAACTAGCATAACCGGTTGGTGTTGTTACGGCTAAATCTGTTGCATAAGGAGGGTTACTCGTCCAAAGCAAGAAACACATAGGAATTTGTCCCTTAAACACATTATATGCACGATTTAGAGCATCAAAAGAGAATGTTTGAAGGATAACCTTTCCATTTGTCTTACCTACATTTATTTTGCCATTTACATAAAAAGGTTCGTTTGCATCTGCAGGTTTTGTTATAATATTCCAACCCCAATCATCTAAAATGTTGTACACACGTATTTCAATATCCTTAGGGTTAAGCCAAGATTCTTTGAATTCAGGGTATATACCAGGACGATTACCATTATCCGCTTCATCTTTCACATAAGCAGTTGAACCGTTTTTATCACCAAAACTATACTCTACAAAGTCCATGTATTTAGAAGCTTTAGAACCTTTAACGCTATTGTCGCCATTTTTAACAGCTGGACGAGATGCTTCATATATTTGTTTTAAGGTCATATTCTTATACTCGTCTTTTATCTTATAAGTTAAGATACGACGACCATTAACATCACGGTTTAGCTTATTACCCATAGCATAGTTAATTTGGTCTTGTAAAGCAGATACATATAGACCATCAGCATATTGGATAGAAGGAACTCCTTTCTCATATATAACTTTACCATTATGCTTTGCCGCAAAAGATAAACGTTCTTGCTCTGGAGTGGCATCATTAAACCACTTTCCTGCATCGAGCATAAGAAGTTCTGCATAATAGTATGACATTGTATAATTTGAACGAAAATCTTTTAAATCCCTTTCGTATTGTTCCTTAATATCATCTTCTGTAAAATGTTGAGAACCATCTTCGTTGCGGAAACTACGATAAAAATCTTTACGAATAGTTGGTACTTCGTCAGAAAAAACATCTTCGATATTAGTTGTACGCTTTAAATTTTCATCATGATTAGCAAGTACAACGCCATCCTTCGTTGCTTGAAGATCACTTTCTAAATAATCAGCCCCCATATTACGAGCCCAACGCCATGCAGCTTCAGTCTCTTCTGGAGTCCAATAAGTAGATCCTCGATGAGCAACACAAGCATACAAAGGAACATAATCTCTAACTTTAGCCATTTCAGGTGTTAATGGACTTACATCAACACGTTTAGCATCTTTTTCTTGATTTGTAAATTGTTGTTCTTCTGAACATGAAGTAAATGCAATTAGAGCTGTAAGCCCTAACAGAAAACTTGTTTTTAGTGCTTTTGTAGTCATAAAAATAAAGATTTATTATTTGTTTAATTTTTTAGCAAGATACTGTTCTTCATGGTATGTTAAAGCCATAAAGACAATGGAAAGGACACAAGCTATGAGAAGAAGGATAAAGGTTATATCCCAACCCCAGTCTTTAGCAACATAGCCTATAACGATATTAGCAAGTAATGCCGTACCAAGCACATAGCCCATAAAGCCTGTTAAGCCTGCTGCAGTACCTGATACGTTCTTAGGAGCTAAGTCGAGCGCCTGAACACCTATTAACATCACAGGACCATAGATAAAGAAACCTATAGCTATTAAGCAGCCTATTACTACATTAAGATTGTCGAGGAATTGCCAATAAATAACAATAGCAACAGCCACTAACACCATAAATAATATAGTAGGTAGAGCACGACGCCCTTTAAACACTTTATCCGATAGCCAGCCACAGATTATTGTTCCGGGAATAGCTGCCATTTCGTAAGCAAAATAAGCCCAACCTGCACTTTTTATGTTAATACCCTTTTCGGTAAGAATGGCAGGAGCCCAGTCTAAACAGCCATAACGCACCATATAAACAAAAGCATTAGCAAAGGCAATATACCATAAAAACTTATTAGTAAGCACAGTGCGGAAAATCTCTTTAGTAGAAAGCACTTCCTCCGACTTTTCACTATACCCCTTTGAAGCCTCTCCAGACCACTTCTCGATAGAAGGTAAAGCGCACGACTGAGGTGTATCGCGTATCAAACAGTAAGCTATGATAGCTATAATTCCAGCTACTGCTGCAGGGAAAGCGTAAGTACCTATAAGGAAATAACGGTCTTTGTCGGCTCCATAAAATAATGAGCCAAACCATACAGCACCATATACTGCCATAGGACCTACCAAAGCACCACCTACGTTATGGGCACAATTCCAAAAAGACATCCATGTTCCACGCTCCTTAATAGAAAACCAGTGGGTCATAACCCTACCACACGGAGGCCAGCCCATACCGTTAAACCAACCAACGAGGAAATTAAGTGCTGCCATTAAGATTATAGCCAGCGACTTATGTTCAGCACCCAAGCACTGTACAGGTACTATCATAAACAGCATGGCTACAGCTGCAAGTATTAATCCTAAAGGCAAGAATGTGCGAGCATTGCTCCTATCGGAAATACTTGCCATGATAAATTTTGAAAAACCATAAGCTATAGCATTCATTGACAAAACAATACCAAGCTCATCTTTTCCAAAACCTAACCCATCTAACATAGGAATGGCCATAGAGAAGTTCTTACGAACTATATAAAAGCCTGCATATCCTATGAATATACCAATGAATACTTGCCACCGCAATGAGCGATAACGTGAGTCGGCTTCAACTCCTGTTTGAGCCTCCTTATACTTAGGAGGATTTAAGAATTTCCACATAACTTTTTAAATTGTTTATTTTGTTGTTATTTTAAAATGTTAGTTTATAGATTTTATCTAAATTTAGGTCTCTAAAAAGATTTTATCCACCTCTTATATTAAAAAGTGGGCGTCCTTTTAAGCGTCTCTGATACATCTTATAGAACTTAGAGGCAAAGATAAACAATTATTTTATATAACAAAAGAAAAAAGCCATATTTTACATTAAAAATTTTACTTTGCGAAGAAGTGGCGTTTCCTATAAGGTTAGAAACGGACTTTTTTGGCTTCGATACGAAAAGATGCTTAACCTTCACTATAGCTACAAAAACGGCAGAGACAGGTATATTTACATGGGAAAAATATACCTGCCTTACATTATATATATAAGTAAAAGAAAAGAAATATTATTACTTAGAATTGCTATTGCTACATGGTAATAAGATACCAAAGCACATCTATATATAAATAAGAGGTAAACATTTTGCAAGGAGAAAGAATCGAACAAAAAGGAAAAATAAATTATTTTTGATATAAAAATAGATTAAAAATGCAGTAAAATTAATTTATTTTTATTTCCCGCCTATAATGTTTTTCTTTATAAAAGTAGGCTTTCTGTGGCTTTTAGGGTGAGCTATGCTCGTATGATTATAAGGCTATAGTATGGCTTTTATAAGGCAACAAGTATACTATATAAAGCAGCGTAGCCTCTAAAAAAGAGGCTACGCTTATTATAACAATTAAAAAGCTTTATAACATTGTTTACAAATGAAGATTATGCCCCATACGTGTTTGCTTCGTTTTTAGGTAACGATAGTCGTACTTGTTAGGGGTAATCTCAATAGGAACGTTTTCGGTTATTTCCAGTCCGTATGCTTCTAAGCCCACTCTTTTGGTGGGATTGTTAGTTATTAACCTCATTTTGTGTACGCCAAGGTGTCGGAGCATCTCTGCGCCGCTACCATATTCTCTCTCATCTGGTCGGAATCCGAGGTGTATATTAGCATCAACGGTGTCTAAGCCTTGTTCTTGCAGTTTGTAGGCAGCTATCTTATTCATAAGTCCGATTCCACGTCCTTCTTGCTGCATATATATCAGTACTCCCTTGCCTTCTTCCTCTATCATCTTCATAGCCTTGTGCAACTGTTCGCCGCAATCGCACCGACAGCTTCCAAGTATATCTCCCGTAGCGCATGAAGAGTGTACTCGCACCAATATGCTTTCATCTTCTTTCCACTCTCCTTTTACTAAAGCCATGTGTTCTATGCCATTGTTTTTTTGTTGGAAAGGAATGAGCTGAAAGTTTCCATACATGGTGGGTAGTTCTACCTTTTCGCCCACTTTGATACCAGCTTCTCTGTCTAAGCGATAGGCAATAAGGTCTTTAATGCTAATAATCTTCATTCCCCACTCTTTGGCTTTCACCTGCAAATCGGGCATTCGTGCCATAGTGCCGTCTTCGTTCATTATCTCCATTAACACTCCTGCAGGGTAACAGCCGGCTAAGCGGCATAGGTCTACAGCTGCTTCTGTATGCCCTGAGCGCTGCAACACACCATTCTCTTGTGCGTAAAGAGGGTTTATATGCCCCGGACGTCCAAAGGTTTCGGGCTTTGAAGTGGGGTCGGCAAGGGCTTTTATGGTTTCGGCTCTATCGTGAGCAGATACTCCCGTAGAGCAGCCTTCAAGTTTGTCTACAGTAACCGTGAAAGGAGTTTCCAGCATAGAGGTGTTGTTAGGTACCTGATGTGGCAGCTCCAGTTCTGTAGCTCTTACTTTAGTGATAGGCACGCATAGCACTCCACGCGCATTTTTAAGCATGAAATTCACCTTTTCAGGAGTTATAAACTCCGCTGGCATTATTAAGTCGCCTTCGTTTTCACGATCTTCATCGTCTACAACGATAATGAATTTGCCTTTTTTAAAGTCTTGTAGTGCATCTTCAATGCTATCTAATTTAAAGTTTTCCATATAGTTACTATTTATAATTCATTTTTCTTTAACTTCTGCTTTTCTGTATTCTTTCTATGATATTATTATTAACTTTTGTTATTTCTTTTAGGTTTCTGTATAAGCGAAATCTGAAACGCCACATTCTTAAGTAAAAGAATATGCCCAGAGGTATTATGAGTGCTGAAACAATGTTCAGCCATTTTTTCTCAAATGGGCGTGTGTGTGCCTTAGTAGCAATGATAGGATACTTGTTTAGTTCGCTTAGTATAAAGCGATCTTTAGTATTACTCAAATCGTCTATAATATCTTCCAAAAGTGCGTTTAGCTGTTCTATCTTATGGTCGGCATGATATTTAAAGAACACTTTTATAGGGTTAGGAGGCGATGTGAGCCGCTTATCCTTGTGGTATCTTGCAATATCTTCATTAATCTGCTTAAGTATCAGAGCATCTTTATGATAATCAGGATCAGAGATAAGCACTTCTTTTCTTAATATGTTTCGCTTCATTCTAATGCCCAAGATGCGTTTTAAGGTGTTCTTATATAAGTCGGCATTAAAGAACATAGAATCGTTATTAGCCTTATATGTAAAAAACAAAGCCATAGGTATCAGTACTGCCGGCGAGAGTCCTTTACCAAACCATATAGCCCAAGCACCTTGCTGAGACATCTTATACCCTGTATTATCTAAGATATAGAATATTATAAAAACTATAACACTTACTATAATAGGCAGCCCGAGCCCTCCTTTACGTATAATAGCCCCAAGCGGAGCACCTATGAAAAAGAAGATAAGACAGGTCAGGGCAAGTGTAAACTTGTTAATCTCCTCTATAGTATGCTGCCTTATTATCTTATCAGCATCACTGGTTATCATGCTTTTAAACTCCAGTTCTCCCACTTCTTGCTGAACGTTAGCCAGAGCCATATCCACTACTGTTCGCCGTTTATCGGTGGGCAGATGAGCAAAAAGGGAATCGATATTAAAATGTTTAGAACTTTCTATCCTTCTAACCTTTTCCTGTTGCGCCGTTTTTAGTATAGGGTGTGGATAATATGCCTTCTGCATATCTTTATAATATGCTTTTCCTACGCTGTCATATACTTGTATTAGAGAGTCTTTATCGTGTTGTATCTTGGCTAAACTCTTTGTACGTGCATCGTTAGAGAGGCCAGCAACCTCAGTAAGACTAAAGTCGCCATTGAAGTCTATAACTATCTTTTTATGCGCAAAAGTTTCTCTACGATATGGCACGCTTGAGCTGTTTCCTATCTCTTGGTCGCGCATATTTTCAAACCACTCTCCATTCCATAGGTTAAGAACGAGGTGTTTTTTCTCTGCTGTAGACTGAAGCATACCCGAATCGGCAAGTATTATAGCCTGATCTTCGTAGCTATCGGTCATACGATACACCATTATATTATATAAATGGCCTGTTTTAAGATTTTTTTTCTCAACATAGAGGTTAGTTTGTGGAATGCCACTATAAAACACTCCTTCCGGTATTTCCAGCTCTGGGCTCTTTTGCTTCATAGATATAATAAGCTGATAGAGATGCTTCTGCGCTACAGGAGCAATATTATTCTGGAAATAAAACGATAATAGTGTTATAAGAATGGTTATGCCTATTAACCCTCTAAAAGACTGAAACAAAGATATTCCTGCCGCCTTTATGGCTGTTAGCTCCGAACTTTCGCCGAGGTTACCATAAGTCATCAGCGACGATAGCAACACAGCAAGCGGAAGAGCCTGTGGCACCATCATTAAAGCCATGTAACCAAAAAACTGTGCAAGCACATCTATGGTAAGCCCTTTACCTATAAGGTCGTCTACAAAACGCCATAAAAACTGCATCATCAGTACAAAAAGGCTGATGAAGAAAGTGCCTACAAAGAGTAAACCAAACTGCTTGGCAATGAATATATCTAATTTTTTGAAGCGTAACATTTATTAATGCACCGATGCATTGATATTTTATATTAGGTGCAAAAGTACATAAAAAAAGGGAGAACTTTGCTTTTTTACTTTTTATTCTTACCAATACCTTTCAAAAGGATATACTTTTTTTTTGATAGTGAAAAGACTTATTCCTTATTAACATTCTGATGTATTATCAAAAAAAGTTATACCTTTGTAGGGGAATATACATTTTATATATATAAAGATGTATAACACTAATATAACTTTTTCTATTATAGCAAATAATATAAACCTAAATATAAAAGCTAAAATGTGTGTTAAAAAAACTGTAGCATGTATGTTTTTCTTTGCTACTTCGTTGTTAGTAGCAGCGCAAAGCGTGTATACTATTTATCCTGTACCTCACAGCCAACAGCTCTTAGGAACAAGGGCTTCTTTTACAAAGGTGGTAAATGTAGTAGCAGATGCTTCTATAGATAATGTTACTGTGGGGCGTATTAAAGAGCTATTAGCATCTAAAGGGCTAAACGTACGGTTTGGTAAGGAAGCTAAGAATAGTCTTTCAAACGTCTTTCTTGGTGTGGCTCACAGCAATGATGTAGCTAACAAGATAGCAAAAAAATGGCATATAACGCCAGATGTGATTGATAAAAAAGGCAAGTTTGACAAACACTTGCTTTATCTTACCTCTCAAAAAGGTAGGGCTAACGTTCTTATACTTGGTGAGAACACCGATGCTACGTTTTATGGTATAGCATCTCTTGAGCAGATATTAGATAATGGTACGCAAAACTTAGCTTGTGTAAAGATAGAAGATTATGCTGACATACAATATCGTGGCGTTATAGAAGGCTATTATGGTGTGCCTTATACTGCCGAAACTACAAAAGACCTTTTCCGCTTTATGGCACGTTATAAGATGAACAGTTATATGTATGGTGCAAAGAGCGATCCTTATCATTCGCAAAAGTGGGAAGAGCCTTACCCCGACTCTATTACTTCTGAACAAAAAGCTATAGGCTATCTGTCTGCCCCTATGCTGCGTGATATTACCAAGACAGCCCATAATAATAAGGTGAACTTTATTTGGGCTATTCACCCTGGTAGTGCTTTCACCCAGAACAAGGGCAACAATGTTATAGGCAGGATAATGAATAAGTTTGAGAAGATGTATCAGCTTGGCGTGCGCCAGTTTGGCATTTTTGTAGATGATATTGGTGTACCTTTAGATAGTATTAGTCTTTCACTGAACGCAAAAAGGCTCACAGAAGCTCAGCAGGCTGTGGAGGCTATGTGGAACAAAGCATATAAATCGGCTGCCGACACGGTAAAACCTATCAACTTTGTGCCGCAGCTGTACGCTTATTCATGGTTTAACGACACCGTGCGACATAACTTTTTCAAGGCTTTAAGCCACACCCCGAAACAGGTTGTGGTATATATTACTGGGGCTAAGATATGGAGTGTGCCTAATTCGCACGACTTATCTGTGGTATCAAAGAGCTTTGGGCGTTCTTTAGCATGGTGGTGGAACTATCCATGTAATGATAACGACATGAGCAAACTTTTCATTAGCGATACTTATACTAACTTTGCCGACGAACGTTGGATAGACAACAACGCAAGGTTAGAAGCTACTTTAAATGGTGCAAGCGCATTAATATCTAATCCCATGCAGCAAGGAACAGCCTCTAAGATAGCCCTTTTCGGCTTAGGCGACTATGCTTGGAACCATAAAGGGTTTAATAATGAGAAGAGCTACAGAGCAGCCTTGTGCGCCGTAGTAGGCAAACAGCGTGCTAAGGCTTTTTGTCATGTGTCAAAATATCTGCGTTATTATGACGATAACCCACTAAAAGACCTTATTGCCGCATATAAGAAAGATGGGAAAACTACAGCTTTAAAAGCCGAAATGGAGCTTTTAATAAACGAATGTAACACCTTTGAGGTGATGAAGCGTTCTGCTAACGAGCCTGATAGCTTGCTTTATGCCGACATTAAGCCTTGGATAGAAAAGGTGAGCGATATGGCTTTTCTTATACATGAGATGCTTACAGCTATAGACGCAAAGAGAGAAGGTAAGCCTTTTGCGGCTTTCTATCAAAACAAGCTCTTATCGCTTGCTGCCGATTTAGACGATAACGGCAAATATAAGTTTAGTATTCTTAATGGTATGGGTGATGATATAAAGCTAAGTTACATATCAGCAGAGCCTTCACAAAAGGTTATGCGCCCATTTATAACCTTATTAGCAAAACAATTGCAAGGAGAATAATTCTTTATGCTTTATGCTTTTATTTATAAGCCACGAAGTAAATCAGGTTTACCTCGTGGCTTCTTCTTACGCTCTTCTTACGTTAGTATGCTAAGGAAAGAGAGTTTTCTTGTTTTCTTTAATATGTTATACCTTAAAGAAAGGGTTACTTAAAACCAGTATGTACCAGCCTCTGGGTTAGTATCACCTTTTAGTTGGTAATATAAGTTTTCTATTATTTCTTTGTAACTAAGCCCAAGATTGTTTTGTATAGTTTTTATTAATCGCTGCGTCTTTGGCTCTAAAGTTTCTATTTTGGGTAAAGATCCGTCTTCGCCCATTTCCACATCTCCAGAATATTCTTCTCCCCAACAAGCATAAACCATCACAGGTATATAGAAAGTAGGGTACCACAAGTTATCTTCTTCCTGCTCTTTCGTTGGAGTCCATGATGCTACCTGCCTATAGTTATGTGTGTGTTCGTTTAGATGGTCGTTAGTAATAAAGTCTACTTTCTTGTAAGTTATATGCTTTTTTCCTTTCGCTTCCATCAGCTTAACGGCAAGGTTGAAGGTTTGTCGGCTATATCCAAAGGTCATATATCCCTTAAATCCCATTGGGTTTTTTAGTCCGTTATATTCTGCCTTATCATCGTGCATGGTCTTCCCAAACGGTGTAGGATCAATATAATCATAGCGAAAGAAGTCGTTATTATTAGGATTATCTATATTTTTATCAAAATCGTTTAAAGGTTTTACATCTTCTGGTACAAAGAAGTGTTGTAACTTGTCTTCTTTCCCGTTAGCAACCATTTCTGCTGTAATATCTTTTCCATTAGCATCAAAATAGTGTATATCTAAAGCATAAGCCCTTGCACCCTCAGTGTTAAAATAACTGTTAGAGCTAAAGGCATAAAGATATTTTGGATTGTTTTTATCGGCTACCCACTGGTTGTTTTCTAATCTAAACTTAAAAGTAGGCTTTGGCGTTATAAACGTAGTGCCTGCCATTCTGGCGTTTTCATGAAAACCTGTATAACCATGTAGATGCCCGTAAACTATCTTAACCTCTACGCTTGCAGGTATAGGTCCTGAGAGGTGCTGTCCTTCTGTCTTCTTGCTATTATCTACAGGCATTTCGCTGCTGCATGCTATAAACGATACCACTATAAGGACTACGATGGTAAGGGAGAGTAATATGTTAAAAGTTTTTTTCATTGTTGATATGTTTTTAATTGTTATTTTTCTTTACTTAATCTCTATAGGTAATATAGCCTGAAAGTCCCACAGGGCGTTAGTAATCTGACCATTTGAGGGGATATAAAAATCGGACGCTTTATGGTTTTTATCAAATTTGCTCATATTTCCAGAGTGCATTAAAGATATTTTTAAATCAAATTTCCTTCCTGCTTCCTTAAAGATAACAAATCCTTTAAATCCCATTGGGTTTTCTTTTCCTATAAATTTTCCTTTGTAATCATCTGCATAGACATAATCGAAAGGCAGCTTGCTTTTATCATTTTCACGAATAGAGATATTATTTTTATCTGTTTTAAATAGTTGAAAGAAATGTTGATGTATTTTATCTTGGTCGTTTTCAAAGAACTGATCGTTCATAAGCTGATGGTCTTTATTATAATAATCTATCTTTAACATGTATACCGTCCTTGAATCTTTAGTGTTGTTTTTTACTACAAACTTATCACTACCCTTAGAAGTATCTATATGAAACCCCTGACTTTTCTTATCATGATTATTATCTACTGTATAATAGATAACCTGCGTATTGTTAGTAAGTATTACATCTTCTGGCAGGAGATTAGCAGAAAAGCTCTTCCCCTCTTTGAGCTTACCTTCTATGAGTGTAAACACAGAAGAGAAAGGATCTTCATGATGCTTGTTATTAATTTCGTTTTCAGGCTGAGCAGGATCGCTGCTACAACTTGCTATCATTATGCTACTTAATATGAGTAAGCTACTCAGTAATGTTGTAAATGTTAATCTTTTCATTGTTTATAAAAGTATTAATAGTTATTATTAAAATTTCCAGCCCATTGTTATACTGATGTTTCTTCCGAGATCGTGCGAATAATAACGTGCTCGGTTAGTATATTCTTTATACTCTTTATTAAAGACATTCTCGCCTATTACGCTAAGAGATAAAGTGTTATGAGCATCTATAGTCCATGACACTCCAGCTTCAAAACCAAAAAGATTATATGCCTCAGGAGCTGTGTTTATGAGGTCGGTACTTGGGTCGAACCTATACTGCCGTGCTACAAAGTTGTGGTTAAGAGCTATCCATGGTGCCCATTGCTTTATAGGTTTAGGTGTATAAGTAATGCTATGACTAAAGCGAAAAGAGGGTATATATGGTAGGTAGTTGCCTGTACTCTGCTCGTTAGCCCATATCATAGAGGTCATAAAATGGTAGTCTATAGAGTTTATAGGTAATATATGTAAATCGAAATCCATACCACGAAAGAAGGCATTAGTCTGCATATATTTAAATATAGGGTATGTGCCTGATATTACAGTGATATTTTCATGTGCAGGTCTGTCGTACATATAGTTCCTTATCCATTGTAGATAAGCATCAAGGCGTAGCTTAATATAAGTACTTTTATATTGCACTGACGTAACCCACTTATAACTGTTTTCAGAGCTAAGAGTAGAGTCGCCAATGATATATCTACCCGATCCAAGTTCGTTACCATTGCTATAAAGCTCGTAAACGTGTGGTGCGCGCCATGCAGCTCCGAAATTAGAATAAACTGTTAATAGCCTGTTTACTTTATATTGTGTACCTATGTTATAAGTAAAATTAGAGAAAGAGCGATGCCCCCCATAATAATGTCCAGTCCAATCGTATCCTGCTGCCTTAGTATCCTGCTTGTCGTATCTTGCTCCAAGCTCCACATTCCATTTGCTTTTATTATATTTTTGAATAGCATATATACCTAAAGTGTTTTCTACATAGTTAGGTATAATAGGTACTACACCTGTGCCGCGTTCGTTTTTGTGATTAGTATAACAATGTTGTATTCCCATTTCTGACTGCCATTCATCATACCTTTTATGCCAACGTATTTTGTTTTGCAGTGATTGTAAATGCAAACTTACCGCAGGTATTTCAGAAAGATTCTCTCTACGTATTCTGTTTTCTTTGCGATCATCTTTCTGAAAAGAAGATAACCAGCTAAAGTCTCCTATACCGTTAGCAGCGTAATACATCTTAAAAGTTACATTGTTATGTACCACATGCTGAAAAGGATATGTTATATGTCTGGTAAAAGGCGTAAAGACGACAGGCTTTCCGAGCGAGATACGTTCTGCAAGAAGGGAGGCTTCTCCCATCTGTGCATTAAAGAGCACACCCAGCTTAAGGTCGTATCTCGTAAAGAAGGTTTCCATACGTAGGCTTTTATGCTTAAATCCTAATGCTCCGGAGAAATTAAGCTCACGCGTCCCAGTGTTGTTAAGTATATACTTTGCAGAGTGTTGGTCGCCACTATTACTATATGTAGCTTGCACTCTCCATGCTAAATCGTTAAGAAAAGGCACAGAACCCTCTGCCCTACCTACTACCTGATAGCGTTTACCATTATCGCCATACATAGTAAGCAGCTTACCCTTTACATGCCTATTACCATAAGGCAACATAGCTTGCTGCATAACAATAACACCGCCAAGAGCTTCCGAGCCATATCTCACCGCTTCAGCACCTTTAACAACCTCTATCTTATCGCTACTGTTTTTATCTACCTCAGGAGCATGATCGTCGCCCCATTGTTGTCCCGTTTGGCGCGCACCGTTTACTATCATAAGCAAGCGGTTTCCATACATTCCATGCACCACAGGCTTTGATATCGTTGTACCCGTTCTTATGGCACTTACACCACTAATACGCTCAAGCATAGTAGCAAGCGACTGACCTAAAGAACGATCTATCGTAGTTTTATCTATCTGGCTGCTAATGGCGTTTACACTAACAAGTTTTCTTTCTCCACTTACAGTTATCCCTCCCAAGCTATATGTTTTAGACTGAACAGAGTCTGTCTGCGCACCTGCATGTTGCGGTTTTTGCGCATAGCTCTTAATAGAAGGAATCAAACTAAAGTTAGTAATACAAAAAAAAGTAAAACTAACATAGGCTTTTTTATTCATTCCTACACTATAAAATTTTTAAAAAATATATTAAACAACTTGGCACAACACTTCTTCTTAAAGCAACAACGTTAGTATAAACACAGATTATTAATAAACACACCTTTGTATATATAATATCCTATTTTATATACAAACGACATAAAAACATTGTGCCTAATAAAAAGAAACAAGCGTCTAAGCAAATCTTAGACAAGACTAAAAAGTGGGTGGAGAATGAGCATTAACAGAACTAACAGGACGCCAAACAGTAATTTCTTTTATTTCATAATGTGCTATAAGAATACCTACAAGAATAGGAGTAAAGATAATATTCTTTACTGATTCTGACTTTAGCCATATAAAATGACAGATAGAACAATAAGGCTTTATATCTGTGTCCTGATATACCTTTTGAGTTTTAGATGTTTGTGAGATGTTTTGGTAAAGGTGTAGGTCAAGACTTTTGCTTATATGAGATGCTGTGAACACTAATAACAGTATCCACGCATAAAACAAGCTATAACTCCTTTTCTTTACTAAACTCATCTTGCTGCTATATAGATTTTACAAATCTAATAATATCTATTGACAAAAGTATTATTTTTCATGCATTATCACGTATATAACATCTATTATTTAGCTAATATTAAGATTTCACCTGCTATAATAATAATGTATATACCCGTTGGCGGAATTAAAATAATAGATAAATTTATATGAAAGAAAAGTTGTACATACAAGAATTTATTTGTAACTTAGTATTGCTCAATACATTAAGTTATAAAATCAGTATGCACAACTTATATACAAATTTCGTAAAAATCCTTGATATATGCAAGCTATTCTCAAAAGATTTAGTAAATGAGCAAGGTAATATTCCACGCCCAGGCGTCGTTCCGAGATTTAGCGACCTTGAAATAGTATCGCTTTCCATAGTA